>DLYT01000005.1:0-2793 GCA_003447595.1 Porphyromonadaceae bacterium
CGCACCATCTCTTTGTATTTCTCGCCATCGATGGTAGAGTATTCTTCGCCTTTTACAGAAAAACCATACGATGCAAAATTGCGACACATCAGCAACGTTTCGATCTCTTCCATGCGCGAAGCTTCCCCTTCTTCTACATTCTCGATGATGGTAAGCTCATTTTTATAATGATCGATCACCAACACAAAACGATAGAAGATATAGTACATATCCGGAATCGCCAGTTCGCTTTTCTTCGGATTCTGAGGTAGTGACGTTTCGAAATAACGTGTAGAATTGTAGGAAGTAAAGCCAAAGAACCCGTTTGCTTCAAAAGCGATATCATGTTCACTTTCAACTTTAAATCTGCCGATAAACTTATTTAAGCAGTTTGTAAGAGACAAGTTTTCTTCAACCGTGTAAACAATCTCTGTTTCTTCAGAGTAGTGCTCTGTTACTTGATTGTTTTCAAGCTTAAAGAAAGCTCGGGGTTCAATTCCGATCAGCGAATAACTATTTTCGTGTCCGCGTGAATCAGAACTTTCAAGCAAGGCCGACTCCGGAAACAAGTCGCGCAGCTTTAGATAAATTGAAACCGGCGTTTGCAAATCGGCAAGTAGCTTCTTGCTATGTGATTTTATATTGACTTTCATACCCACAATTCTAATGTTGTTTTACTTCATCGAACGCTTTTGCATTGCTGCAACATACGTTTCCATATCTTTATCACCACGGCCCGAAACCGTAAGAACCACCACATCATCCGGTGCAAATTCTTTACGTTTCAATACAGCCAAAGCATGTGATGATTCCAAAGCCGGAATAATACCTTCTATACGTGTAAGTTCAAATGCGGCATCCAATGCTTCCTCGTCATTAACTGCCAATACGCGAACACGTCCGGTGTGAGCAAGGTGCGCATACATAGGTCCGATGCCCGGATAATCAAGTCCGGCAGAAATCGAATAAGGCTCAACCACTTGTCCGTTCTCATCTTGCATTACCAATGTCTTACTTCCGTGAAGTACACCGATTTTACCCAATTGAATAGTTGCGGCAGTATGCCCGGTTTCAACACCTAGGCCACCGGCTTCGGCAAGTAAAATCTCTACATCCTCATCGTCAAGGAAGTGATAAATTGTTCCGGCAGCATTACTACCACCACCAATACAAGCGATCAAGTAATCTGGATTCTCTCTGCCTTCTTTCTCTTTCAATTGCTTTTTGATCTCTTCGCTAATGATTGATTGAAGTTTGGCAACCATATCCGGATAAGGGTGAGGCCCTACAACCGAACCGATGATATAGAATGTATCTTCGGGATTACAACACCAGTCTCTGATCGCCTCGTTGGTTGCATCTTTCAACGTCATACTTCCCGATGTTGCGGCAACAACTTTCGCTCCCAACATCTGCATTTTCTGTACATTGATGTGCTGACGTTCTACGTCGGTTTTACCCATGTAAACAATACATTCAAGGCCCATCAACGCACAAACCGTAGCCGTTGCAACACCGTGCTGACCTGCGCCTGTTTCTGCGATAATACGCTTTTTACCCATACGCTTAGCCATCAAGATCTGACCGATGGTATTGTTGATTTTGTGTGCACCTGTGTGGTTAAGGTCTTCTCTTTTCAAGTAAATCTTGCAGCCGTAAAGTTCTGAAAGACGGTTTGCATAGTAAAGCGGACTAGGACGTCCTACATAATCACGAAGTAATTGATGAAACTCTTCTTGGAATGAAGGATCTGCCAACTCTTTCAAGTATCTGTTTTTCAAATCCTCTACACATTGGTTTAGCACTTCCGGGATATATGCTCCACCAAACTCACCGTAATAACCTTCTGCGTTTACATTGTACTTGCTCATAATCGTATATTTTTTGTTTTTTTAATTTTTGAATGGGATAAAACGAAAAAAGGCCTGTCGTGAGTTACGACAGACCTTTTAATTCAGTTCTTATATCTTCTAGGTATATAGACAGGTCGACTTCCTCACATCTCTAAGAGTTGTAAGTGCCACCACCAAAATCTATTTACCATTTGTGTATACATAACGTATCTACTTTCTTTGTTTTATTTGCGGCAAAGTTATAAACTATTTTCAGTTATCAAACAGAATTGAATGAAAAAAGTTTGCATTATGCCCTTTTGTTTCTCAAAAAGCTACTAAATCAACTATTCTTCTTACTGATAATCAATGTAGACGGCATTTCTTGCAAAGCTACATTCTCCGTTTCGGAAAGCTTGTTCCAAGCCTCGTAACTGATTACCATGAGTGCATTCGGACGTTTAAATGCTTCGGTAAGCGTGATGTTTACGAAGCGGAAACGAGCCTCTTCGTTTTCAAGTTGACGCAATACCGAATACACATGCTGATTGACTTCCGTTTCGGGCAAACTACTTACAACTAACACCGAAGCCATGCTGGATGCCGCAAGCGACTTGGCATAGTCGAGCATGAACATATCACGCGGTTCATCTACAATCATCAAAACCGTAGCGATCGAACTAAACCCTCTGTTTACAAAAACCCCCACTGTACACTGAGTCTGCTTGATAAACATCTTCGTCTTGTCTTTCAATAAATCGCCCGGATAAAACCAAGACTCTTTGGGTTTCAAGGCGCCGAACATATGCATCAATTGATTCTTTTGACGCGTTACTTCCATATCCGACGGAACGTTAGACATCGAGATACCGGCTCCTACCAGCAAGAAATCATAGCCTTCGCCATTCACCATATCCACAATCTCTTGTCCGGCGTTATTAGATACGCCATATTTGGTATGTAAATCTACACTCATCTCCTT
>DLYT01000005.1:3061-9228 GCA_003447595.1 Porphyromonadaceae bacterium
GTTCCTACCGTAAGGTGAAGTGCAGTGATAGAGGTATCTTTTCGCACACTATAGAACAATCGGGTGGCTACCTCGAGTAGCACCTTTCCGTTTTTAGCACGTCCGAACGAAAGCAATACCTTGACACCTCCCACCTTGTGGAATAGTTTCGATACATGCATTTTACGTTTTTCTCGTGCTTTGTATATGATATCAATCAGTGAAACCAGCGGACTTGTCATAAAGGTGGTTACCAGCGTCATCAACACCAGCATTACAAAGATAGGAGGAGTTAGAATTCCCATTTCGTAACCGATGGTAAGCACTACCAGCTCCATAAGCCCGCGCGTATTCATAAAAGCGCCAATGTAGAAACTGTTCTTCCAGTTCTCCCCTACTACGCGCGCCGAAATGGCTGCACCGCCAAACTTTCCTACAATGGCCACAAAGATTACCAACAAACACATGCCGATAAGACTCGGTTCATTGAGCAAACCCAGATCGGTACGTAATCCGGTAGAAACGAAGAACAAAGGCAACAGTAACGAGAGCGAGACATCTTCGACCTTTTCTGTCATGATCTTTCTAAATTCGACGTTCGAAGGCATCACTACCCCCGCAATAAATGCACCAAACAAAGCGTGCAATCCTAAGATTTCGGTGAAGTAAGCAGAAATGATCAATACCATAAAGATCGAAGCAACCATCCCCTTGTTCAAAACCTCCTTGTTGTGATACAAGTTGCCCAGTATGCGAAGAAACGGTCTTACGACCATAAACATAATCACAATATAAAGGATGGAAAAGAATATATTATAAAGCGCACTCAACATGGAGCCCGCCTGCGCAATGGCAATTACGACAGCAAGCAAACACCAGGCTGTAACGTCGCCATTTGCAGCACTAGCCAGCGTAATTGTCCCTAAGTGCGACTTGGTCATCCCCTTCTCCTGAATGATACGAGCCAACACCGGAAAGGCGGTAATACTCATCGAAACCCCGATAAACAAAGCAAAGGAAACAAAGGGCGTACTTTTATAAGCGTATGCATCGTAAAAGAAATATGCGAGTAGCATTCCCAAAAAGAAAGGCACAATGGTAGAAGTGTGACTGATCAGCACCGTCTCGCGCAATCGCTTGCGCACTTCGGTTATATCCAGCTCCATTCCGATGGCAAACATAAACAGAACGAGGCCAAACTGACTTAGAATCGTTAGATTACCCAGCGACTCGGGAGCAAATAAAAAGCCCGAAACTTCGGGAAAGAAGCGTCCCAAGATAGATGGGCCCAAGAAGATACCGGCAACGATCTCTGCAATTACGCTAGGTTGCCCTATTCGTGTAAAAAACCAACCAAACAGACGAGCCACCAACAAGATGGAAACTATCTGCAAGAACAAAATGGCTAAAGGCTCATGAATGTGGTGCAACAGCGATGTTTTAAACAAATCAAACGCCGCAACCAATGTTTTGGGCGCAGAATTTATCAATTCGGAAGCCTCTTCTCCCTGAAAAGCTTCGCCCACCATCACAATATACCACATACCCAATCCTAAAACCAGAATCGTAATAATATAGAATACAAGCCCTTTTAGTTTCTTACTCATACATTTATTCTTTTGAGTTTCACAAAGCTTTAGCCCTGTTTTATGAAAGTTAAAACTAACTGAAAATTTAATATTACAAAAGGATAGTTTATACTTTCCGCAATATTTAACATTCTCAACCGCTTATATCTTTCTCTTCCATTACCATATGCGTAGAATCTCAATTTATTGATTATTTTTGCAATTCAGGAATTAATTCCCACGACAAAATACAGTATGAGTTCATTAAAACTTATCGAGAGCGATCCATGGTTAAAACCTTTTGCAAAAGCAATTGAAGGTCGCCACAACAACACGCTGACCAAAGAAAAAGAGTTACTCTCACATGGCTCAAAAACGCTTTCTGATTTTGCTTCCGGATATATGTACTTCGGACTCAATCGAAGCACCGACGGTTGGACATTCAGAGAGTGGGCTCCCAATGCCGAAGCAATCTACCTCATCGGAGATTTCAACCAGTGGCAAAAGGAGTCATCGTATGCCTTGAACAAGAAAGAGTTTGGAATTTGGGAGATTCATTTACCACATGATGCCCTTAAGCATGGTGATCATTACAAGATGATGATTGAATGGCAAGGAGGAAGCGGCGAACGCATCCCGGCATGGGCTCGCAGGGTAGTACAAGACCCTGAAACTGCAATCTTTTCTGCACAAGTATGGGAACCACAGCAACCTTACCATTTTAAACACACAAAGTTCAAACCTCAAATCTCTCCGCTTCTGATCTATGAGTGCCACATTGGGATGGCGACAAATCAGGAGAAGGTAGGTACGTACAACGAGTTTCGTACCCAGGTATTACCACGCATTGCCAAAGACGGGTACAACGCGATTCAGATCATGGCCATACAAGAACATCCCTACTACGGGTCGTTTGGTTACCATGTATCTAGTTTCTTTGCGGCATCGTCGCGCTTTGGTACGCCCGAAGAGTTAAAAGCTCTTATCGACGAAGCCCACAAGCTGGGGATAGCTGTTATTATGGATATCGTCCATTCGCATGCGGTAAAAAACGAACAAGAAGGACTTGGTTTGCTTGCAGGTGATCCTGCGCAATACTTTCATGGCAATGACAGACGCGAACATCCGGCATGGGATTCGCTTTGCTTTGATTATGGCAAAAACGAAGTCATTCACTTCCTTTTGTCGAACTGCAAGTTCTGGCTCGAGGAATACAACTTTGACGGATTCCGATTCGACGGAGTCACATCGATGCTTTACTACGATCACGGTCTGGGCGCAGACTTTACTACGTATGCCGACTATTACAACGGCAATCAAGACAACGACGCCATTTGTTATCTGACGTTGGCGAATAAATTGATTCACGAAGTAAGACCCGACGCGATTACCATTGCCGAAGAGGTAAGCGGTATGCCCGGATTGGCAACCGGTGTAGCAGACGGTGGATATGGCTTTGACTATCGCATGGCCATGAACATCCCTGATTACTGGATCAAGTTGATCAAGGAAAAGAAAGACGAAGACTGGCATCCGTCGTCGATCTGGTGGGAAACAACCAACCGACGCGAAGACGAGAAAACAATCAGTTATGCCGAAAGTCACGATCAGGCACTTGTGGGAGATAAAACCATCATCTTCCGCCTTATCGACGACAAAATGTATTGGCACATGATGAAGGATGATACCGACGCTACAGTAGCGCGCGGCATGGCACTGCATAAGATGATCAGACTAGCTACGCTATCGACCATCAACGGCGGTTACCTCAACTTCATGGGCAATGAGTTTGGGCATCCCGAGTGGATCGACTTTCCACGCGAAGGAAACGGCTGGTCGCACAAATATGCGCGTCGCCAGTGGGAACTTGCCGACAACAAATACTTAAAGTATCACTATCTGAACGATTTTGACAATGCAATGATCAAACTAATAAGAAGTGAGAAAAACTTTCAAGCATCGGAAATCGAGAAGCTGTGGACCAACGACGGAGATCAGATTCTTGCCTATCGACGAAAAGATTTGGTGTTTGTTTACAACTTCAACCCTGCCAAGTCGTTTAGCGATTACGGCATCTTAGCTCCGGCAGGAGAATATGAAGTGGTTCTCAACTCCGACAATCCTGAGTTTGGCGGATTCGGCCTTAGTGACGATTCGATTCATCACTTCACAGCACACGATCCGCTCTATAAGAAATATCACAAAGAGTGGCTAAAACTATACTTGCCTGCACGCACGGCACTGGTATTACGTAAACTCAAAACCAAATAATAATTAGTAGTATGAATCTTTATCCATTCAAATTTGAACCAATCCTTAAAGGTGTAATCTGGGGCGGCTCTGACATCTGTCCATTCAAAGGGATCACACCGGTACAAGAAGGTATTGGCGAAAGCTGGGAACTTTCTCATGTAGACGGAAACGTATCTGTAGTTGCAAACGGTGATCTAAAAGGAGAATCACTTGATACGTTGATTAAGAACAACGGTGCCGCATTGCTTGGCCAAAAGGTAATGGATCAATTTGGTACAACATTTCCACTTTTGATCAAATTCATCGACGCAAGAGACGACCTTTCTATTCAGGTTCACCCGGATGATGCACTTGCAAAAGAACGTCACGACTCTTTCGGTAAAACTGAAATGTGGTACGTAATCAAAGCAGACAAAGGCACCGGTCTTTACTCTGGCTTCTCGAAACAAATCGACGCTAACGAATATGTGAAGTTGGTAGAAGAAGACAAAATCATGGATGTACTTCAACGTTATGAAGTAAAACCGGGTGATGTATTCTTCTTGCCTGCAGGTCGCGTTCACGCGATTGGCTCGGGCTGCTTCATCGCAGAGATCCAACAAACATCAAACATTACGTATCGCATCTACGACTACAACCGTAAAGATGCTAACGGTAATGGCCGCGAACTACATACAGAACTTGCTAAAGACGCAATCGACTACACGCTTCACGCAGACTACCGTACCAACTATACGGAGGCTAAAAACGAAGCTGTAAACTTGGCTTCTTGCAAATACTTTACAACAAACATTCTTGACTTGGATGCTCCAATCTCTAGAGACTATGCATCACTTGACTCGTTCGTTGTTTACATCTGTATGGAAGGTAGCTTCACAATGGAAGACAACAGCGGCAACAAGCTAGAAGTAAAACAAGGCGAAACAATCCTTCTTCCGGCTAATACAACTTCTGTTTGTATCCAACCAACTCCATCTACTAAATTGATGGAAACTTACATCGGATAATAGCACAACTGCTTACGATAGTAACCGCCGGCGTCGCGCAACCTGTTTGCACGACGCCGGCTTCTTTTTATCCCCACGTCAACATCACCTCTATTTCTTTGTTTAACGATAGAAACATCTTCTTTTTATGAAGGAAACGAAAAGATTATTCATTTGAATAAAATATAGTTTACTAATTTTGCACAAAACAAACATCTAAACGTTATCTATATGGAGTTAATATTCAATTGGCAACAAATGATCAGTGCATTTGTCGTTTTGTTTGCAGTAATCGATATTACGGGGCTTATCCCGATTCTTCTCGACCTAAAAGCTAAAAACCAAGTAGTGCATGCTGAAAAAGCGGCCATCCTTTCGCTTGCTCTTTTCATCGGCTTCCTTTTTGGTGGTGAGGCTCTACTCCGTTTGTTTAGCGTCGATATTCAATCATTTGCCGTAGCGGGTGCTTTGGTTTTGTTTGTTATGGCGGTAGAAATGATCTTCGGTGTAGAAATCTTCAAGATCGACGGGCCTTCGGGCGCGACAACCATTGTACCTCTGGTATTTCCTCTTATTGCCGGCGCGGGATCGTTTACTACACTGCTGTCGCTACGTGCCGAGTATAACATCTTAAACATCCTTATTGCGATTGTATTGAATATATTGGTTGTGTACCTGGTATTGAAGTATCTCGATTTTATCTCAAGACTGATCGGAAAAGGCGGTGCTTACATTCTGAAGAAGTTCTTCGGTATTATCCTGCTGGCCATTGCGGTGAAGCTATTTGCTTCAAACTGGATGGCGCTTTTAAACATGGTAGACTAGTTTGACAAACCAAGTAAAGTGTATTTATAATCCTCTCAAGGATCTTTTATAAACTAAGTGAAGAACGAATCGTCAGGTCGGGACCTGACGATTCGTTCTTCACTTGTTTTAAATCGTCAGATGGCGACCTGACGATTCTATTCTCATGTAGTTTATTTTTGCGGTTCGCTAATTCGCAATCGGAATATAGCTTTGTTTGTTTACATCCACCGCCTTTACCGAAGGTGTAGACTGACTCGACGAAGCCCGTTGATCATATACTAAGTCGAGTGTACGTGTAATGCCTAAGTAGTCGACATAACTAAGTTCGACATCAATCACCGGCTTGTCTTTTTCCTGCAAACCTTGAATATAAAAAGCCACATAACCTACGCCCCAATTGAGCAACCCATCGCCATAACTATTGTGTTTAAACTCTAGCTGCACGGCACCGTCTGCCGTTTTTTGTGGCATCTCGACCAGATTGAGCAGATGCGACTTGTTATCAAACCACATGCCGTATTCGATCGTAAGGTAGTTGCCGCTCACAAAGGCTTGTCGTATCTGAATGGCGTTG
>DLYT01000032.1 GCA_003447595.1 Porphyromonadaceae bacterium
TGTTGTTTTGTGAAAGAGTTTATCAATCTTGTCGTGTATCTTTTCCGGTGTATCATCGATGAAGAAGATGGCATGAAACAACTCGGTGGTTTGCTGGTCGAGATACGCATAGCACACAGCAGTAAGTTTGGTTGACGGATAACTGTTGCAAAACGACTTGATCTCGGATAATTTAAAACCACAAGCATTGTGCGGATTCACAACAATCATGTCGGGATGGTGCAGGTTCAAACTGTCTTTTAGATGCGAAATATCGTTGAGCTCCAAGATATGACAACGTAGTTCGCTGCTGTTTCGTAAGGTTTGTACCAGTCCGGTTCGAAGTAGATACGGGCATTCGACCAATGCTATTTTAATGGCTTTGTTCATGAGTGAGTTCGTTTTCTAGTTGGTAGATACGAGGTATCAGTACCATGTCTTCAATAATTGTGTGATATCTCAAGTCTTCTTCGCAAAGGAATATATCAAACAATACACTGTTGGTTTGATGGCTGTTTTGTGTTGCCGGATAGTACTTGATCATGATGTTCTTTAGCTCCGATAATTTGTCTTCGATGCTGTTGTGGTGCTTTTCGAACTTCTCGATGCTGTAGTTGCCGGTATCGGAATGGCGGACAAGTTTTTCGATATAACTGAATACCTTGTCGTTTTCGTACTCCATGTGTACACGTACTTCTCGCATGTAGTCGTCGAAGAAGCGGAGTATCAAGTGTGCGATTTTCTCGTCGATGGTTGCGATGGCATCGATCAGTTTGATGCGAAGCTCGGGCAAACGGTAGTCAAGAAAATATTCGTGCGAGGTTTTTAAGTATTTCAACAACGGCTCGATTGGCAAAGACTTGATCTCTTCTTCATTGATCGAGTCTGGATTGCTGAGCAAATTGAGGATAAACAGGAATGCACTTGTGTTTACATTGTTTACCGCACATACGTCTTTGATGCTTTTATCGCCAAAGCCTAATGGTATGTCAAAACGATTGAGTACCAGCAGTAGCTGATATTCGTTCAGAATTACATCGGCCAAGCGATCGTTTGCAGTTATCTTCTTATAATTATTTCGATTAAACATTGAATAGGTCATTTGGATTGTTAATTGTGCATCCCTTAAGAAGGAACACTGATTACAAAGTTAACCGTTTTACAATATAAACTGTTGCCGCTAACTTGAAAACTGAGGTTGATTAACGCTTGTGTTTGCTGCTTGCAAGTTGGCGACGCTGGTACCAAATGATGTATCCGGTAATAGGTAGCGTCGAGGCTATCAGGCAAACTACAAAATAGATAAATTGCGTAATGGCTCCACCGAATGATCCGGAGTGAACTGCAAAGAACCACGAACGAAGCAGGTCGTTGCGCGAAGCGTCTTTCCATGATTTGACATCTGCGATAGCACCGGTTTCGATATGTATTTTATATGTGTCGCGCACTTTATGGCTAATGCCGTTGTGAGGCAATACCTTTACTTCGATGATATTGTCTTGTGGCTGATCAAGTGCGATGGTTGCCGATACAAAATCCGGAGATGCTTCTTTGATTGCACGAAACAGATTGCTCCACTCTGTGTCGGTGAGTTGTAAAGTTGGTTTTACCGACTCTTTTTTACCTTTACCCTGAGGTTTGCCTGCCGTAGCGGTACCGCCTAGGAGTTGTGTCAATGCCGATCGATACCAAGGGAACGACCAAGTGGGGCCGGTAACTGACATCAGTAGAAGAAACGGAACGAAATAAAGTCCGACGATAGCATGGGCATCGAGTAGTTTGCGCTTTTTTCCTCTCGATCTGTCAAATGTAAGTCGGTTTTTTGCCTGCTTCTTGCGCATTGGCAACCATACGATAAAGCCGCTGATGAGGATAAGAGAAAAGAGGATGGTACAGGTTCCTACAATTGGTCGGCCAATGTCGGATGAAAGCAGCCAGCGATGAAGAGACATGATTTGATAAAAGAACGATTTTCCATAAGAGAATTGGTCTACAACTTCTCCTGTTTGCGGAATAAAGAAATATTGATCACGACTGTCATTGACACTTGCGCTCCATGTGCGCTCGGGTGAGTTGTACCATGTTATGCCTGTCAGTGTTTGATCTCCAATGTTTGTATTGAGCTGATTGATTATGGAGTTGAATTCGTTGGTTGCTGTACCCGAATTCATGTGATAATAACGTTCTTGGTTAAAGAGGCGTGTAAGCGGTTGCTCGTATACCAACAGTGCGCCTGTAAGTAGTGTGATGCTAAGCACCACACCACATACAAGCCCAATGTATTTATGCAAAATAGTAAGCGATTTTTTTATCATATCTGCCTATTCTTAAAGCGTATATTGTATTGTCGCGTTAAAGTTACGCGGATTAATCGGATTGATAAAATTGTATCGATAGGCAAGATATGCTCGTTCGTCGAGAAGGTTCTTAGCCGAAACGGTAAATCTCCATTTTTGGTATTGATACCCAAGCGACATATTTACTTCTGTATAAGCAGGCAGTACTACAGCCGGATCGCCTGGCTCGATGCCGTGCCAAGGAATTTTTACCTGATCGTTGGCAAAGCGTTTTCCTGTATAATATGCACCCGCTCCTACAAATAAACCTTTTAAGAAACCACGTTGTACGGCATAACTAGCCCATAAATTGAAGGTGTGCTTCGGAGTGTTTAACGGTACGGCATTATCTATGTATTTATTGTTTTCAAGATAACGGGCGTCGATGTATGCATAACCGGTTTGGATATTTAGTCCGTTGATAGGGCGAGCTTGCACTTCTAGTTCGATACCTTGATTGCGTTGCTTGCCGTTTTTCTCACCATAACCTTGTCCTTTCCAAACGCCGTTTTCGTCTTGTTTCATTACTTCCATCACTTGGTTGTTGTCGTAAATGTAGAAGTAAGTCAGGTTGGCTGATAAGCGGTTTTCTAGCCAATCTGATTTGAAACCAACTTCAAATTGATCGGTGATTTGATTGCCAAGTTCTCCTCCGTCGATATCGCGAAGCGTAGTTGGTGCAAAGGTATTGGTGTAAGTTGCAAACATGTTTATGTTTTGTACCGGCCAGTATGAAATACCGGCTGATGGCGAAATACCTTGCGGACGTGTTTTGGGCGAAGTTTTCGTCTTGTTGTCCGAATAGGTGAAACGCTCTTCTTCACTGAATACACCTGTATAACGCAGACCTAATGTTGCTTTTAGTTTGTTGCTAAAGTGTACAATGTCTTGCACCATGAATCCGATTTTGGATGTACGTGTACGTGTATCTTTGTCGCGAGCTAGTGCCGGTAGGTCGTTGATGGTATTACGGATCGGACCATTGATTACATCGATCGTATCGATTACGGCTGTTTTGTAGTCTCCTTGAAACTTATCGGTCATGCGATAGTCCATCCCCACTTGCAAGTCGTGCAATATCGAACCTGTTTTTACTTTCGAGCCCAATAAATCTACTTGTATCAGGGAGTGGTTGTATTCGTAATCTGTTTTTGTGAGCACGCGTTTCAATAAAGATGTTCCTTTAATCACGTTAGAGTGATTGCCAATACGGTAATCGTTACGCTCTTCAGTGGTGCGATTCATCACGGCGCGAAGTGTAAACTTCTCGTTGAGGCGATGAGTTAAAGTTGCAGAAACAGATTGATTCGTTGTTCCTACATTGTCAGAGGTAAGTCCGGTGAAACGATCAAAAGGAAGGTCGTATATTTTCCAGTCATATAGAATGGTTCCATTGTCGGGCGTACGATTGTCGTTCATGTAATCGTATTGGATAAGCAGATCTGTGTTTCTGCCAAGTTGCCAACGAAGCGATGGGTTGAAGTAGAACTTCTCTTTGCTTACGTGTGAGCGATAACTGTCGCCGTTTTCGTAAGATCCGTTGAGGCGGAATGAAACGCGGGAGTTGCGATCAAGGCTACCCCAAATGTCTCCATTGGCTTTGTAGGTATTAAAGCTTCCATAACCGGCCTTGAAGTTTCCTCCAAATGTGGCTCTAGGGCGTTTGGAAGCCAAGTTGATGATACCTCCCGGACTTACATTTCCAAATAGAATAGCAGACGAACCTTTGATTACTTGCAATTCATCTACCCCGTCCATATCGGGTTGTGAAGTCTCCATCAAGATTCCGTCTTTCATAAACGAGATGCCACGGTAGCCACGTGCGCCGAAACTATTTAAAGCTCCACCGTAAGTAGCCCAGCTGTATGCTCCGGGTACATTTAGAATCGCGTCCTTGATGTCTGTAACTCCTTGTTCGTCCATTAACTTGCGGTCTACCACAGAGATGGTTTGCGGTTGTTCTTTGATCGTAACCGGCAGTCGACTCATTGTGAAAGGCATGTGCTCATTGATTTGCTTACGAGGAGCTTGCACGATAACTTCTTCAATTTCGACTTCATTGTGTTGAAGTGTATATTGTTTCTTTATCGGAGTCGTTGAACGAACTACGACTGTATCTTGTTGGGTAATAAAGCCTATGTATTTAATATCAAGGAAAAGTTCTCCGTCGGGAAGATTGTGTAATGTGAATTGACCATTACTGTCGGTTACAGTGCCAATCTTATATTTCTTGTTCCAGATGTTGGCTCCTACTAATGGTGCCCCTTCTGTATCTTTTACGATACCGGAGATTTTGCCATTGCCCGATTTTGCATAGACGCAAACACCGGTAGAGAAGGCTAGTATAAACGTTAAGAGTTTAGTGCGCATGAGTTGAGTTTCATTAGTTAATGATTTACGGTTGCAAAGAAATAACGAATATAATGACACGTCAATCCCTATTTTTTGTAGTTTTTATGCCTTTGTATACCTATATATGGCTA
>DLYT01000003.1:0-534 GCA_003447595.1 Porphyromonadaceae bacterium
ACTTTGTTTTTCAGTCCCGAAAACGATCCGGTCACTTACCACATGAGCAAACTGAGCATGAAAATAACCGGCAAACGCTTTGGCACTCCCTACATGACCCACGAAGAAATGAGCACGGTGTATACCGATATCAAGCAAAATTTTTTCTTCATCGAGCCCGATCTGTTCGACATTGATCAAATACTCGAAATCGCCGCCGTGATGGTAAAGAAGCACGGGATCAAGGTTTTTGTGGTGGATCCGTTCAATACGCTCGAACTCAAAAACCCGGAAAACATCAGTGAAACCAACGTGATCAACCGACTGCTCGGCAAGTTCAAAGCCTTTGTTCGCAACTACAATGCATCGCTGATATTGTCGGCCCATCCGCGCAAAATGGATCTGCTTGGCAAAAGCGATGTAGCGAATCACCGCGAACCTACGCTGTACGACATCAGCGGATCGGCCAATTTCTACAACCGTTGCGACTATGGTATCATCGTGCATCGACCCGACAAAGATGTGAAGGACACAAAGGGGGATCGCAACTATACC
>DLYT01000003.1:929-2566 GCA_003447595.1 Porphyromonadaceae bacterium
TACCCTATCGAGTGAGCCCCAACACGGGACTTCCTCAGGGTTCGCCCAGAAAGGTAACCAAACATGCCACCATCTTGGGCGAAAGCACCTTGGCATAAGGCCTCCATCCTGTGGCTTCGAGTGCGGCTTGCAGGTCACGTGTTTCACGAATCCATTTGCGAAGCATTTTGGAGGCCGATTGCGGTGCTATATCGGGACAATAGAGACTGGCCAACTCTCCGAACGAATAGGCTCGGTACACAAATTCTCGATCGGTATTTTTCATAACAGCTTGATTTTATTACTCTTAAAGATAGTAATATCCACTTTTAAAACCTAATATATCAGGTATTTATCGCACGCTCGATGCGTATTTTTTGTCACGCTCCGTGACTGATTTTACGCACGCTGCGTCGGTGTTTTCGGTCACGCTCGGTGCGTAAATTCACGCACGCTGCGTGAGCAACTGACCAATTCACGACTGAAACAGATCAAAACGTACAAATACGTAAAAAGAGAGACGAATACCGACGAACAGAGACGAACACGGATTCGCCCCCTATGGCGTAACGTATCTTTGAAATGTGATCGGACAACAACAATAACCGGTCACAATTGAAATTGAACCTTTTACGTATCATTTTAAACACAAAAAAGTATGTCATTAAAGTACAAATTGATTTGGCGTAAAGATCTACGCAAAGACGCGGCAGCAGACGCTCGCCTGGTGTATGGAGCAACAAAGGCTTCTCGCAAATACTCGTTCGAGGAGATGTGCAGCGAAATTGAAAGCACGTGCTCGGCCACCGAAGCTGATGTAAAAATGGTAATCAGCGCCTTGGTGACTCAAGCTAAAAAAGCACTGTTGCGTGGCGAAATTGTAGCCATCGAAGGACTGGGCAATTTGCAAATGCGCGCCGGAAGCAAGGGGGTAGCGACCGAGGAAGAATTCAAAGCTCACTTGATGAAAAGACCGGTGATCTTGTTTCGACCGTCAACCTCGCTGCTCGATTTGCGCGACAAGGCCAAGTTTGAAGCCATGGAAGTGGTTACCAGATCCGAAGAGTGTGACAAGCCTCACTCGCTCGACTAATTATTTTTTACCTTAAAATCAGAAACATACCATGAATCAAAACACGGCTCCTTTTACCGACAAAAAGACCCTCTTTGTGACGCAGTTGTTTGCCGCGGCTGCCGAATCGGGCAAAGTTTTCAACATCAACCCCTCCGTAATGTTGGCACAAGCTGCCATCGAATCGGGCTGGGGCGAGAGCAACCATGCCGTAGTCAACAAAAACTACTTTGGGATCATTGCCTGTGGCAAACCCAATACCTATTGGCATGGCGGCAAAAGTGCGACAAACCGTCGCGGCCTCTCGTTTCGCCGATACGACTCGGCCGAAAACAGTTTTCTCGACTACGGTCGTCTCTTGCGTGCACAGTATCCTCGTGCGGCCAACGTCAGTCATTTCCCCGAGTCTTTTGCGCTCGAAATCTCATACAGTGCCTATATCTGCGATAAAAACGGTGATAATCGCGAGCACTATCGCCGCATGCTCATCAGCATCGAAAAGGACATCCGCGAGATCATCGAAGCGCACGGCCTCAATGCCGAAGAGCAACGGGCTTAAAACTCCGGGCTACTCCCTCATTGATTT
>DLYT01000003.1:2822-6621 GCA_003447595.1 Porphyromonadaceae bacterium
CTCACCGGCCGATGCCCCAAGACAGCCCCACCGGGCCGCTGTCCGCTCGGGTAAAAGCCGCCTACCCGATCAGGGAAAAACCAGCAACCTGATCACCGGTCGCCCCGGCTGCTCGTCACCAGCGACCGAACGTTAATTAAAAGCTATCCTCCCCGCTCCTTCTCGCGTACCACCTCAATGGTCCCGACTAGCGAGCGGGGAGTTTTTTCTCTGTCGCCTCCAATACACAACAGCACGCTTCAAACTAATTAATGTTAAGACATTACGAACATCCTGTACATCTCCGAAGTTTATTTAAACTTGCTCTACAACTTGTTAAACTTGATATCTCATGATAAATAAAACCACCATTGCACTTCTCATCCTAATCGGATGCATCGGATGTAGCCGGTCTAATAAAAGCGGCGCGGCACAAGACGCAGATGCTCCATACATCATCAACTTTGAGCAAAGTATGGAGACCGAGCGGGCAATGAAGATCTCCGAAATCGCAGATACTGTACGGTATTTGGAGTTGAAAACGCCCAAAGACATCGTTATCACCCGTATCTGGGATATATTGACGATAAATAATGATCTGATTTTATATACACGCGATGGCGTGTTCAAGTTTACCAAAGAAGGTGAATACATCTGCCAGATAGGACGTACCGGACAAGGTCCCGGCGAACATACGCTTGTCGTAGGTGTAGATATAGACCGCAGCAAAAAGGAGATTGTTATATCTGACTTGGGTAAACTTTTGTATTTTGATCTGAATGGCAATTACCTTCGCATGAGAAAGGGTTCCTTTTATGCAATTGGTATTAGCGACTCTGTTTTATGGACAGCTACCACAAGTCCACTACATGTTGAAAAGTTCTTCACAACAGCTATTGATGAACATGGCGATACGGTTGCTGTTATTCCTAATCCGAATTATGGAATGGAAAGCTTAAATGAGGACATCCGATTTTCTACTCCGAAACTTCTGAAGGCATTTTATCATTATTCGGATGGTCTCTATTTGAAAGGTGATTTAGCGAATGATACCATATGGCGACTAGCAGGAAAGAATTGCGCTCCTTATGCAATTTTCAATAAAGGAAAATACAAACTTCCTATCGGATACGAACCATGGTACAATTGGACTGATTTTGAAAGACATGGAGCTCATTACTGGGGTGCAACTTCCGTTGCTGAAGATGATCAATCTTTTTTTATTTTAGCACAAAGGTTCCGATCTGTAGATGGAAATGACTACGCCCACAATGAAGATAACTTCAGACACATTGTATACAATAAAGATAAAGGAAGTGGATTTATTGCTAAAAGTAATAAAGAAACGAAAATCACTGACGACATTCTCGGCGGACCACCCTTCTGGCCATATTGGATAACTGACGAATGCTATATGAATGTTGTCGAATGGTACGATTTGGAGGAGGAGTTGAAAAATGGAAACTACACATTGTCGCCTGCATTGGAAAAGCAATTTGCCACCTTCACGCACGGAACCAATCAACTAATCATACTGTGTGATCGAAAAAAGTAAAATCGTGCATATTAATACATTATCGACGTATTGCACATCTCTCCGTCTTTATTTACATTTGCGATTATCCTTTATATCTAACGTATAAAACCATTTACAATGAGAAGTTTGAAGCGAATCTTATTTGCAGGAATTCTTTTTTGCGCTGCAATAACAACATTAAGTGCACAAAGTACCGTATCAATGCCTCTTGATGGCAAATGTAAAGACGTCATCAAATCGCTTCGGAATTTGAGCACGAATGACTCCATCGCAATTGATATTTTTAAGGAAGACTGCAAGATCACAAACATGCCTCTCGCACAAAAGCAAGCATTACTAAAAAAGAACTACAAGGATATTATTGCATTTTTTGAGAGAAAAGAAAATGCAAAATATCAATGCGAACCTAAAAAACCTTTCAAACGCCCCGATCCTGTTTTACTAATAGAATAGAACCATAAATTAAGTTGCCTTTTGCCAGAAACTCGAAGCAGACAAACTGCTCGAAGCTCTCGCAAAAGGTGAGCTTACCGGAAGGTTGAAAGAGATTGCCGCCACACTCAACGAAAACTCAAACCCGGTAATCATGCTGGCCAAGTATAAGCACTCCCTTTAATTTCGAAACAAAAGCAATCGATTTGTATTCTTCCGGACTATAGATATATCTATAATTCACTGCGAAAATCACGTATAAATATAGATTTATCTATAGTTGGTAACTCAAGGATTGTATCGATCTTTTTTGTATGTTTAGGGTGTTAATTGAAAGACAAAACCATGAAACGCAGAAGTATGATCAAAAATGCGGCTTTGCTGGCCGGTGGAGCGGTATTGACCGGTTGCGACACGAACATGCAATCTTCGCAATCGTTGAATAACTTGTTTGTTCACCACGTATTGTTTTGGCTGAAAGAGCCGAATAATCCGCAGGCATGTGCCGATTTTGAAGCCGGACTCAAGAAGTTACTCGAGATTGATTTGATTGTGGATAAACACATTGGTAAGCCTGCCGCAACCAACCGCGACGTGATCGAAAACACCTATACTTATTCGATGATTGCTTGCTTTAAAAACAAGGCCGACCAAGATGCCTACCAACCGCATCCGCAACATCAGGAGTTTATCAAGAACTGCGAACATCTCTGGAATCGCGTCATGGTAATCGACTCCGAAGCTGCTATATAAGATGGCGCAAAATGCAAATAGCGATCTCTTTACTTGTTTTTTTGTATATTTAGGGTGCTGAATAAAAAACACACTTCCTTATGATGACTAGAGTAATAAACGACATGCGAGAGATTTGTCCGATTTCTGAGGAGACGGCTGATCTGCTTCGTTCGGTGACTAAACGTAGATTATTTCCGAAAAAATACCAATTGATCAAAGAAGGGACGTACACCAAGTTTGCTTATTTTATCGAGAAGGGATTGACTCGTTCGTTTTGGCTTGTCGACGGCAAAGAGGTGACTACTTCATTTGCCGGCAGGGGGATTGTTTTTAGTATGGACGAATTGTATTACAACAAAGCAAGTGAGGAGTTTGTAGAAACCATCGAAGAGGTAGAAGCCTATGAAATCGAGGTGAGTTGCTTATTACGCCTGTGGGAAACAAACATCGAACTCTCTAACTGGGGACGCATCATCCATCAGAATGAATACCGCCGTTTGCACCGCAGCCACAAGGAGCTACTTACCTTATCGGCCAAAGAACGATATGAGCAAATGAAATTACAGTTTCCCGAAGTATGCATGCGCGCAAATCTTGGGGATATAGCCTCTTATTTGGGCATAACACTCTCTACCCTTAGTCGCATCAGAGCGAATAAATAAAAACCTTAATTGTACCTTTTTTTGATTTAGAACAAATGTTCGCTTGATAAAAATGAAGATCTTTACGATTCGTAACACTAACTTTATATCAAGACAAATAGTAAAATTCTATGAACAAACGTTTTAAGTCGACAATAGCATTACTTGCTATTACACTATCATGCGGAACGGTATGTGCTCAGGAAGCTGAGTTTGATCTTAGTTCGCAGCGATCTGAATCTCAAGATGTTTTAAAAGTTCCGGGTCAGGCTATCGACCACAAAGGACTAATCATAAACCCAACTCCTCATTCACTACTCAAAGAGGAAGGACAGAATCTTTCAATATCAAAAGGCATCAAGCTGGTTGACAAGCAAAAAGCTTTCGCTAATGATCTTGGCTTTTTGAAACAAGCAAAAAATGGTGTTCCTGTAACTATTGATTTCGGAAAGAAAATCGCAGCAAAGAAGGGTGT
>DLYT01000003.1:6917-8101 GCA_003447595.1 Porphyromonadaceae bacterium
TTGCGCCAGATTGCAGAAAGTCCGATCGCAAAAGAAGGAAACTTACCTTGCCTTACGATCAACGATTTCCCAAGCATGAAATACCGCGGTATCGTAGAAGGTTTCTACGGTGAACCTTGGTCGCACGAGGTACGCTTGTCGTTGATTGATTTCTACGGTAAATTTAAACTGAACAGCTACTTGTACGGACCAAAGGATGACCACTATCACAGTACTCCAAACTGGAGACTTCCTTATCCTGAAAAAGAAGCTCAAAATATCAAAGAACTTGTAGAGGCTTGCAACCGCAACCGTGTTGATTTTGTTTGGGCAATTCACCCGGGCAAAGACATCAAATGGAACGAAGAGGATTATCAAAACTTGGTACAAAAGCTAGGTTGGATGTACGATCTTGGTGTGCGTTCGTTTGCCGTATTCTTTGACGACATCGAAGGTGAAGGTACCAATCCGGTAAAACAAACGGAGCTGTTGAACCGACTAAACAAGGAGTTTGTAGAGGCTAAAGGTGATATTTCGTCGCTTGTAATGTGTCCGACAGACTATTCTAAACTTTGGGCCAACCCTACCGAGAAGGGTAGTTTGGTGACTTTCGGTAACAAGCTAGACAAATCGATCGATCTTTTCTGGACAGGCGACGTGGTATGTAGCGACCTTACCAAAGAAACAATGGATTGGTTTAATTCGCGTATCCAACGCCCGGGTTACTACTGGTGGAACTATCCGGTGACCGACTATGTGCGCCATATCATCATGCAAGGTCCGGTTTATGGATTGGATACTACGCTTACGGCAAATGATATTGTTGGTTTTGCCAGCAACCCGATGGAGCACGGTGAGGCTTCGAAACTTGCGCTTTACAGCGTGGCTGATTATACGTGGAATACGCCAAACTACAACCCAATCGACAGCTGGGAAAGAGGACTGAGAGAGGTTGCTCCTACTGCTAGCGATGCATATCGTACATTCGCGATCCACTCGTGTGATACCGAAAATGGCTATCGCCGCTCGGAGTCGTGGGAAACTGAAATCTTCAATGTCGACAATTATACGCAAGCGCAGTATGACAAGTTGATGTCCGAATATGAAAAGGTAGAACAGGTTCCTGCTCAAATGGAAGAGAACTGTAAAAACGAATTGCTATTGAACGAGCTACGTCCGTGGTTGGTTGAATTTGGCAAACTGGG
>DLYT01000003.1:8365-10558 GCA_003447595.1 Porphyromonadaceae bacterium
TACGTGCAAAACCTAATGAGCGAAGAGCAACGCAAGAACTACAACGATCACAAATCGGGTACGATGAAGTTGCAACCGTTCTACGAAAATGCAATGGATGACATGGCGTTCAACTTCTACACAAAACTAACCGGTGAAAAACCGTTGGCATACCGCAGTATCGGTTCTTTCCCTACCTTAAATACGATCCAGGGCAAACTGATGTTTGACAACGACTCTACAACTCACTATACTTCGGGCGATCAGCAAAGAACTGGCAACTGGATTGGTGCCGACTTGAGAGATGTGCGTGACGTGCGCGAAATCTTGATTCTTCAAGGTCGCAACTCGGTGGATGATGTTGACTATTTTGATCATACGATTTTGGAATATTCGGTGGATGGCAAGAACTGGACCGCTCTTTCTGATTCACTAAAGAAACAATATGTTATCGAATGGAATGGCGAGCCGATCAAAGCAAACTATATCCGTATCCGCAAACTTGAATCGGAGAAAAAGAGTTGGGCTGCGGTACGTTCATTCGACGTTAACCCTGTGAAAATTGAAGATTTGAACTTCAAAGTAGAAGCGAAAGACATGGATAAGGTTCGCTTTGCTTTTGATAAGAATCCGGGGACTTCATACACATCAACCGGTGTATTTAATTTTGAATTGCCTGCCGGTGTTACATCGTGCGTGATGCTTACAAAACCTGTAAATGGTGGTGTAACGATCAAACAGTTAGGTGCTGACGGCAAAATGATTTCAGAGTCGAAGTTTGATTCTGCTTACGTGAAGTTTGACATTGCAAACGGAGCTAAGAAGGTAGAGATCAATGGCGATACTGAGGTTTTTGAAGTGATCTTTAATTAATTCGTTATACAATAATCACTTTTACTATGCTAAACACACTCAAATCTACTTCTGCCTTTCCGGATACGAAGCCGCACTACAATACGCTAGATGGGCTTCGCGGAGTGGCGGCTCTTATGGTTGTATGGTTTCATATTTTTGAAGCCTTTGCAACGAGCCACTTGGATCAGCAAATCAACCATGGCTACTTGGCAGTAGACTTTTTCTTTCTTTTATCCGGATTTGTAGTTGGTTTTGCTTATGACGACCGTTGGGGCAAAATGACTGCGACTGAGTTTCTAAAACGCAGGGTGATCCGCCTTCATCCGATGGTGGTGATGGGTGCGCTGATTGGTGGTGTGATGTTTTATTTTCAAGGATGTTCCGTTTGGGATGTTTCGAAAGTTACCATCGCGGCACTGTTTTTCGCCACATTCATCAATGCGCTGCTGATTCCGGCTACGATCGGAACCGAAGTGCGCGGATTGGGTGAGATGTATCCGCTGAACGGACCTAGTTGGTCGTTGTTTTTCGAATACATTGGTAACATCTTGTATGCGTTGTTTATCCGCAGACTATCGACCAAATGGCTTGCTGTATTGGTGGCATTGGCCGGAAGTGGCTTGGCTGCTTTTGCGATGCTAGGACCGAATGGTGATATTTGCTCGGGGTATTCACTTACGGCTATTGAGTTTACAGCGGGTTCATTACGCTTGTTGTTTTCTTTTTCGGCCGGTTTGCTGATGATCCGTATTTTCAAACCTGCGAATATCAAAGGTACGTTCTGGATTTGTAGTTTGATCATCATCGCTTTGTTGGCGATTCCACGTATCGGTGGCGCTGAACAATTGTGGTTGAACGGTCTTTACGATACGGTTTGTTGCGCGGTAGTGTTCCCGATCCTTGTTTATCTGGGTGCTTCGGACAAATCTACGGATGCGTTTACCAACAAACTTTGCACGCTACTTGGGGATATTTCGTATCCGCTGTATATGGTGCATTATCCGTTTATCTACTTATATTATGCATGGGTAAAGAACGGAAACCTTACGTTTGCGGAGTCGCTACCGGGTGCGTTGGGTGTATTTTTCGGAAGTATTGCGTTGGCATATATCTGCTTGAAATGGTATGATATTCCTGTGCGCAAATACCTTACAAATAAATTCTTACGCTCTAAAAAGCAAGCTTAATCGTAACCGATTAAAACCCTTCTAACATAAACGGGGGATAGAGTCATCGCTGATTCTATCCCCCGTTCTTTTTTTACCCCTTGCTGATCTGATTATACAGATGTAGTTGGGATAGGTATATAACAAAAAAAGCAGCTACTTTCGTAACTGCTTTCTGCGGTATGGACGGGAC
>DLYT01000003.1:10735-18961 GCA_003447595.1 Porphyromonadaceae bacterium
GGACTCGAACCCGCGACCCCCTGCGTGACAGGCAGGTATTCTAACCAGCTGAACTACCACACCGTTTGTTGGCCACAACCGTTATTCCCGATTGCATTGCAAAGGTACCACTATTTTTGAAACCTGCAATAGCTGACGTGATTTTTTTTACACTTTTCTCATAAATATTTTTCAACGTCCTCATTATAAGTATTTACTAAAATCTATTTTTCGTCTGAATTTATCCCATTTTCGCTATAAAGTGTAAACAAAGACCAAACAAATAGACAGAACTATCACGAAACAATCATTATTTTGTTATTTTTGCTCCTACCCTTTCTTAGAAGAAACTGAAACCGTTGAAACAAATCATATGCAACGGTACTTTTAAATAGAAAACAACAGTTATGGATGTAGCTATTATTAATTACAATGCCGGAAATATATTTTCGGTCGAAGCTGCTCTGAAACGTATAGGCATAGAACCGGTGGTAACCGATAATGCCGAACGTATCATGCAGGCCGATCGTGTGATTTTTCCTGGCGTGGGAGAAGCTCGCTCTACAATGGAGTTTCTCAAAGAGCAGAAGCTCGATGATCTGATCCGGGATCTGAAACAACCGGTGTTGGGCATTTGCCTAGGTATGCAACTACTTTGCAAGTATTCGGAAGAAGGAGACACTACTTGTCTCGGAGTATTTGACGTTCCCGTAAAACGTTTCCATCCCCATCATCATGACCAAAAGGTGCCACATATGGGTTGGAATAACATTACGGATGTAAAGCAACCGCTCTTTGCTGCCAATCAAGAAAATGAATTCGTGTATTTTGTGCATAGTTATTATGTACCGGTATGCGAACATACGGCAGCGCATACAGACTACATCCATCATTTTAGCGCAGCATTACATAAAGACAACTTTTTTGCCACACAGTTTCATCCCGAAAAAAGCGGGCTACAGGGCGAAATCATTTTACGTAACTTTATAAATCAATCATTATGATAAAGATTGTACCGGCTATCGATATGATCGACGGCAAATGTGTGCGTCTTACACAAGGCAACTACGATGCCAAAAAGATATACAACGAAGATCCAGTAGAGGTTGCTAAAGAATTTGAAGATTATGGTATTCGCCGACTACACGTTGTGGATCTTGACGGTGCCAAAGCCGGACGCATTATCAACTACCGCACACTGGAGCGTATTGCTTCACGCACTTCTTTGATCATCGACTTTGGTGGTGGTGTAAAATCAGAAGAGGACTTGGTGATCGCTTTTGAGAGTGGAGCCCAAATGGTGACCGGTGGTAGTATTGCCGTGAAGAACCCGGATGAGTTTACCCGTTGGATCAATAAATATGGTAGCGACCGCATCATCTTGGGTGCAGATGCCAAAGATAAAAAAATTGCTATCGGTGGATGGGAAGAGACAACGTCTATGGATTTGATCCCATTTATCAAAGATTACCACGAAAAAGGAATCGTGTCGGTAATTTGTACCGATATCAGTAAAGACGGAATGCTACAAGGCCCGTCGATTGATCTTTACAAAGAGATCGTTGACAATGTTCCTTATATTAAACTAATCGCCAGTGGCGGTGTGAGCAATATTGCCGATATCGAACTATTGGCAGAGATGGGTATTCCGTCGGTTATTGTGGGAAAAGCAATCTACGAGGGAAATATCAAATTAAAGGATTTGATTCCGTTTAACGATAAAAACGAATAGGGATGCTTGCAAAACGTATTATTCCCTGCCTCGATGTAAAAGACGGCACTACGGTCAAAGGGGTAAATTTCGTAAACTTTCGCGATGCCGGAGACCCGGTTGAATTGGGTGCTCAGTATAGTGAAGCGGGTGCCGACGAACTTACGTTTCTCGACATCTCGGCATCGCATGAAGGACGCAAAACCTTCACTGATCTGATCAAACGAATCGCGCTTCGTATCAACATCCCTTTTACGGTGGGTGGTGGTATTGGCGAAGTGGCCGACGTAGATCGAATGCTAAATGCCGGAGCTGATAAGATTTCGATCAATTCGGCGGCAATCAGAAACCCACAACTCATCGACCAGATTGCCGGCAACTTTGGGAATCAGGTATGTGTAGTGGCCATTGATGCCAACTTTGAAGATGGGATCTGGAAATGCTACCTCAATGGCGGACGTATTCCGACCGAACGTACCTTATTTGAATGGGCCAAAGAGGCACAGGAAAGAGGTGCCGGTGAGATCCTTTTCACCAGCATGAGTCACGATGGTGTAAAGCAAGGTTTTGCCAACGACGCTCTGGCTCAATTATCTGACCAACTGCAAATTCCGATTATCGCCTCGGGTGGTGCCGGAACCATGGAGCATTTCAAAGATGCTTTCGTGAAAGGGAAGGCTGATGCCGCTCTGGCTGCCAGTGTATTTCACTTTAAAGAGATTGGGATTAGTGAATTAAAACACTACCTTCGCAGTGAGGGAATTCATGTGCGATAAAAACAAGTAAATTACTTAAACTGAACGAAAATGAATTTGGATTTCAATAAAATGGACGGAATGATTCCGGCTATTATTCAAGATAATAAGACAAGCAAAGTTTTGATGTTAGGCTTTATGAACGAAGAAGCCTTCGAAAAAACAAAAGCAACAGGTAAAGTAACCTTCTTCAGCCGTACCAAAAACCGCTTATGGACAAAGGGCGAAGAGAGCGGAAACTTCCTTCATGTGGTATCTATGAAAGAAGACTGCGATCAAGATACGTTATTGATCAAAGTAAATCCGGTGGGTCCTGTGTGCCATACAGGCAATGATACTTGTTTTGAAGAAAGCAACAAAGAAGACATTTTGTTCTTAAAGTATTTACAAGACTTTATCGACAAACGTAAACAAGAGATGCCGGAAGGCTCTTATACAACCTCATTGTTTAAGAAAGGTATCAACCGTATGGCTCAGAAAGTGGGTGAAGAAGCGGTAGAAACTGTGATCGAAGCAACCAACGGAACCGATGAAGGTTTCTTATACGAAGCTGCTGACATGGTTTACCACTTGATCGTACTTCTATCGTCGAAAGGATATCGTCTCGAACACCTTGCAAATGAATTGAAGAAAAGACATAAAGAGTAATTTATTATATATGAACAACGACATACTTCTTACACTTAGCGATGTTGACATCTGCCGAAATGAAAATATGATTCTGCGCAATGCCAACTTTAAACTAAAAAGAGGTGAATTCGTATATGTTATCGGTAAAGTAGGGTCCGGTAAAAGTACCCTACTTAAATCTATTTATTGCGAAATGCCTATCAAACGTGGCGAATGTACCGTGTTTGAATATCCGGTGCATAAGATTAAAAACAAACATATCCCCCACTTGCGTCGTAAGTTGGGAATTGTATTTCAGGATTTCCAACTTCTTACGGATCGCTCCGTAGAAAAGAATCTTGAATTTGTTTTGCGCGCAACCGGCTGGGATCAAAAAGGAAAGATCAGAGATCGTATCTCAGAGGTACTTCAACAGGTAGGCATGAACAACAAAGGATACAAAATGCCGCATGAGCTTTCGGGGGGTGAGCAGCAACGCATCGTGATTGCCAGAGCTTTGCTTAATTCGCCTGAGATCATTTTGGCTGATGAACCTACCGGTAACCTTGACCCAGAAACAGGTTCGCAGATTGTACACTTACTGCATGAAATTTGCAGAAACGGCACTTCGGTGATGATGACTACCCACAATTATACCTTGGTGAAGTCTTTTCCCGGACGTGTAATCAAATGCGACAACGGACAGCTGATCGAAGTAGAGTCAGACCCTGTCGAAATAATCGCAAACAACGACAATTTATAAGAAAAAGTCGTATATTTGCCTATATTAGTAACAAGAATTAGAACATTTTAATCAGACAAAGGAAAAATGAAAGTTTTAAAGTTTGGTGGCACCTCTGTTGGTTCAGCACAGAGAATGAAGGAAGTTGCAAACTTGATTTGTGACGGAAACCAAAAGATAGTAGTTTTATCTGCAATGTCAGGCACAACGAATGCTTTGGTTGAAATTTCGGATTATTTGTATAAAAAGAATCCGGATGGTGCAAGTGAACTTATTAATGCGCTTGAGCAAAAGTACATGATGCACGTTGAAGAACTGTATAAAACAGAGGAGTATAAACAGAAGGCCATCGAACTGCTTAAATCTCATTTTAACTACATGCGTTCTTTCACAAAAGACTTGTTCACCCTTTTCGAAGAGAAGGTTATCTTGGCTCAAGGTGAACTAATGTCTACAGGTATGGTTAACCTATACCTAAACGAATGTGGTACAAAATCTGTTCTAATCCCTGCTTTGGAATATATGCGCACCGACAAAAACGGTGAGCCAGATCCTCTATACATCAAAGACAAATTGGTTACGCTTTTGAACCAACACAAAGAGGCTGAAATATACATCACGCAAGGATACATCTGTCGTAACGCGTATGGCGAAATCGACAACCTACAACGTGGCGGTAGCGACTATAGCGCGTCGCTTATTGGAGCTGCAATCGACTCGGAAGAAATCCAAATCTGGACAGACATCGACGGTATGCACAACAACGACCCTCGTTTTGTAGAAGGTACTGCTCCGGTACGTAATCTTCACTTCGAAGAAGCTGCAGAACTGGCTTATTTCGGCGCGAAGATCCTTCATCCTACTTGTATTCTTCCTGCAAAGTTGAATAACATTCCGGTACGTCTTCTTAACACAATGGAACCTGAAGCTCCGGGTACTTTGATTTCTAACAATACTGAAAAAGGTAAAATCAAAGCGGTTGCAGCAAAAGACAACATCACTTCGATTAAAATCAAATCGGGTAGAATGCTGTTGGCACACGGATTCCTTCGCAAAGTATTCGAAATCTTCGAAAGCTACCAAACACCAATTGACATGGTTACTACTTCGGAAGTAGGCGTTTCGGTTACGATCGACAAATCAAAACATCTTTCTGAGATCGTTGACGATTTGAAGAAATATGGTACTGTGACTGTAGACGAAGACATGGTAATCATTTGTGTGGTTGGCGATCTTGAGTGGGAAAACGTAGGTTTCGAGGCTCGTATCGTAAATGCATTGAAAGATATTCCTGTACGCATGATCTCTTACGGAGGAAGTAACTACAACGTTTCATTCCTAATCCGTTCGGAAGACAAGAAGAGAGCACTACAGGCTTTAAGTAATAACTTATTCTGCAAAGCTTAATTTCACATGACAAAAGGAACTTTTCCTATTGATAAATTTAAGGAGCTTCAAACTCCGTTTTATTACTATGATACCGAACTTTTGCGCAACACCTTGAAACTTGTGACAGGTGAAGCCGGAAAATACGGCTATCATGTACATTATGCTGTAAAAGCAAACGCCAACTCTAAGATTCTTTCTATCGTTCGTGAAAACGGACTAGGTGCCGACTGTGTGAGCGGTGGTGAAATTCAAGCTTGTTTGGATGCAGGTTTTCCTGCCGGCAAGATTGTTTTTGCAGGTGTAGGTAAGGCTGATTGGGAAATCAATCTTGGTCTTGACAACAACATCTTCTGCTTCAACGTAGAATCGGCTGCCGAGCTAGAAGTGATCAACGAACTAGCCGAAGCTAAAAACAAAGTGGCAAGTGTAGCACTTCGTGTAAATCCCGAAGTTGATGCAAACACACACCATTATATCACTACCGGACTTAAAGAAAATAAGTTTGGTATCAACCTATGCCAACTTGATGAAGTTCTAGATCAGTTTGCCCGTTTGAAAAACGTAAAACTAATCGGTTTGCATTTCCACATCGGCTCGCAAATTACAGATCTTACCTCGTTCAAAGGTCTTTGTGCCCGCGTAAACGAGATTCAAGAAAACATGGCAAAACGCCAAATGATTGTTGAACACATCAACGTAGGTGGTGGCCTTGGTATCGATTACAATCATCCGGATCGTCAGTCAATCCCTGACTTTGCAGATTACTTTGCAATCTTCCACCAGCTATTGAAGCTTCAGCCAAATCAAACACTACACTTCGAACCGGGACGTTCTATCGTAGGTCAGTGTGGCTCTTTGATTACAAAAGTACTTTATGTAAAGAAAGGCTCAAGCAAACAGTTTGCAATTGTAGACGCAGGCTTTACGGAATTGATCCGTCCGGCGTTGTATCAGGCTTACCACAAGATTGAAAACCTGACTTCGGAAGGTGCGGTTGAAGCATACGATGTAGTGGGTCCTATCTGTGAGTCGTCAGACTGCTTCGGCAAAGCTGTAGATTTGAATGAAGTTCATCGTGGCGATCTTATCGCTTTGCGCTCTGCAGGTGCTTACGGTGAAATTATGGCTTCTCAATACAACTGCCGCAAACTACCAAAAGCATACTTTTCAGACACATTGTAATCTGCAATGTTGAAGATATATTATTGAAAAAGGGAGGCTTCTTTATCGAAGCTCTCCCTTTTTTTTTGTGGCTCAAATTACTCATAAATCCATAACACATAAATATCGTGTGCTAGCTCTCTCTTTTTCTTTTATATAAACACTGAGCGAGAGCTCTATTTACTCTTCAAAAAATCGTGGTATATCCACCATAAAAACCATGCATACTTCTTGAAAAAACTACGTTTACTTTTTCTGAAAACCTAATGAGGTTTATAAAAAAACTTTGCATGGTTTATAAAATGACTTTACTATCAATTTTAATAGACCATTCTTATCTACGTGTACCCGAAAGCACGTACAAGTCGGGAGCATCGATCATCGTGTCAATTTCAAAGCTTTTCATAAAATGATTTGCTTCATGCTCTACCGCCAATAAATGATCTGATATTTTCGAATCTAGTTTATGATGACAACCGTTGATCCTTTCTTTACTATCGGAATGTGCCACCACAAAACGTCCACCCGGCTTCAACACGTTATACAACTTAGCAACCAACGATTTCTTATCAAGAAAATGAGGATACGCATTGTACACGATTGCCACGTCAAAGTCTTCTTCTTCGATATCCATGAAATCGGTAGCTTCGAAACGAACTGCATCGTGATCGTACTTCGACTTTGCAACCTTTATCATCTCATCCGAAATATCAACTCCCAGAATCTCACCTGCTCCTAAATCGAGCAAAGCGGGAGTTAAAACTCCTGTTCCGCAGGCAACATCGAGCACTCTTGCTCCTTCATCGATACGCGACAACAACAAAATGCGCTCGATACGAAGCAAATCATGCTTACACATCACGTCCCATTCAGGTGCCATCTTATCGAAAAAATCTTTTATCTCATTTCCCATAGGTGATCTTTTTGAGGGCCGTAATTACGATTAGCCCACATCAATTTGGTATCTCAACTGTTGTAAGAATAAGACGATGTTTCGTTCTTACTATCTATATAATGTAAAAGCAGCATAATTGTTCACAAAGCAAGCAAAAAGCTCTATCTTCGCTGCTCGTAACAGACATGATTTTTTATTAAAGTAATAAAATGGAACCGACAATCCTCATTGCAAACTGGTCTATGACTTTGCTCATATCGGCCGCTATTTTACTATGCATTCAGTTAGCATATTACATCTTTATTTATGCTAAACCTTTTCAGTTAGTCAAACAAAGCAACTTGAGTAAGTTGGAATACAATGATACACTCCCACCGGTTTCAGTTATTATTTATGCACTCAACGACTCCGAAAATCTACGCAAACATCTCCCAAAGATACTCGAACAAGAGTACCCAAACTTCGAGGTTATTGTAATAAACGATGGCTCTACTGATGAAACGGAAGAGGTCTTGAAATTGTATTCGGCCAATTACTCGAATCTATATCACACTTACATTCCCGAAGAATCGCGCTACCTGAGTCGCCGCAAACTTGCCATGACCGTAGGGATCAAAGCCGCGAAACACGACTACCTACTTTTTACCGATTCGGCCTCTACCCCCGTATCGGCGCTTTGGATCGAACGCATGATGCGCAACTTTACTCCCGAGACCGACTTTGTACTCGGCTTCTCCGGCTACCACAAGGCCAAAGGATGGCTCGCATCACTCAGTAGTTTCGACAACTTACTCACGATGGTTCGCTACCTTTCTCGTGCTATATCCAAAAAACCGTATGCGGGAATAGGCCGCAACCTCGCTTATCGCAAATGTGTATTCTTCAATAATAAAGGATTTTCAAAGCATCTCGACCTTCATTTTGGTGAAGACAATTTGTTTGTCAACGACAACGCAACCGGAGCCAACACACGTGTCGAAGTATC
>DLYT01000003.1:19220-27391 GCA_003447595.1 Porphyromonadaceae bacterium
CTTGCCGGCACCACTTGCCACTACAAAGGAATCAGTCCGATCTTGTTTGGCTTCGAAACTTTTACGCGTTTTATATTTTTTATAAACATTATATTACTTATAATTGTATCCGATTTGAATTGGGTAGTTATTGTAGAAGCCATCTGTTTGCTGCTTATACGATGGACTGTAAGATGCATTCAGATCTCGAAGCTCCAATCGCTGTTCTTACAAAAGAAAACAACAGCTCTTACATTATTGCTCGACTGCATCAATCCAATCTGTAATCTATACTTTAAATTAAACCGCAAGGTGAGCTACAAGAACGATTACACCTGGCGTTTACCTAAATAAACCAGAATGAGAAAGAAAGTTTTATTATGCATGGGAATACTCCCACTAACCACACTATTTTTACCCACAACACTTCAGGCCCATAATCCTGAAAACAAACAAACCCTAATAACCGACTCGGTACGACTCAGCGAAGTAGTTGTAACCGGATCTATGACCGAAGTGAGCAAACGCCAATTACCGCTTCATGTAGAAGTAATTGGTCGTAAAGATATTGAACAACGAAAAACCACCTCACTTCTACCTTTATTATCAGAACGCATACCGGGCATGTTTGTCACCCAACGTGGCGTAATGGGATTTGGTGTAGCAAACGGATCTGCCGGCTCCATGACCATGCGCGGTATTGGCGGTAGCCCCAACACACAACTTCTTGTACTGATCGACGGACATCCGCAATACATGGGACTCATGGGACACCCCCTTCCCGACATGTACGAAACAGCTATCGCTGAAAAAGTAGAAGTAGTAAAAGGTCCGGCCTCGTATCTATATGGATCCAACGCCATGGGTGGTGTGGTAAATATCATCACCAAACGTCCCGACGGACTAAAACCATCGCTTACGAGAGCCAATCTGATGTATGGAAGCTACAACACCTTTTCGGCAAACGCATCCAATGCTTATCAAAAAGGGAAATGGGATACCTATATCTCGGCAACTTATAATCGAACCGACGGACACCGAGACAACTCGGAATTTAACCAATGGAGCGGTTACGGAAAAGTAGGATACCAAATTTCGGAACACTATAAAACACGATTCGACTTCAACATCACCCGCTTCAAAGCCTCGAATCCGGGCACAATCGAAAAGCCAATCAATGATAACATTGCACGTGTAGTACGCGGTATGAGTTCGCTTTCGCTCGAAAACAAATACGATAATCTAAGCGGAGCCTTGAATTTGTATGTCAACTTTGGCGATCACAAAATCAATGACGGTTATTATGAAGGACAGCAACCCAAAGACTTCTATTTCCGTTCGAAAGATAAAATGTGGGGAGCAACCTTCTATCAAACCACTTCTCTTTTCAAAGGCAACAGTACCACTGCCGGAGTAGACTTTAAGGCCTATGGCGGACATGCGTGGAACGATTCAATTCATTCCGATAAAAAGACCGATCTTGTAGATCGTAACATCTATGAAGTAGCCGGATATGTAAATATGCGTCAAGCCATTACCGAACGTTTGTTTTTAAGTGCCGGTATTCGCTACGACCACAACAGTCACACCGGTGGAGAATGGATTCCTCTTGGAGGAGTGAGCTTTATTGCGGCTCGCAATACTGTAGTAAAAGCTGTAGTAAGTAAGGGGTTCCGCAACCCTACCATTCGTGAAATGTATATGTTTCCACCACAAAATCCGAACCTTAAGCCCGAGAAATTGGTTAATTATGAGTTGTCGGTTTCGCAAGGCTTGTTGCAAGATAAGCTACAGCTAGATTTGAGTGTGTATTACCTAAAAGCAAACAACTTGATCCAAACACAGATGGAGGGTGGCAGACCGCAGAATGTAAATACAGGTAAGGTTGAAAACTACGGAGTTGAGTTTGCCGCAAATTATCACGTTACACGTGCGCTCTCGCTAAATACAAACTATAGTTATACGCACATGCAACGTCCGGTATTGGCAGCCCCAAAACATCAGTTCTACATTGGTGGTAGTTATACGATGAACAAATGGTCGGCTCAAACAGGCTTGCAGTATATCAATAAGTTGTATACAAGTATCAAACCGGCTACAACAGATAACTTTACGTTGTGGAATGCTTCACTATCGTACTTCCCGCTTTCTTGGCTCGAGGTATATGGTAAGGTCGAAAATATTCTGAATCAAAAATATCAGATTAATGCAGGATTTCCAATGCCGGGAACCAATGCATACGGTGGTGTGAAGGTCGCTTTTTAACAAGTTATCAACACCTGCATTTCGGAAGCATACAGAATTAGCATCTTTATAACTTCTCAATAAAGAAAGAGCGTTGTTCCTAGCAATTAGGGCAACGCTCTCTTCATTTCAGTACGTATCTATTCTATTCGAATCGAATCGATTTGGCTGGTTCAATCTTTGTGATCAGGTAAGTAGGCCCAAGCATCATCACCATCGAAACCAACAATGCACCCGCATTGATCAGCAACCAATGCCACACCGTAAGTTCAATGGGAACAGCATCGAGGTAATATACACTCGAATTAAGCTTGAGAGGTTGCAAGTATTTCTGAACGAAACAAATCAACAATCCTATGGCATTACCCCAGATCATCCCTTTCCCAATCAAGAAAAAGGCAAGATAAAGGAATACTTTGCGAATACTTCGATTGCCTTCTCCCAATGCTTTGAGAATACCGATCATGTTGGTTCGCTCTAGAATGATAATGAGCAATCCGGCAATCATGGTAAAACCAGACACCGCCATCATCAACACCAGAATAATTACGACGTTGGTATCCAGAATATCCAACCACCCAAAAATCATTGGATTTAGTTCTTTAATGGATCGCACATAATACATCATTCCTTGGCGGTCTTCGCTATCGAGAAGTACTTCGGTTAGTTTTTCGGTTGTATCATCCAACTTTCCGTAGTCTTTTACATAGAGTTCGATACCGCTAACCATATCCGGATCCCATCCGTTGAGTCGGCGAATGTGACGCATATCTCCTACAACAAATAATTTGTCATAGTCTTCGAAGCCACTATCATATATTCCTGAGATCTTAAACTTCCGTGCTCGGATGTCATCTTCGATAAAGTAAGCCAGGAAATCGTCGCCCGTTTTCAAGTCGAGTCGATTGGCCAAATAGCGTGAGATCAGCACGTCGTTTGATGATTTATTTCCTCCTATAACAGGCAAACTTCCCTCCTTGAGGTTCTTCTCAAAGAACGACCAGTTGTAAAGCGAATCTACTCCTTTGAGTACAAAACCCTCAAACTCGCTATCGGTCTTGATCATTCCAGGTTTGGTTGCATAGAGTTCGACCGACTCGATATTGGGAAATGCCTTGAGGCTATCTATAAGTGAAGCCCCTACCGCGATGGGTCGGGTTTCGTACGAGGCATTGTTATCAAAATTGGTAATGCGGATATGCGAACCAAAGCCGATCACTTTGTTTCGCACCTCTTGCTTGAAGCCCAGAATGATTGCCACCGAAAGAATCATAACGGCTAGTCCGAGTGCAATGCTAATCAAGGATATCCGGATGGCAGGAGGTGTGGCCTCTTTTCCACCGTCTTTATTGAAATGGATGCGTTTGGCAATAAACAGTTCTAAATTCACAGTTGCTGTTTTTCTTCGTTAGTAGTTCCTGTTTTCGGTTGTAAAGATAAGCACCTGAAGAGAAAATAACGATCAAAATAAAAAAAACCGATCAATTGCCTTTTCGACAATTGATCGGTTCTATGTAGTTTGTATCTTTTCAGATCTTTGATCTGTATTTACAATACTCGACCCGGATAAGCTTCTAATGCTTTTTCGAGCACTTGAATTGCTTTGGCAAGTTCATCTTTTTTCAATACATAAGCGATACGTACCTGATCTTTACCAAGACCAGGTGTGGTGTAGAAGCCCGAAGCAGGAGCCATAAACACCGTTTGTCCTTCGTAGTCGAACTCTTCAAGACACCATGCACAGAACTTATCGGCATCATCTACCGGAAGTTTGGCTACGGTATAAAATGCACCCATCGGAATTGGAGAATAACAGCCCGGAATACGGTTCAGTGCATCTACCAAAAACTTACGACGCTCTACGTATTCGTTGTATACATCAAGCATGTATTCTTCCGGTGTATCCAATGATGCTTCTGCCACGATCTGTCCTAGTAGTGGCGGACTCAAACGAGCTTGACACCATTTCATTACGTTTGCTTTTACATCTTTGTTTTTTGTAATCAACGCACCGATACGGATACCACATTCGCTGTAGCGTTTAGATACGGAGTCTACCAAGATTACATTGTTTTCGATTCCTTCCAAATGAAAGGCCGAGATGTATGGAGCTCCCGTATAACAGAATTCGCGATACACTTCGTCTGAGAAAAGGAACAAGTCGTATTTCTTTACAAGATCACGAATCTGGTTCATTTCCTTTTGTGTATACAAATATCCGGTTGGGTTATTTGGGTTACAGATCAAAATAGCTTTGGTACGTGGCGTGATCAATTCCTCAAATTTCTCTACCGAAGGAAGGGCAAAACCCTCTTCGATGGTAGAAGGAATTGTTTTAATAACTGCACCGGCCGAAATAGCAAACGCCATATAGTTGGCATAGGCTGGTTCGGGTACAATAATCTCGTCGCCCGGATCCAAACATGCCATAAACGAGAAGAAAACCGCTTCCGATCCTCCTGTTGTTATGATAATGTCTTCTGCCGTAACGTCTATTTTATATGTAGAATAGTATTTTACCAAGCGTTCACGTAGGCTCGCGTTACCCTCACTCGGGCTATATTCAAGCACAGAACGGTCTATATGCTTCAGTGCATCTAAGGCGACTTGCGGAGTGGCGACATCTGGTTGTCCGATATTGAGATGATAAACCTTTACTCCTTTTTGTTTGGCCTTATTTGCCAACGGAACCAATTTCCGAATAGGTGAAGCGGGCATCTCCTGTCCGCGCTGCGAAATCTTAGGCATTATGTTTCAATTAATAACGATATATATTCGTTTATTTACAAGTCGAGACGAAGATAGTGCTTTTTCTTTGAATAGAACATTAACTAAAATCAAAAACTTCGTAACGAATACAAAACCTATGCTCAAATACAGAGGGTTAAGTATTCATTCAGTCGCTTGTAAAAACAGCAAACCCCTTACAATAAAACAGGTTTACTGTAAGGGGTTTGAATATACATGAAGGCATTTTACACAATCTACAGAGACGGAGTCATCTGATCTTTGCTCGCTTCCATGGTTGATATAAACACATCCGGATCTACCGCACGCACTTCACTTTTGAGACGTGCCAGCTCTTTACGCTCGGTAATGGTAAATATTATTTTCTTGGGCAATCCTTTATACATCCCATTTCCTTGAAGGAATGTTCCGCGCATGCCCAACTTTTCTACAATCACATTGCGCAGCTCATCGGCCTTTTCGCTCACGATAAACACAGCCCTATTGGGATTATCACATTGCAACATGTCTACAACTTTACCATATACAAAGATGGTAAACCAAGAATACAACGGAACGCTCCAATCCTGAAAGGCCATCAGACCGAAAACTACAATAACCGAATCGACAATCATGATCATATTACTGATCTTCATGTTACGATTCAGCGTCAACAATTTGGCTACCACATCGGTTCCGGCACTGGTACCCCCTGCTTTGAAAATACAGGTTACCCCTAACCCTAGCATTGCTCCACCATAAAAACCGGCAATAAACGGATCGTCTTTTACAAGCGGATCGGTTCCAAACAAATAGGTTAGTGAGTCGACAAAGACTGAAACCAACAGAAACGTAACAATGGTTTTTCCGCCCGAACTGAGTCCGATCCTGCGAGCTGCCAAGATGGTAAGCGGAATATTAAAACAAAGTGCGGTTATACCCATCGGAAGCCCTTCGGGTAAGAATGAAAACATGCCCTGGGTAACATGGTGCAATACAATGGAGATACCATATATTCCCCCGGGAACAATTTTGTACGGTGCTAAAAATAGCACATAACTTACTGCCTGAAGCAATGCTCCGGCTACAATAAGCAGGTAGTCTTGTACAGATGCTTTTACTTTTACCCCCCCTGGGGGCGAACACAAGCCTTGAATCATTTGAATAAAAGATAAGAATTTGTTTAAACAAAGTTTATATTTCGGCCGCAAACGTACTCAATCTTTCTTATTTTAAAAAACTTTTAACCAACAATTCAATACAATATAAAAGCTATTTGCGGCACTAGCAGGTCGAATAAGCAGTAAATAAGCATTCTTGCTATAAAACAATAAGATTTTACCGATTCAACTCGGCTTAAATTTATAAAACAAAACCACACACCTCTAAAAAAGTATTGAATTCAATAGATGTAAACAAACATATAGACTTGTGTGTTATATCTCAAAGTCGTTGAATTAAAGTAGAATAATACAATTTATTAGCATATGAACTTGGTTGAAATTCTAAAGTGGAGATATGCAACAAAACGAATGAATGGCACAAAGGTTACCGATCAGAAGATGCATACTATACTCGAAGCCATTCGCATGGCTCCAAGCTCGTTTGGTCTGCAGCCTTATCACGTTTTTGTTGTTACAGATCCAATGTTGAAAGCAAAGATCAAAGAGGTTGCTTGGAGACAGCCTCAGATTACAGAGGCGTCGCACATACTTATCTTTGCAGCATGGAGTAGTGTATCTATTGCACAGATTGATAAATACATTAACCAGGTAGCACACGAACGCAATATGAGCCACGATCAACTGATCGGATACAAAGACAAATTACTTCAATTCATGGGCAATTTCACCTCCGAACAAATTGTGCATTGGACTAGTAAGCAAGCTTATCTTGGATTGGGATTTGGACTTATCGCAGCAGCCGAACAGCAAGTGGATGCTTGCCCGATGGAAGGATTTGAACCGGCTAAACTCGATGAGCTTCTTGATTTAAAGAGCAAGCATTTGAAAAGTACAGCGATTATGGCTGTAGGTTATCGTGATATTGAAACCGACACTTACCATGGCATGGCAAAGGTAAGACGTCCGTTCGATGATATGTTTACATTTATCTGATCGTAAAATAAGATATCCATATCGGTCTTTTGACTTTAATTGAATAAAAGAACCTCATTTTACTCTTGACAAGTAGAATGAGGTTCTTTGTTTATCTTGGATTATAAATCTTATGTATGCTGACTATACGTATTCACTCAATTCGAGCCAACGCATCGACTTTTCATCTATTTCATCAATAAGCACTGTCATACGGGCCGATTTCTCGAGCAACTCATCGGTCGAAAGTGTACCGCTACTCATTGCCTCTTCAATCTCCGCTTTCTCAGCTTCCAACTTCGGAATCAATTCGTCCAACTCTTTCAGTTCGCGTTGCTCTTTGAATGAAAGCTTCTTTTTTGTCTCGGTGCTGCGATCTTGCTTATAGACTTGCTTTGGAGCTTCTTTTTCTTGTAGCTTTTGCTGCTCTTCTTTCTCGATCAGCTCCTGCACTTCTTTCCACTCTCTGTATTGCGTATAGTTGCCCGGGAAATCTTTCAACACCCCTTGCCCTCTGAACACCATCAAGTGATCAACTACTTTATCCATAAAGTAGCGGTCGTGCGATACTACAATCACGCAACCTTTAAACTCGCGCAAGTACTCTTCGAGTACATTCAACGTTACGATATCAAGATCGTTGGTTGGCTCATCCAATACCAAGAAGTTTGGATTACGCATCAATACGGTACAAAGATAAAGACGTCGCTTCTCCCCCCCACTCAACTTATGCACATAGCTGTGTTGCTTTTCGGGAGTAAACAAGAAGTGATTCAAAAATTGCGAAACAGAAAGCGTAGATCCGTCGCCCAAGGTTACCACCTCGGCAATGTCTTGGACTACATCGATCACCTTCATTTGCTCGTCAAACTGTAATCCATCCTGGCTATAATAACCGAAGCGTATCGTTTCACCAACCTCAAACTCTCCGCTGTCGGGAGCCACTTCACCCATCAACATTTTGATGAAAGTAGACTTGCCGGTACCGTTGTTTCCAACAATACCCATCTTTTCGAAGCGAGAAAACGTATAGTTGAAGTCTTCCAGAATCTTCAAGTCATCAAAGCGCTTTGACACGTGCTTTGCATCAAAAATCTTGGATCCGATGTAAGAAGCCTTTACGCC
>DLYT01000003.1:27594-27944 GCA_003447595.1 Porphyromonadaceae bacterium
AGTTTTACATTATCCTCTTCACGTTTACGCTTGGCTTTCTCTTCCAACTCATAAAACGCATCGATTCTATATTTTGCTTTCGTTGCACGAGCCTGTGGCTGACGACGCATCCAGTCGAGCTCTTTGCGCATCAAATTCCCCGCACGCTCTACTTCTGCATTGGTCGCGGCAACACGTTCGCTACGTTTTTCAAGATAGTAGCTGTAATTGCCCTTGTATTCGTAAATCTGTTGGTTATCAATTTCAATGATTTCATTACACACGCGATCTAGGAAGTAACGGTCGTGCGTCACCATCAAGATACTGATTGTAGAACGATTCAAATATCCTTCGAGCCATTCGGTCATCTC
>DLYT01000003.1:28334-39971 GCA_003447595.1 Porphyromonadaceae bacterium
TTTGAATGATCTCCTGTTTCCATTGCGCGCTCATATTCGGCAATCAATTGCACTGTTTCATTTTGTGAATAGAAACAAGCCTGAAGTACCGTTAATCCGGCCGGATATTGCGGATCTTGCTCAAGGTAGCCCACGCGCAGTCCGTTTCTGAATACCACTCTACCCGAGTCATACCCCTCTTTGCCGCCGATGATATTCAACAGAGTCGTTTTCCCCGACCCGTTTTTAGCGATAAGTCCTATTTTTTCACCTTCGGAAATACCGAATGTAATGTTTTCGAACAATACCAAATCGCCAAAGCTTTTGGTAAGCCCGTCTACTTGAAGAAAACTTGCCATATATTATTTATAAAGTAGTCTGTTATTTCTGCAAACGAAGATAGCTTATTCTCACCGTATTTCATGAATCAGCACAGATATAAACATTAATTTAACCCCTTTAATAAAGAATAGCACAAGTATAACTTCTCGTTATACTCAATCACGCTTTATTTCTTGTTTATATAAATAAGTGGGCATACTTTTGCTGCTCAATCTTAAACAGATTGAATTTTTAACCGTTACATAAATAAAATAATATCCACAGAATTTATATATACATTTAATTATGGTTTTATGCTTACAGGAATGATTATTGTGTTCGTTTTAGGTTACGCTGCGATTGCGTTCGAACACCCGCTTAAAGTAAACAAAGCAGCCTCAGCCCTGATTACCGCAGTAATCTTATGGGTGATGTACACCATGGCCGCAGACACATTTGTGCCAATCACATCCGGAAGTGAATTTACCCACTTCATTGAAACACACCCTTCGCTTTTATCAAAAACCTTGCTTCAACAAAGTGTAGCATTCGAAACCGAACACCAGATTATATCGAGTATCGGTGACATTGCTGAGATTTTGCTGTTCCTTGTCGGAGCAATGACTATCGTAGAATTGGTAGATGCACATGGAGGCTTTACGTTTATTACCGATCGTATCACAACGAAAAACAAAAAGAAACTGATTTGGCTGATCACCGGCTTAACATTCTTCATGTCGGCCGTGCTCGACAACCTTACCACAACCATCGTTATGATTATGCTTGCCCGCAAAATCATTGGCAACTACAAAGAGCGATGGATTGTAGCATCACTTATCGTTATAGCAGCAAATAGTGGTGGCGCCTGGTCTCCGATTGGAGATATCACCACCATCATGTTGTGGGTAAGAGGAAACGTTTCGGCCGAGTCGATTATCCCTAATCTGATTTTACCTTGTATCGTTTCTACAGTGGTTCCTGTATTTATCGTAACACGATTTATGAAAGGTGACGTAGAGGCGCCGGAAGATACCGAAGAGAATGAACACGAACGTATCCCCCTTCAACGCAAAGAGCGCATCTTAATCTTTGCCTTAGGCGTTGGATGCTTATTGTTTGTCCCAATCTTTAAAAGTGTCACACACCTACCTCCGTTTATGGGGATGATTCTAGGCATGGCCGTTCTTTGGTTTGCCACAGAAATCATGTATGACCGCAAAAAAGATATGCACGAAGAAGACAAACTTCGTCTTACAAAGATCTTGAAACGTATCGACGGGCCTACACTTCTTTTCTTCCTTGGTATCTTGATGGCCGTTGATGCATTACGATACAGCGGACTCCTTGATTCGGTTGCCGGATTCTTAGATACAAGTATCGGAAACATTTATATTATCAATCTTGTGATCGGACTTTTATCTTCAATTGTAGATAACGTTCCGCTTGTGGCAGGTGCAATTGGTATGTATCCTGTTGCAGATTCGGTAATGCTTGCTTCCGCTGCAAATCCTGAATACCTTCAAAACTTTGCCGTAAACGGTGTATTCTGGCAATTCCTTGCCTATTGTGCCGGTGTAGGTGGTAGCGTTTTGATCATCGGATCGGCTGCAGGTGTAGTAGCAATGGGACTTGAGCGTATCAACTTTGGCTGGTATATGAAAAATATTTCGTTGCTTGCTTTGGTTGGTTACCTTGCCGGAGCTGCCGTATATGTACTACAGAACTATTTATTGTAAGACTTGATCGTGGGCGCTTCAAAAGGCCGCTAAATACATCAATATCCCATAAGATTGAACAAAAATTCAATTTATGGGATATTTTTTTGGCAAAAGGTTTGCACAATAGAAATTCTTTACTACCTTTGCACACGCAAATGAGACGGTACCATAGCTCAGTTGGTAGAGCAAAGGACTGAAAATCCTTGTGTCCCCGGTTCGATTCCTGGTGGTACCACTCTCACAAAAGCAAATTAAGGCGGTGCCATAGCTCAGTTGGTAGAGCAAAGGACTGAAAATCCTTGTGTCCCCGGTTCGATTCCTGGTGGCACCACTGCAAACTCCTCAAGTCAATGATTTGAGGAGTTTTTTTTATATCCCTACCCTTCCGATTCTTCCCCGTCCCCACAAAAACTCCGACAGCATCGCTCAGCAAGCATCAAGCACGCATGGTGCGCGTTTTTACTCACGCAGCGTGATTAAATTCAGTCACCGAGCGTCAGTGTATTCGTTCACGCAGCGTGCCTGAAATCACTGACGCAGCATAACGAAAACTCCCTAGATATCACATCCGGGGAGTTTCTTACACCTTACTAAACATGAATAAGCTCATGCATAGCTTTTATACTATTATTATCAATTAAAAATCATCATCTCGACAATCTTCTCTATCGGCAAAGTTAGTAACCATAACTTATCGAGCTCCCCCCCCTCTGACCAAAGCGAAAAGAACTTGATTCAAAACGAATAATACCTTCTCATCTTTAAAGCTTTATTTTTAAGGTAGATTCAACATAAATGACAGAATTCAAATTCGAGCCACTTGTCCGCACCAATAGACACTCTAAAATGAACCTAAGAACTATTATTTCGTGAATTCACCATTATCGAAGATTATAACCGATATATCCAAGTAAAGAAATGAGCAATATGAATTTGCAATAAATTAAAGATTAGAATCCACCAAACAAGAGCACTATTTTGATGAAATAAATTTCTCTGTTTTTTAGGTAAAACAGGCAGCTGCCTTCCAACGGCAAGAATTGTCTTCTATTACCCCAAATCATATATTTGCAGATATAATTATAAGTATCAGTTTTTTAGTCAATCGAAAACATCCTTCTCCATTCAATCGATCTAAAATCATTTCTGAAGATATAATCATCAGATTGACTATTTCAATATTTATTACAGCATAAAAAATAGAGTTTTATTATGGGCATTATACTTACCGACTTTAATGAGTATTTTAATAGAAATAAGATTACTGATAACACCGTTATCACAACAGGATTACACATTTTAAACGAAAGCGCAAGAAGCTCAGACCTGTTCAGCTTTTCTGCAAGAAAGTCTATTCACATTACATCCACTATTGATAGTGTTTTGTATTACATTTCGGATTCTTTCATGCATCTCACTGGTTATTCTAAATCGGAGATTAAATCGTCTGGAAATAACTTTATCAATAGTATCATACACCCATCAGACAAGATCGAATTGGAAAACATGCGTACGCTTGCCATTCAAGAGATATTTATGCATACACGTACATCACGCTATTCGAATCATTCTATTTGTTTTAATTATCGAATCAAGCACAAAACAGAAGGATGGATTGCACTTGAATGCCACGCATACCCGTATTGCTTTTTGGTCGATAGACCCAGATTCTTTTTATGTATTGTGAACGCAACACATGCGTTTTACAAACAAAAATTTCAGATCATTTTCCCTAAGGATAATATCAGCTTTGCTTTTAATAAAAGGAACAACCGATTTATCTCTCAAGAAAAGTTACGGTTAAGAACCAAGGAGCAAACGATCCTACAACTTATCGCCAAAGGTCTTCGAGAACACGAAATAGCCAAGAAGTTAGATACGGATATCAACAATATCAAATACTATAAAAAAAGCATCATGCATAAACTGTCTGTACACAGTATGCCTGAAGCTATATATTATGCACTGAAGCATAAACTGATTTAACAAACACTTAACGAACTGATGATAAAAACAATTACCGATAAACTATTTGAGCAAAATATTGAGCTGACAGAAAGTGGTTTTCGCGCTGATATTATGATCTCAAATATTGAAGCTTACGCTTATATAAACAGGCAGTCCATCATCCTTTTTGATTACAAAACGAGAAACTGCAAACCCTTTAACTACAACCAGCAATTAAATGGTCTATTGGAGTATAAATCCATACCATTCGGGGACAACCAGCTCTTTGAAAAAATAAATAAAAATGATCTGGCTAAAATTGAACGATACCTCGAAGAGGTCAACAAACAGTTTCATTGCAAAAAGACTTATCGGGAAAAGAACTTCTTCTTCTCCATCTTATTCAGCTATTCGACTGAAAACGGAGAAGAAGGATGTTGCATTGATTTTATACCGTTATTATACAACAGAAAGCTCGAATTATGCTATACCCTTTGCAAACTCGAAGCTGCAGCGCATGCCGGCAAACCAATCCTCAGAAAACATGATGCAGCAAAGAATAAGACGGAGGAATACTTATCAACGAGCAAACGATTCATTGAAAGTTCTAAAGTAAACCTCTCTACAATAGAATGTCAAATCTTACGGCTATCCGGAGAAGGTGAAAAAGAGCATGAAATAGCAAATAGAATAAACACCTCTTTGACTAATGTGAAACGATACAAAAGTCAGATCTTTGAAAAAATGCAAGTAAAATCAATCTCTGAAGCCATCTTCATCGCCTACAAGCGTGGTCAATTATAAAACAAAAGAAGGGTCGTAAAGTATATACCTTACAACCCTTCTCTTATTTACGTTATATCTTAAACTACTATTTATCTAGTAGCATAATATCTCCCGAAATATCTGATCCTTTGATACGAATCTTCAACTCACAACTATTGTTTGCTTTCACTCCGTCGGGTAGCGAAACGGAATAAACCGCGAATGCCTGATTTAACCCGATGGTTTGAGGCTCTGTCGAAGAAAATGCTACAACTCCATCTACTTCTATAGATATCGCAGAAATGGTTGCAGTACCAGCTCCATTCAATCGTCCTACTTGCACTCCTTTCAGAGATGCTAATTTACCGGCAGGTATTGTAAACACAAAAGACTCATCACTGTTCTGCTTCAACGACCATACTCCCACTCGCTGCACATTTACCTCTTGTAGTAATGAGGGTGTTATAAACGACGCAAATGCGATCAATTTCTGTGCCGTCGCTACGACGTCTGCCGGTTTTTCAATCTCCGACAATCCTACCGACTGCTCTACCCAATTACGCTCCCATGTCGCAAAATCAAAACGTTGATTACTTTTACGTGATGCAAAATAATGCTGCCAACGTGGAAGGTAGTAATCGCGCACTAAACCAGACCACACACGAGCCGAATAGTCATCGACCGGAGGCCCCCAGATCGTTACAATTCGCTTGGCATTACTTTCATATTTAGCCTTTAACTCTGGAGTTGCTCCTTGATTACGTGCAAACTCAATCCAACGTTCAAGACTCAATGTAGGATGTGTACTCAACAATTGATCGATACCTTGTAACACATATTCAAAGTCTTTTTCATATTTGATTGCAGCTACAGTATCTCTATTTAAGTAGCATTGATCAATAACCTTAACCAACAACTCGGCCTTCCCTCCTAAATAAAGAGCTGTAAACTCTGCTAAGTCGACATTGTATAATGGCGAATTTTGCATTTGTGGTGCTGCTTTAGCAAAACTTTCTAGTCCGATAAAGAAGGTTGAATCGAGATTGATACTACCATTGGTTACACTACCGGGACGAAACTGCCAATTGTAACGAGGGTGATCTGTAAATGTTCCATATACCGACTTTTGAAGTTGAGACCAACACTCAGCTATCTCTTGAGGGTAACCACCATAACGATTTTGCGAATAGTTTTCGAGCCACTTATTTAAATCTAGCTCTTTATCATTCCAACCGGCATCGGCATATAGCTCGTAAATGACCTCATTATTTTCAATCCCCTCAGGAGCTAATCCATGTGCTACCAATTGCCCTTTGTTTGGTGAACGCAAAGCTTCAAGGTGTCCATTAGCATAAAAGTCAAGAACTCCAGTCAACCCGGTTTTACCTCCCATATTAGGGATCACACTATATACCCACGGTTTATTATAGAATCCTTTATAAAACTCCCAATTCACTTCCGACTTCCAAAAATGCTTATTGTAATCAACCGCTAAGTCGAGTAGCAACATCTTATCATCGGGCACTTTCGATACCAATGCCTGAAGTGTTTCATAGTCCCAGATATGACGTTGGTATCCAAACATCCATCCTTGCATCACCCAGATTGCATCCGGATTACCTTTCTTTATACTTTGATATACCTTATCTCCATACGATGCCACTAAATCATAGCGTTCTTTGGTTCCTTTGTCAGGAAATGGAATCTCCATTTCATTGAAGCTATCGACTAAATAGCGGCCATTCTTTCCAAACTCTTTCTCCCACTCTTTGATAAATGCTGTTCCGATTTCACTAAATAAAGGCTCTTGAGGGGAGATCATCCAGTTATGAAAAGCTCCTCCCCAATGAGTTTGAATCAATTCCAACTCAGGATGTACACGTTTGAAGGCCGGAGGCACAAACCCCGGAAATCCCGGACAAATAGGCTTCATGCCTAATTCTCGCATACGTGTCAATATTTTATGTTGCAGTTTGATTTGTGCTTCATGCCACTCATCCGATAGCGGCCCATCGATACCACTGATATTCCCCATTCGCATCCAAGGAAGGTGGGCTGGTCCGACAAAATAATTATTGATTTCTTCTTTCGTTAAACCCATCTGCTCCCATACTCTTGCTATGATTGCCTCATAAGCAACCAAAGTCAAAGGCATATCAATCCCATGTAGAGCCATCCAGTCTATCTCTTGCTCCCAACGAGCCCAATCCCAGTAAGGCATTGTATAACCATAAGTTACTACGTTGAAATTATAATGACTTTCAAATGGAGAGACTATTGTTTTTGAAGAACTTGCTTGTAATGTTTCAGGGACATGCAGATTACTTCCCGACCAACTATAGATTCCGAGTCCGTTACTCTTTGCGTAATCATAAAAACCCTTACATAAGGCTATAGGACTACTTCCTTCAATATTTAAGATTCCATTATCTACATTATACGTGAAGTAGGTTTGCTGTTTATTTTTCTTTAGCTTAAGTTTTACGGGTAAATTCGTTTGCTGTGTTGCTCGTTCTATAACTTGCAAAGCACTCGAGGTTGAGGGCTTTTGAGCAGAAAGTGTATTGGTAGCAATAAGAAGTAAAGCAACTACGAGTTGTTTTGTTTTTTTCATGTTATATTCAGTATATATTTGTCAGGTACGGTTAGCATTGCAAATCAACAATTCGGACTTGCACTAGATCAATTATAGACAAATATACATAAATACAATAAAAGACTACAGTTTATCAACCTCTTCTTGCAACTGTTTTCGATAATCTGAAGGAGTAGTTCCGAATTGAGTCTTGCAAAAACGACTAAAGTGGGCAGGTGATGAAAATCCAAACTCATCAATAATTGTGGCAAAATCAATTGTCTCAAATGAGAGTTTGTATTTAATATGCTTTGCCTTTTGTTTTTGCATCCATTGATAGGCCGATTCATCAAACTCTTCATTAAACTTACGTTTAAATCTAGATACGCTATAACCGGTCTTTTGAGCTAATTCTTCTACCGTGCGAGCATCTCTATAATTGCTAAGCACGAGCGAGCGAAAATCAATGGATAAACCAAGAATTGGATAAAAGAATTCTGCAAGTTCTTCTTTTGTGTAGTATGCTCGATACAGTATCATTACCTCATCGGCTTTCAACTCGTGGTAATATTTACAATTAAGTCCATCTGCCAAACAGTGAGACAATAATTCTAAGAATTTTCTAACTGGCTTCTTAATTGTTTGAGCTCGAAATTTATAAGTTATATTCTGAGTATGTGAAGCAAGATTCTGCAATGAATACTTAGTGCATAAATGAGTAATCTCGGTAAACTTAAAAACTACAACTTTCGTATTGTCAAAAGCTGTCCCATAAACATGACAAGATTTTGGCAGAATAATCATTTGATGCGCTTTAACTCTGCGCTTTGAAAACTCATTGTAAGCAATTTCCAATTCGCCCTTTATCACAAAAAGAATTACGTTTGAAGATGTACGCTCTATCTCCAAACTTGTTTCTTGTTCAAATTCTCGCAATAAAAACCCATGCTCCTTATCTGATACATAATGTGAACAAGAAGCATGTTCATCTATATAAAATAAACCCATTACATTTTACAATTACATTATATACTAAATCAAGATGATTCTTTAATAGGTGAGACTAAAAGTGAGCCGGCTCACAAATAGCTATTATACAAATATACAAATAGCAAATTATAGAATAAAGAATATTAGTAGTTTATAATATACTCAGCTCAATACACTACAAAAGAAACAAGGTTTAACGCTCTATCTAATAAAGTAGTGAATATATTCTCTTTTCTAATGACATTCTAATATCGCTCTAATTATTTTCTAACAGGCAGCCTTACCACTCCACGATACCTTTGTGACTTGAAATAAATCAAACGCTAAAGATATTTATCGACATGATTAAAGGTATACAATTTTGGTTTCAGCTTTATGCTGTCTTACTGCTTACATCATGCAGTAAACCCTCTTCAGAAAAAGAGTCAATTCCTTTTGAACTAAAAGGCGATACGATTAGAATTATTGATCAACAGTTTATCGAGCAAAGCTTGAAATTAGGAAAACCAGATATACGCCTATACAGCAAAGAAGTTATCTCTTCGGGAAGTGTTCAACCAATCCCTACAGAGTTTGCATATATAGCTCCTCCTTTCGGCGGTAGAGTTACCAAATCATATATATCACTTGGAGAGTCTGTCCAAAAGGGAATGCCTCTTTTTGAAATCATTTCCCCTGAATTTACCGCTGCTCAAAAAAGTTATTTTCAAGCTCTGACAGCTCGTGACCTTGCGGCTAAAGAGTTAAAACGCAAAAAAGATCTTTTCGAAAATGGTGTTGGAGCTCAACGAGAACTAGATGAAGCTGTAGGGATACTACAGATTACAGAAAAAGAATTTGAAAATGCTCGTGCAGCACTCATGATTTACCACGTTAATCCGGAAGAAACAATACTAGGACAACCTCTTATTGTTCGTGCTCCGATCGGTGGGGAAATCATCGAAAATAATATCGTAACCGGACAATACCTAAAAAATGAAACTGAAGCTCTTGCTGTTGTAGCTAACTTAAAAAACGTATGGATCACTGCGCAAGTTAAAGAAAAGGATATTCGCTTTATACATGAAGGCGACGATATTATGATTAAAATATCGGCCCTTCCCAACTATGAAATCAAAGGTCGGGTATACCAAATCGATAAAAGTATGGATGAGTCTACACGGTCTATTCGTGTTCTTTCTATCTGCGAAAATAAAGACAAAGCCTTACTCATTGGCATGTATGCAACCGTGTGCTTTATAGACAAACCAACTCCGCAAATTCATATCCCTGCAACATCCTTATTACAAGGCGAAAAGAATAGCTATGTACTTGTGCAAAAAGGACATCAAATGTTTGTAAAAACACCTGTAGAAGTTGAATTGATAAAAGACGATTTCGCAATCATCAAACAAGGGCTGAAAGCCTCTGACACAATTATAAAAGAGGGCGGATATTATTTAAAATGATAAGACATGAAAAAGAATTTTGCACTTACAATTATACAAAAGAGATGGGTTATCTTATGCTTATTTATAATGCTCTGTCTTTTTGGATACTACTCCTTCAAACAACTATCTATTGAAGCTTATCCGGACATTGCCGATGTTACCTCTCAGGTGGTAACTCAGGTACCTGGATTGGCAGCCGAAGAGGTAGAACAACAAATAACGATTCCTCTCGAGAGAGCACTCAATGGTATACCCGGATTACATGTGATGCGTAGTAAAAGCACGTTTGGTCTATCTATGATCACACTTGTTTTTCAAGATGGCATAGAAGATTATTGGAGCAGACAACGTGTACAAGAACGTCTCAATGAAGTAGATCTACCTTATGGTGCCGTTCCCGGACTTGACCCACTAACGTCTCCTGTTGGTGAAATATATCGCTACTTGATCGAAAGCAACAACCATTCTCTTCAGGAAATAACAGATTTACAAAACTGGGTGATTATCCCGCGAATCAAAGAAATCAGTGGCGTTGCGGACGTAACTAATTTTGGAGGAATCACCAAGCAGTTTCAAATTGAGATTGATCCACTAAAGCTTGAACAATACAACTTGTCGCTTGCTCAAATAACTGATGCTGTAAACAACAACAATGCAAACGTTGGAGGGAGTGTTATTAATCGAGGAGATCTGGGATATGTGGTTCGAGGAATCGGTCTCATTGAAAACATCGAAGACTTAGGTCATATTGTTGTCTCTTCTCACAATGGAGTACCTATCTATCTTAGCGATATCGGATTAGTACGCTATGGTAATTTGGAGCGAAAAGGCACTTTCGGTTATAGCGACCGAGCCCGCAACTATTCGGAAAGTATAGAGGGTATTGTTCTTTTGCTGAAACACGAAAATCCATCTAGGGTTTTGGCTGAAATAAATGAAGCTGTCGATGAGTTAAACAACAAGCTTCTTCCTGAAGGTGTAAATATTCATGCATTTTTAGATCGAAGCACGTTAGTGGACACAACGCTGAATACAGTTTCTAAAACTCTTCTTGAAGGGATGGCCTTGGTGATTATTGTATTAATCATTTTCCTCGGGAATTGGCGTGGAGCTTTGCTTGTCTCGATTACGATTCCAACTTCACTATTGATTGCATTCATATTAATGCGCTTCACAAACATACCAGCCAATTTACTTTCTTTAGGAGCTATAGACTTTGGTATTATTGTAGATGGGGCAATCGTTATGCTTGAAACAATTTTGAAAAAAAGAGAAGATCATCCAACAGAATACTTACAAGAGCAAAGTATCGCAAAACGGGTAAAAGAGGTTGGAAAGCCTATTATCTTTTCTACCATTGTGATCATCATAGCTTACTTGCCCTTATTCGCTTTCGAACGCGTAGAGAGAAAACTGTTCACACCAATGGCATTTACCATGAGCTATGCAATGTTTGGAGCGCTATTGGTTGCATTATTACTAATTCCGGGATTGGCCTTTGCCATTTATCGAAAGCCTAAAAAACTATATCAAAACAAATGGCTAGATATCTTGAAAGAGAAGTATACCAATACGATTGATTTCATTCTATCGAAACCTCTGAGTATTCTTATACCATCATTGCTTATACTTGTTGCTGGCATTGGTCTTAGCTTCCTTGTTGGGAAAGACTTTTTACCAACTCTCGACGAAGGTTCAATCTGGCTACAGGTAAATCTTCCTCCTGGCATATCTGTAGAAAAATCCAGAGAACTTTCAGATACCCTTCGTGCTCGCACAATGAAATACGATGAAGTGACATACATTGCTGTGCAAGCAGGACGCAACGACGATGGAACAGATCCTTTTACACCTTCTCATTATGAAGTTTCTATTGGGATCAAACCATATAATGAGTGGCCGAAGGGAAAGA
>DLYT01000003.1:40204-58370 GCA_003447595.1 Porphyromonadaceae bacterium
AGAGTTGGCTTTAGCCAGCCTATGATAGATGGTGTAATGGATAAAATATCTGGAGCTCATAGCGAACTGGTCGTAAAAGTTTATGGAAATGATTTTCAAGAAAACCGACGTATTGCAGAATCAATTATCGAGACACTTCGAAGTGTAGAAGGTGCTGTTGATTTAGATATAGATCAAGAACCACCCCTTCCTCAACTACAAATCGTCATGAATCGTGATGCGATCGCCAGATATGCTTTAAACATCAGCGACGTGGCTGATTTAATTGAGGTTGCAATCGGAGGAAAGGCTATTGCTCAATTATATCAAAGCGATCGAATGTATGATATCACCTGTAAATACAAAGAAGACTATCGCGATACACCAGAGAAAATAGGGGCACTTATGCTTACCTCTTCTACTGGAGCGAAAATCCCTTTAAGCCAGGTTGCTGACATTAAATTAAGCACTGGTGAAAGTACAATCACTCGTGAAATGAATCGTCGCCATCTTACCGTAAAGCTAAATATTCGCGGAAGAGATCTATCCTCATTTCTGGATGAAGCCCAAAAAGCGATTAACCAGAATGTACATTACGACACTAAAAACTTCTCTATCAAATGGGGAGGACAATTTGAAAACCAAAAACGAGCCTATTCGCATCTTGCAATAATTGTTCCGATAGCGTTGATGCTCATGTTTATTTTATTGTATGCGACATTCGGAAAGGTAAGACAAGCCGGACTGGTACTACTCATTGTTCCTCTTGCTTTATTTGGAGGAATGCTCGCGCTTAATGTTAGAGGAATGACCCTAAATGTTTCTTCAGCTGTTGGTTTCATTGCCATGTTTGGACTCTCGATACAGAACGGAATTATTATGGTCTCGCATATTAATGGCTTACGCACACAAGGTTTACCCTTACGCGACTCGGTCTTACTCGGGGCTAAACATCGCTTCCGCCCAATTTTAATGACATCTATAACAACAATTCTAGGTCTTCTTCCTGCGTCTCTAGCTACCGGTATTGGTAGTGATGTACAAAGACCTCTGGCAACAGTAATTGTGTATGGATTAATGTTTGCCACATTAATTTCGATGTTTATTCTTCCTGCCGTATATTTTTTATGGGAAAAGAAATATGATAAATGCTCTAATACAACAAACAATGAATCATTCTAAATATTATCTACATATTCTATTACTCTCGCTATTTATCTGTGGAATAAATAGTAACGTTAGTGGGCAAGAAATTGCCCCACTAACGAAAGATTCTTTATTTTTTTATGAATACTTGGACCAAGTTACAACTAACAATCTCGAATTTCTGGCTGAGAAATGCAATATCAACATTGCTGAAGCCGAAGCTCTGAGAACACATATATCTCCAGATCCTAGCTTAGATCTTGAAGCCGAGAAAGAGAAATTTACTGTAGGCATTGGTTATTCTCTCGAGCTTGGTAATAAGCGCAATGCTCGTATCAATCTTGCCAACAGTAAAGTCGACATTCAAAAGCTAATGTTAAGCTATTATTTTCAAGACTTACGTTCAGAAGCTGCCATGTTATTTTTAAATACAATTCTTCAACAAGATCTGCTTCAAATACAACTCGACTCATATACGTACATGCAAAAGTTATGTGAATCAGACAGTCTGCGATACTTAGCCGGAGAAATATCTGAAAATAATGTTCGACAAACCCGCCTTGAAACGGCAACCTTACGAAACGAAATCTATGAACAAGAAGCAGCCCTGATATCTGCACAAATTAAAATGAGTCAATTGAGAGGTGAACTGGATACAGAACGAATAACTCCAATTGGAAAACTCGATATCTCATATAAGACAGAGAAGCTCAATGAACTCATTCAATATGGATATACTTATCGATCTGATCTCTTGATCGCTATTAAGAATAAAGAGGTAGCATTACATGAACTTAAACTCGCAAGAGCTGAACGTAAACCTGATATTGGAATCTCTATTGGCTTTGAAAGAGAATGGAGAAAATTTATTCCTAAAGGAGAAAGTCTAAAAGGTGGAATCTCCATCCCTCTTCCGTTTTCCAATATAAATAAAGGATCTATTAATGTGGCAAAGTCAAAAATAAGTCAAACTGATTTGAATGAAAGAAGTGTACAGCTACAAATAGAAGCAGAAATAAAGCAGGCTTGGTATAATCTTGAGGCTCAATTAAAGAAAAAAGAACAGTTTAATACCGGCTTGTTGGTTGAAGCAAAAAATATTCTAGAAGGAATGGTTTATAAATATAAGCGAGGGGAAACCAATATACTTGATGTCTTAATTGCTCGGAGAACTTATAATGAAATACAAATAGCTCATATTAAAACAAAGTATGAGTATATAACAGCATTGATTGATTTAGAACGCTCCTGTGGCATTTGGAATATTCAATTGTAGTTTAGATAAAAAGATCATTCTCTAAAACACGGATATAAGGAATAAAGGAACAAACGGAATCTTTAATTGTTTTGTTATTAAAAAAACGAGGCTTTCTTTTTAATAAAAACGAAAACAAGCCCTTTTTCTATACAAATACACGTTTCTATACAAATTATTATGTAAGTTTGTCACAATTTAAATAGAGTACACACTTGTGAAAAGAGATTCTTTTAAATACCTCCGTCTTATCCTTATTAGTACCCTTTGCTTTATATCTTTTACAAGCAAAGCGGGAAACTTCGTTGTAGTTATTGACCCCGGTCACGGCGGCAAAGACCCTGGAGCACGAGGTACTTCAGCTTTAGAAAAAACAATCAATCTTGCTGTTTCTTTAAAACTTGGTGAATTAATCGAGTCAAATCATCGTGACGTCAAAGTTGTGTATACACGCAAAACGGATCGATTTATTGAGCTCGATGAGCGTGCTAATATTGCAAATCGAAATAAAGCGGATTTATTTATTTCGATTCACACGAATGCACTAAAAAACAAAACCGTTAGCGGTACCGAAACATATACGCTTGGTCTAGGTGCGGGACGAACAGACGAAAATCTGGAAATCGCAATGCGCGAAAACTCGGCTATTCTTCTGGAGGATAATTACGAGCAAAAATATGAAGGATTCAATCCCAACTCATCAGAGTCGTATATCATCTTTGAGTTTATGCAAAACAAATTCATGGAACAAAGCATTGAATTTGCATCTCATATCCAAAAAGGATTTGCTCGTAAAAACCGGACTAATAGAGGTGTAAGACAAGCTGGATTCCTTGTTTTACGTAAAACTACAATGCCAAGTGTATTGGTCGAATTAGGATACATCAGTAACCGAAGTGAAGAGCAATATTTAAGATCTAATAGCGGCCAATCCGAATTAGCTCATGCGATTTATACAGCTTTTGACAAACATAAAAGGGAACATGATCGCAAGGCCGGATCTGCCCAAACGACAAACAGAAGTGATGCTCCCGACACGGCTCGATCTAATTTTGCCCGTTCAAACGGACAAACAAGTAGTCGCAACAATACGTCTACAAGCGTCGCACAATCTTCACGAACAAGTAAAACTCGAGCTTCGAAAGCTAAAACTTATAAAGTACAAATCCTCACATCGAACAGAAAACTACCAAAAGGATCTTCAAGATTAAAAGGATATTCGAATGTAGACTATTATGTTGAAAAGAATATTTATAAATATACGTATGGCTCTACCGAAAGTTATAATGAGATTTTAAAACTCTGGAGAAAAGTTAGAAAAGACTTTAAAGACGCATTTATTATTACCTTTGATGCGGATTAATCTCAATACAATAGATAAATCATCGGTATTGAGAATCTGGGATTATTAGAATATGTAAATAAACAAAATTAAAATATGAAGAACTTATTTTCCAAAGAGGCTAAAATAGGGGTGGTTACCATTATCAGTTTATGCCTGCTTTATTTTGGAATCAATTATTTGAAAGGCTTGAATATTTTCAAATCAACCAACAACTACTTTGCACAATTTGACAACGTAATGGATGTTACCATATCAAGTCCTGTATATGTAGATGGTTTTAAAGTTGGTTTAGTAACGGCCTTATCCTATGAATATGAAACAAATGGTGAGATCAAAGTCGAAATGTCTCTAGATAAAGGCATGAAGATTAATAAGGACAGTTATGTTGAAATTACGCGCAGTTTCTTGGGCGGAGCTTCACTACACATCCACTTAAACCCTCATAATGATACATTCTACAATCCTGGTTCTACCATCGAAGGCAGAATGGCTCAAGACATGATGAGCACTGTTGAAAAAGACCTTTTACCACAAGTAGAGCAAATGCTACCCAAAATAGACTCAATATTGATTGGTTTAAATGCAATTATCTATCATCCTGCTTTGACACAATCTCTTACCAACATGGAGAAAACTTCTGCAGAATTGGCTAAGTCTACACAGCAACTAAATAAAATGCTTGCAAAAGATGTTCCTGTTATCATGGGTAATCTAAAAACAACAACAGACAACTTTGCTGTAATTAGCACAGAAATCAAGGATCTTGATTTAAATAAAACTGTTACATCAATCAATGAAACCTTGGCTAATCTACAAATGCTTACAGGTAAGTTGAATTCTACAGACAACTCATTGGGCTTATTACTAAACGACAAAAGCCTATATGACAACTTAAATCAAACGAGCGAGAATGCATCGAAATTGTTGTTGGATCTTCGTCAGAACCCAAAACGTTACGTTCATTTCTCAGTATTCTAAACTTTACAATTCATACCATATATATCTATAATCATTCATATTATAGATATATATGGTGTTAATATGGTATGGTTAACTTTAATCTATCAGCAGCTTAAAAATAAATTTTGCAAATAAGGAACAAATGCTCTAAAACATCGACACCTTAAATCATTCATAATAAACTATCTACTAAGAAATGGAGTTACACTCCAAATCCTATCTATTTTTTTATTCCGAAATTAATTGCAAACTTTGTAACTAAGAAGTAGTAGAAGTGTTTTATCGGTAAATTATTTTTCAAATGCAAGCGGATCACACACACATGTGGCGATGCTGCCTTGCCGTCATCAAAGAAATGGTAACGGAAGCAGCATTTAATACGTGGTTTATGCCTATTGTTCCTCTTAAATATGAGGATCACAAATTCACAATACAAGTACCCAGTCAGTTTTTCTATGAGTACTTGGAAGATAAGTATGTAGATATCCTTCGCATGACTTTGCACAGAGTTATGGGACCAGGTACTATTTTAAACTATCGTATCCTTGTTGATAACAGTGCAAAACTCACAGTAGACTATCCAGCACAAGAGACAGCTCCTGCTCCTACTTCTACAGCAAACACAACAGTAAAACCGATAAAAGAAGCTCCTGTAAACCAACAGAATCCATTTGTCAGAAGACCTGTTCCAGAGTTGGATCCACAGTTAAATCCCAAATATAATTTCCATAATTATTTCGAAGGATTTAGCAATAAACTTGCACGTACAGCCGGAGAAGCAGTTTCTCAAAATCCAGGTAAAACATCCTTTAATCCTCTTTTTATATTTGGTCCATCTGGGGTTGGCAAGACACACCTTTGTCATGCCATTGGAACACGTATCAAAGAGATCAATCCGGAAAAACGTGTTTTATACGTATCTGCTCACTTATTCCGTGTTCAGTTTACTGATGCTGCGCGCAAAAACACGACAAATGACTTCATCAACTTCTACCAAAACATTGATGTTTTACTAATGGATGATATCCAAGAATTGATTGGGATGGATAAAACCCAAAATACATTCTTCCATATCTTCAACCATTTACATCAACTAGGCAAACAACTTGTTCTAACATCAGACAAGCCTCCGATTGATTTACAAGGGATGGAAGAACGCTTGATTACCCGTCTAAAATGGGGACTTACAGCAGAACTACAACGTCCCGATTACGAGTTGAGAAAAAAGATCTTAAATAATAAGATTTCTCATGACGGCTTAATTATCAATGATGATGTTTCGGAATTTATTGCCGAAAATGTAACAGAAAACGTTCGAGATCTCGAAGGTGTACTCGTTTCATTGATGGCTAATTCACTCATTCATAATAAAGAAATTGATTTATCATTAACAAAACGCGTTGTAAGCCAAGCAGTTCGTCTAGAAAAGAAGCAAATTAATATCGACTTGATTCAAAAAGTAGTTTGCGAATATTTCCAAATAGACACATCTATTCTTCAAACGGCCTCTCGTAAACGAGAGATCGTACAAGCTCGCCAAATAACGATGTATTTAGCGAAAAAGCTTACAGACCTATCTTTCTCCCATATCGGTAAAGTTATCGGTAAAAAGAATCATGCTACTGTTCTACACGCTTGTAAAACAGTTAAAGATCAAATCGAAACAAACAAGAGCTTCAAAGCTACCGTTGAAAAAATAGAAGGTATGCTAAAAGCATAATAAGAATATATAAGGGCTTATGTGAACCACTTCACGATAAGCCCTTTTTCATTTTCAGAAATATCCTTGCTGCTTCAATACTTTTTCTAAAAGTTGAGAAACTCGCTCATTTGCCTCTCTTGTATATCTTACTTCTGAATATACTTGAGCTAATGTTGTTTTATTATTTTCAGCCACAAACCTAATATTTTCGTCAAGCTCCTCCTTCTCTTTATAAATGCGATCGATATCGGCAACCGAATAGTCTGTATAAACCTCATCATGCATAATCGCATCGATAGAAAGACGATCCGGCTGTTGTGGCACAACCTCTGGATAGCCTAATGTAATCGTTGCTAAAGGAACGACCAAACGTGGCAGTTTTAATAATTCAATTATCTTATCAACAGTATAGGTCGTTGTCCCAATATAGCAAATCCCCATATCTCTTGATTCTGCAGCCATACATAATGTCTGAGCAAACAGTAGCGCATCCATTGCTGCGACAAGAAAAGAATGAAAATTAGAACATCCCGGATCCGCATTACGCTGTTCACACCAATGTGCAAAACGATTATAATCGGCACATATTGTAAGAACAACCGGAGCAGCTTTTATCATCGGCTGATTAAAATGTAAGGGAGACAAGGCATTTTTTCCCTCTTCACTTCGCGTTACAACCACGCTATAAAGCTGCATATTTCCAGTAGTAGAACAACGAGAAGCATCGGAAATAAGCTCTCTTAATAATTCGTCCGAAACCGCTTTATTACTATATTTACGGATCGATCTTCTTGTTTGAAATATACTATCCATAGCTTATATTTTTGGCAAATATAAAAATAAAAACTAAACACCATCAATATAGCACAGTTTTCTTTTTGGAAAACTTTTCAACACCCGCGAAAACATCAAAACGCAAATAATCAACACATTAAACACATTTACTGGAAAACTTTTCAACAAAAGGGATTTTTTAATGTTATATATTTGGCAAGAATCTAAAGTCTTTCTAAACTTGCACTACCAAAAACAACATCTCTACTTCGAACCTTTTTATTAGTAATTTGAACCATAATAATTTCAAATCGTGACTAAAAGAATTTACACATTTGACGAAGCATACAAGGCTGCTCTTTCATATTTTGAAGGCGATGAGTTGGCTGCAAAAGTTTGGGTTAACAAATATGCTTTAAAAGACGCTTTCGGCAACATTTACGAACAGTCGCCAGCTGACATGCATACTCGCCTAGCTACTGAAATTGCCAGAGTTGAAAAGAAGTATCCTAATCCGTTAAGTGAAAAAGAACTTTTCGATTTATTAGACCACTTCAAGTACATCGTGCCACAAGGTAGCCCTATGACTGGAATTGGCAACGATTTCCAAATTGCTTCTTTATCTAATTGCTTTGTAATTGGCCTTGATGGTCAAGCTGACTCATATGGTGCGATTATCCGCATTGATGAGGAGCAAGTACAACTTATGAAAAGACGTGGTGGTGTAGGTCACGACCTATCACACATCAGACCAAAAGGGTCACCCGTTAAAAACTCGGCCCTTACTTCTACAGGACTCGTTCCATTTATGGAGCGCTACTCAAACTCTACCCGTGAAGTAGCTCAAGACGGACGTCGTGGGGCTTTGATGCTAAGTGTATCAATCAAGCACCCAGACTCGGAATCATTCATTGATGCTAAAATGACTGAAGGGAAAGTTACAGGAGCTAATGTTTCTGTAAAACTAGACGACGAGTTTATGAAAGCTGCTATTGATGATACACAATATCAGCAACAATACCCAATTGAATCAACAGACCCTTCGTATAAAAAAGAAATCAAAGCCTCTGATTTGTGGCGTAAGATTATTCATAATGCATGGCGTTCTGCTGAACCAGGAGTTTTATTTTGGGATACAATCATCAAAGAATCTGTTCCTGATTGCTATGCAGACCTTGGTTTTAAAACCGTATCTACAAACCCATGTGGGGAGATTCCATTGTGTCCGTATGATAGCTGCCGCTTGTTAGCAATCAACCTTTATTCGTATGTTGAAAATCCATTTACTGAAAATGCGACCTTCAACTATGACTTATTCAAACAGCATGTTGCCATTGCTCAGCGCATCATGGATGACATCATTGATCTTGAAACTGAGAAAATCGAGCGCATCCTCGACAAAATAAATACAGACCCAGAAAGTGAAGAGGTAAAACAAACCGAAAGACATTTATGGGAGAAAATTAAAACAAAAACGCTACAAGGCCGTCGTACCGGTGTAGGCATCACTGCTGAAGGCGATATGCTTGCTGCAATGGGCCTTCGATACGGCACTGAAGAAGCTACCGAATTTTCTGAAAACATTCATAAGACATTGGCACTTGCAGCCTATAGAGCGTCTGTTGAAATGGCAAAGGAAAGAGGTGCATTTGAAATCTACGATGCTAAGCGAGAAGAAAACAATCCGTTTATCAACCGATTGAAAGAAGCAGATGCAGATTTGTTTGAACAGATGCAAAAGTATGGACGTAGAAATATCGCTTGTCTTACAATTGCTCCTACAGGAACTACTAGTTTGATGACTCAAACAACATCTGGTATCGAACCGGTTTTCTTACCTGTATACAAGCGTAGACGCAAAGTAAATCCGAACGATGCTGCGGTACGTGTTGACTTTGTGGATGAAACTGGAGATGCTTTTGAAGAATTCATCGTATTCCACCCTAAGTTTATGGAATGGATGAGAGTCAACAACATCTCAACAACAAAAAATTATTCGCAAGAAGAAATTGACGAACTAGTCAAACATTCTCCTTACTATAAAGCAACATCAAATGATGTAGACTGGTTACAAAAGGTTCGTATGCAAGGTCGCATCCAAAAATGGGTTGACCACTCGATCAGCGTAACCATCAATTTACCAAACGATGTTTCGGAAGACTTGGTTAAAACCCTTTACGAAGAAGCATGGAAATGCGGATGTAAAGGATGTACTGTTTATCGTGACGGTTCTCGCTCAGGTGTATTGGTTGCAACAGACAATACCTCTAAAAAGAAAAAGGACGACTGCAATTGTCCAGAACCTCCGGTAGTGGTTTACAAACGTCCGCGTGAACTTGAAGCTGAAGTGGTTCGTTTCCAAAACAACAAGGAAAAGTGGATCGCATTTATTGGCATCCTCAACGGTAGACCTTACGAGATCTTTACCGGTATTGCCGATGATGATGAAGGCTTGATGCTTCCGAAGAATGTAACCAAAGGAACAATTCTGAAATTGTACCGCGAAGACGGAACAAAACATTACGACTTCCAATTCAAGAACAAGAAAGGTTTCAAAATGACACTTGAAGGACTTGATGGTAAGTTTGACCCGGAATTCTGGAATTATGCAAAACTAATCTCTGGAGTACTTCGCTACGGAATGCCAATTGATCAAGTAATCAAACTGGTACAAGGTTTGGAACTCGACAGTGAATCGATCAACACTTGGAAAAATGGTGTTGAAAGAGCATTAAAGAAATACTTACCTAACGGCTTAGAAGCGAAAGGTCAAAAATGCCCAAGCTGCGGAAACGAAGCCTTGATCTATCAAGAAGGCTGTCTTATTTGCACCAGCTGTGGAGCTTCTAAATGCGGATAAAACATTTGAAGTATAAGAAATGTTAGAATAATAAGAAATGCGAGTTTTATACTCGCATTTTTTTATATTAGACGGTCTTAAACCACATATGATATGAAAGCTACATTTCACATTCACTTCAACACGATATGGGGACAACAACTATACATCTACGGCTCTATCCCCGAATTAGGCAAATGGAATAAAGCCTCTGCAATTCCACTTACGTACGAGGAAGACGGAAAATGGAGTACAACTGTTGAACTGTCTTCAGATATCCAACAGTTCGAGTACAGATACTTTGTAAGCGCAAACAGAGCATGCATCCTTGAAGAATGGAATATAAACCATCGAATCGGAATCAGCAGCGAAACTCCTGCAATCTCAATGTATGACCACTGGCAACAAAAGCCATCCAACCTTCCACTATATTCATCGGCATTTACGGATGCTCTATTTACACACAATAAAAGCAACAATCAAAAAGCACTATTCACCAATAAGCAATTTCGCTTCAAGATCTGGGCTCCGAAAACGCGTAAAGACGAAACAGTCGTAATTAGTGGCAATATCCCTGAACTAGGCAACTGGGCTCCGAACGAAGCTCAGAAGTTATCGTATTGGGGTAATGGAGAATGGCGCATCACTTTTGACACTGAAAGTTTACAATTCCCTTTCGAATATAAATTTGCTATTCTAAACAATCAAACCAACGAAATCGCCTACTGGGAAACAGGCGATAACAGAATCATGGATCTAACTCCATCTCCTTACGAAGAGCTTACCATCGTATCCGGACTTATATTCCAAGAAAATCAGAAAGAGTGGAAAGGTGCAGGAATTGTACTCCCCCTATTCTCGATTCGCTCGGAAGAAAGTTTTGGAATCGGAGACTTTGGCGACTTAAAGAAACTATGCACATGGGCTACCTCATGCAAGCTCTCAATGATTCAGATTCTTCCAATCAATGACACCTCCATTACGCACACTTGGACCGATTCATATCCCTATAATGCAAACTCAGTCTTTGCATTACACCCAATCTATTGCGATTTAAAACAACTCCCTTCTTTAAAGTTGGAAAGCAAAACCCGTTACTTTGAAGAACTTCGACAAAAACTCAATAAGCTAGACGCAGTAGACTATGAAGCTGTCAACAAGGCAAAACAGAAATACCTCAAACTCATATTTGATGAGCTTGACAAGAAATATTTTGAAGCAAGAGCGTTTATTGATTTCATCAACAACAATAGCTCTTGGCTCTTTCCTTATGCAGCCTACATGTATTTCGGGGAGAAATATTCCTCTTCAGAAACAAAAAAATGGAAAAAATATGCGGAGTACAACAAAGAGTCAATCTTACTCCTTGTACAAGATGAACCTGAAGCCGAGTCTTTTTTCAACTACATCTATTTTGTTCAATACGAACTACACAAACAATTACTCGCGGCATCGCAACATGCCAAAGAACTTAATATTGTACTCAAAGGGGATATCCCAATTGGAGTAAGTCGCCAAGGTTGTGATGTATGGTGCAATCCGGAATTATTCAACCTCAACGGACAAGCCGGAGCACCACCTGATGAGTTTGCAGCAAACGGTCAGAATTGGGGATTCCCAACCTACAACTGGCCAGAGATGCAAAAAGACAATTATGCCTGGTGGCAACAACGCTTGTTACACATGTCACAATATTTCGAAGCATATCGCATCGACCATATATTAGGCTTCTTCCGAATCTGGGAAATCCCAATCAACTATATACAAGGTATATGTGGTCATTTTGTCCCATCTCTACCTCTTTCCTCAAAAGAGATCAATGATGCCGGATTTAAGATGGAGATCGAGAAGTATACAACACCTCGAATACATGAGAAATACCTACACCAATTATTTGGATCTGATGTTTCTAAAGTAAAGAAAGAGTACCTTGTCCCATCGTCAGACAAAGAATACTGGAAGCTTAGTACCGAATGTAATACGCAACGAAAGATTAAAAGTTTATTCAGTGGCAAGCAAGGAGTTTCAGCCAAACGCATAGCTCAAGGTTTGATGACAATCAGTAATGAAGTATTGTTTGTTAGAGACTCTGTAGAGCGAACCCTTTTTCATCCACGCATTCTAGCTTCTCAAACATATATGTATGATGAGCTTGGAAATCCAGACAAGTTTGCTTTCGATCAACTCTATTGGGACTTCTTTTACAGACGTCACAATGAATTCTGGAAAGAAAATGCGAACAAGCAACTCTCCCCGATTATATCGGCAACAAATATGCTTGTTTGCGGTGAAGACCTAGGTATGATTCCCGATTCGGTACCGGATGTAATGCGTAAACTGCAAATACTTTCGTTAGAATTGGAGCGAATGCCCAAGATGTCGAAAGTAGAGTTTTCCGACCCAACTACCATGCCTTACTATTCGGTCTGTACAACATCAACACACGACATGCCTCCAATTCGCAACTGGTGGAAAGAAGATCCTGAAAGAAGACAGCGCTACTATAATCAAATCTTAAAGATTGAAGGAGATGCTCCCGAAGAATGCACTCCTGAAATTTGTCGTTTGATTCTTGCTCACAACTTCGATGGCAATAGCATGTGGGCTGTTTTTCCATTTCAAGACCTGATATCCATGAGCGAACAGCTTCGCAATGAAGATATCAGTAAGGAGCAGATCAACTTCCCCGACAATCCTCACCATTATTGGAATTATCGGACGCATATTACGATTGAAGAGCTGATCAACTCAGAACAGTTTAACGCGAAATTACGGAAAATGATTCTACAATCTGATCGATAAAAAACAGACAAAGCCCTCTAGTCGTATGTAGATTACCGACTAGAGGGCTTCGTTATTAACAATCGAATGTTGATAACTTACTTCTGCTCACTTTTAGCAGTAAAAGTCATTTTACAGTTTCCATTGAAATTTGCGTTGTTTTCAATCTCCAGACTATCGGCCACAAGATCGCCTTCAATGACAGACCCGGCTTTGATAGTCAAACGAGACTTGACAAATATATTTCCTTTTACCTCTCCATGTATTTCGGCACTTTCACAATCGATATTGCCCACTACTTTCCCTTTCTGACCCAATACGATTTTACCTCCGCACTGGATATTTCCTTCTACGATACCATCAAGACGAAAGTCACTATCTGTCACCAAGTCTCCTTTCACAACAGTTCCTAAAGAAAGCGTATTATGTGATGCGCCCACCGAATTATTATCTCTAAACTTCATAGGTCATAGCTTTATTAAGAATCAGAAATTATCTAAATTCGTTTCAAATCGTTCGAATTCGATTTTTGCAAATGTAATAGGAATTTTCAAAACTCTCCATATTTATCTAGTTTTGCATCGAGATAATTAAACTGAATAATCGATTTTTACAACTAAAAGGAAATCAACAGTATGAAACAATGGATTGAACTTAAAAACATAACCTTCTATGCGCACCATGGCGTATTTGAACAAGAGCGAATTGTAGGAAATACCTTCACCGTAGATCTAAAGCTGGGAGTAGATATCTATGAAGCCATGCTTAGCGATAAGCTAGAAGACACGCTCAATTATGCACAAATCTATGAAGTCGTTAAGCAAGAGATGAGTATTCCCTCTAAACTATTAGAGCGAGTAGCCGGACGAATTATCTTCGCGCTCAAAGATACATTTCCTACGATCATGTCTGTTGAGCTAAAGCTTGCTAAGGTAAACCCTCCGTTCGTAGCCGAGCTTGATCATGTTGCCATTATTGTAGAGCATTCATTCTAAATTATATAGTAGAAATATACTCTAAAATACCCTGTTTTTGTATTTTTATAGAGATTACACATCAATAAAATACAAAAAAAATCTCTACATTTGCGCTCCTTTTTACATTAACCCTGAAAAAGGAAACTTCTGCAAGCGGCAGAAGCTAAGTAACAATAATTATTATTTTATGATTTTTACGTAGAGAAAATGACAAATCAGTTCCTTAATGATGAGCTTTGTGGCGCAAACAAGGCTACAACACCGCAAATGCAAGGTGTAGTGATTGGTAATAGAATTCCTAAAGATTATTTCATTACCGATGGAGTTGGCGAAAGCGACATTACCATTCACGCAGGTTCTTACCATTTAGCATTGAGAGAAGCCGGTATAGAGAAAGCAAATATTATGACTTACTCTTCTATATTACCGGGAATTGCCAACCTGATCGAAAGACCTGCCACATATGTGCATGGTGAAGTAATGGAGTCGATCATGGCAGTAGCACACTCTCGCAAAGGAGAAAGAGCAACGGCTGGTATTATCTATGGATGGTTAATCAACCGCAACACCGGTGAAAGATACGGTGGTTTAGTTTGCGAACATAATGGGAATTACACCATTGAAGAAATTGAAGAAATGCTTCGTGCAAGTTTAAACGAGCTTTACGTAAATGGATTCGAAGAGGATTACGTAATCGGAGAAACAAAGCTGATGACAAAAACCTTCGTTCCAGAGAAAGAATATGGTACTGCACTAGTAGCGTTGTGTTTCACAAACTACTTCTGTCCTATCCTTTCTAATCAACAATAACCTTGTTGAATTTCAAAAGACTCTTAGTCTATAAAGACATCTCAAACGTGTGTTTGTATACGTAAGAATCGAATCAATAAAATCGCCTAATAGTTGCTCAGAAAAGCATGCATCGTTTTTCTGAAAACCATTAGAGGTTTTTCCAAAAACCAAGCATGCTTTTTCAAAAAAGTAAGCTTGGTTTTTTTTGTTTCTATATCACGATTTATTCAGATCGACTCTAATTCCGAATGAACACTTCTCAACCTACCTACAACTTCTTGTATTTTGATCTTATTTGACTACATTTGCAATTATTTTATAATATACAGCAATGAATTACATTAAATATACAAAAAGCACTATATCAATGAAAAAAATCTTTTCTACAATTGCTTGCGTGTTGGCAATTGTAAGCACTTCATGCGCTCCTAAAGAGTTACCATCAATGGGTGACGTTTCTGTTGAAGTATTCAACAACGAAGTTGTATCTTTCAATCCTGATAAGTATCCACAAGGATTTAACACATCGGATACAACAGACATTGTACGTCTTGTGAACGGACGTATCATTATGAAGAAAATACTTATCCCTGATTACGAACGTGACGTTAAAGTAAAAGCAACCGTTACTGTTGCATCAAATGGCGACCGTTGGGACAAGTCAGGATCAGCATTTATTATTCCAAATCAATCTGCAATCAACTTGATGAAAATTGCTCAAGGTATTGCTCAATACCCTGCAATTGATTCTACTAAACTTGAGAATCTTTCAGGCATTGTTCCCGGACAAGATTATCTACCTACTGTAGAATTGATGCGTTTCATGACTCCTTTTGGTGTAGGACACTATAGCCGCGATACTGCCAGCTACCCAAAACGTATGCCTGTATATGTAGACGGATGGGCAGAGAAAGTAGAGTGGACACAAGATATTACAGACCTTTACTCATGTCTTGAAGATTCAGCTTGGGTAGGTGTATTTATCGACACATGGCATCCTGACGGATATGTTGCCGGTCTTACACTCGATTTTGAAGAAAACCCTGCTCCTACATATGCGATGAAAGATACACATGTAGAGCCTCTTATTAATACTGTATACTACGTAGGTCAACAATATCCGGGTATTTTTGCCGACAAAGATATAGAAGTTCCTTTTACCATTCCTGCAAACGCTAAGAATGTAAAACTTAAATATATCGTTACCGGTCACGGTGGTCACTCTGGCGGAGATGAATTCGTTGAGAAAGAAAACATCGTTTCTATCGATGGCAACGAAGTTTTGAAGTTTACTCCATGGAGAAAAGACTGTGCATCGTTCCGTCGTTTCAATCCAACATCGGGAGTTTGGTTGCGTGAACGCACCGCTTCGTATATCGACAGCAAAAAAGGAGGTTATGCAGAAAAGAAAATTGAAGAAGCGATTGCATCTTCAGACCTTTCTCGTTCCAACTGGTGTCCGGGTTCAGATGTTGTTCCTGAAGAAGTAGAACTTGCAGATATCACTGCCGGTAACCACGTGATTAAGTTTAGCATTCCGGAAGCACAAGCTATCGATGGAGACAAACTAAACCACTGGTTAGTTTCTGCTTATCTTGTTTGGGAAGAATAATATTGCCTATTACCCATATCTATTTTATAGCATAAAAAAAGAAGGACTAAATACTCAACTCGTGATCATTTAGTCCTTTTTTTTAAGCCACAACCACCACTCATAAGAGTATCAATCACCATTTTCAAAAAATATTTCATAAAAGATCAATAAATAGTCTGTTCTCTTGTGTTTTAGTAAACATAGCTTTATTTTGTAAAGCCTTCGATCACAAACACATTAATTAATGATATATATGAACGAAATTCTATCTTTCGCACTCTTGTGCCTTACATCATTTTTCACGCTGACCAATCCGTTGGGAACCATGCCTATATTCATGACAATGACTATGGAACTCAACGACACCGACCGCCAACGTATAGCTAAAAAGGCTTGTATCGTTGCCTTTGTAACACTTTTAGTTTTCGCTTTCTCAGGACAACTTCTGTTCAAATTCTTTGGAATCTCAGTAGACAGTTTTCGTGTAGCCGGAGGTATCATCTTCTTTACCATCGGTATGGATATGCTACAAGCTCGTATCACAAAGGTTAAGGTGAGTGAGTCTGAAATCAAAAGTTATTCGAATGATATATCTGTTACCCCATTAGCAATCCCACTTATATGTGGACCGGGAGCCATAACAAACTCAATTGTATTAATGGAAGCAGCAACAACAGTATGGCTTAAAATCACATTGATTGTCTGTATTTCTCTGGTTTTGTTTTTTTGCTATTTTATTCTGAGAAGCTCATCAACCATCATCAAGTTCTTGGGTGAAACCGGTAATAATGTATTAATGCGTTTGATGGGGCTTATTGTAATGGTTATTGCAGTTGAGTTCTTCTTTAGTGGACTCCGACCTATTTTACAAAGTATTTTCAATATTTCGACACAATAAATAAATATGAAACGAATTAAAGTAATTGGATTTGACGCAGATGACACACTATGGGAAAATGAAATCTACTTCCGAGAATCGGAAAAGAAGTTTTTTGAACTTCTAAAAGACTATGCTCCGGCAAAAGAGATTGAGAAGAAACTCTATAATATAGAGACGATCAATATCCCTTTGTTTGGGTACGGTGTAAAATCGTTTACACTCTCAATGATTGAAACCGCTTTGCAAATAAGCAAAAACAAAGTAAAGGCCGATGTAATTAATCAGATCATGGAAATCGGAAGAGAGCAGCTCGAAAAACCGGTTGTACTTCTACCTTTTGTAAGAGGGGTACTCGAACGACTAGCCGGAAACTACAAACTAATTGTGGTAACAAAAGGAGACTTGCTCGACCAAGAATTGAAGCTCCAGCGATCTGGTTTGAAACCGTTTTTTCACCATGTAGAAATAGTTAGTCATAAAACAGAAACTGAATACACGAAGGTTATTAAACACTTAGATATCCGCCCCAATCAATTTATGATGGTAGGTAATTCTATCAAATCGGACATTTTACCGGTTCTTCGCAGCGGTGCTAAAGCCGTTTATATTCCTCATGAATCGGTATGGATACATGAAATTGCCGACGCTCCGGTTGGTAATCCGAAATTCAGACAAATTCACTCTATATTGGATTTACTTCGCTTTGCATAAAAAAAAAGCTGTCTCACTTTTCTGAGACAGCTTTTTTATTTCTATTATTTATCATCCCTCAAGGGTATGGTATTCATCAATTGTGAAAACGTAGTTTTGCCTTTCCACATCGACTCAATCACTATACTTTTGTCTAATATGACACCATCAGTGTTTTGTCTGTTTACAGAATGCTTCGAGATAAAATCTTTGTATTGTTTTCGAGCTTTATGAAAATCGCGTCGTGCCCTAAATACAGCTTTTGCATTGGGCCAATATCCTTTCAATACAAAGCGTAGAGCAATCAGATAGTCAAATATAAATCTGACAAACATAACCTTTTGCAATGCGCTTCGATCTATGTTTTTGTAAATCATCAACAAGTTGTTTCGCATGTTGAGATACGTTTTGTGAGGATGTTCCATCTCCAACGTCCCTCCTCCTACATGGTA
>DLYT01000003.1:58658-65162 GCA_003447595.1 Porphyromonadaceae bacterium
TCTAATCCTCCACAGTTTCGATACAAAGCGGTTCTGATAAACAGTGCGGCACCGGAAGCCCACAAAACCTCACAAGGCTGATTATACTGACCTTTATCGGCTTCGATGGTTTCTAATACGCGACCTCTGCAAAAAGGGAAACCATATTTATCGAGAAAACCACCAGCTGCTCCTGCATATTCAAACAAATTATTGTGCCGATATGCCAATAGCTTAGGCTGCACCGCTGCAACATGCTCATTCTTTTCAAGTGCTTGAAGCGGTGCATCGAGCCAACCGGGAGTAACCTCTACATCAGAATTGAGTAGAACTGTATAGGGTGTTTGAATCTGAGCGATCGCTCTATTATATCCTCCTGCAAAACCATAGTTCTTGTCGAGTTTTATTAACAAGACCTGCTGATAATGTGTACTGACATATTCGAGTGAATCATCAGTCGAACCATTATCGGCCACTACGATTTGTGCGATTTGCTCGGGGGAGTTCCGAATTACAGAAGGCAAGAACTGCTCTAGCCATTTACGGCCATTCCAGTTTAGAATTACGACAGAGACTTTTTTATTCATAAGGTATTAGGATTCTCTTTTATGCTTCCAGCGCTTGTGCGACCATAGCCAATATGCCGGATCTCGAAGAATTGTTTTCTCCATTCTTCGTATGTATTCTTCTGTGATCGAAAACTCGGGAGCTCCTTTTGCATTGGCAGTTATTAATTGAAGATCTGCTTCATAATGGCCGCGCTTCACCTTTCGCACATCCGCATACACAACCGCTAAATCTAACTTTTCTGCAATCTTTTCAGCGCCGGTAAGCACCGCCGAGTCTTGATTTAAGAATGTTGTCCAATAGTGAATATTGGCTTTTGAAGGTGTTTGATCGGTCAAAAAAGCAACCTGTGATCTGATCTTTTCTTTTTTGAGACGTATCATGGCTCTCAAGGTATCGTTTTTCTCAATACCCAATGCTCCGAAGCTTTCTCTCAAGTTTATGAATAGTTGATCGATAGGCTTCGATTTGATCTTGCGATAGATCTGATAGGAAGCTAGCTTATCTCCAAAAAACAAGGAGCTTGCAGTAAACCATTCCCAGTTTCCATAGTGACCGATATACATCAATACGGGGCCGGGATTCTTTTCTACCAAATCAAACAACAGTTCCTTATTGTTTATTTTTGCACGCTTCATGATCTCTTCATCCGAAATATGAAATAGCTTGAAGCTTTCGACAAGATAGTCGCAAAAATGATGATAAAACTTTCGTTCAATCTCTTTCAGCTCGTCGCTTGTCTTTTCAGGAAAAGAGTTTCTTAAGTTAGCTGAAACAACTTTTTTTCTATATCCGATCACTTTATAAACTAAAAGATAAAGAAGATCAGACAACAAATATAAAATGGAAAAAGGCAATACTGCGATTGCCTTCACCATTATATAAATTGACCAATATGCCAGTTTATTCATTACAAATAGAATTTAGAGTAATTCCACTTTCACAGCCGAACCGTCTTCGTTCAGCTCGAGTAATCTCACTTTGCAGGTTTTGTTTACCAAAGCCGCATCATAAGGAAGTTCTACTTTTACATAGTTTTCAGTGAAACCATGCATAAGTCCGTCTTTCTTCGTATGCTCGATAAGAGCAATACGTTCTGTTCCAAGTTGCGAAACATAGAAGTCTTTCAATTTCTTGTCCGAAATATCTAAGATCGCTTTACTTCTATCGTGTTTCGTTTTCGGATCTACAGCATAATCAATCTTCAAGGCCATCGTACCCGGACGCTCCGAATATGTGAACACGTGAAGTTGAGAAATGTCTAGAGACTCGATAAAGCGACGAGCATCTTCAAAGTACTGATCTACCTCACCTCGCACACCTACGATTACATCCACACCAATAAAAGCATGAGGCATCACCTCTTTTACTTTCGCGATTTTAGACGCAAACAAAGCTGTATCGTATCTACGTTTCATCAATTGTAGTACCTCGTCACTGCCCGATTGTAACGGAATGTGGAAGTGAGGCGCAAAACGTTTTGATGTAGATACAAAGTCGATTATTTCATCTGTAAGCAAATTTGGCTCAATCGAAGAGATACGATATCTTTCGATACCTTCTACCTCATCCAATGCTTTCACCAAATCAAGAAATGTATCGCCGGTTGTTTTACCAAAGTCTCCTATATTGACACCGGTAAGCACAATCTCTTTGCCTCCGTCACGGGCTACTTGACGTGCCTGTTCTACCAACTCTGCAACCGTTCCATTACGACTTCTTCCTCGTGCAAATGGAATGGTACAATAAGAACAATAATAATCACAACCATCTTGTACCTTTAGGAAATAGCGGGTGCGGTCTCCTTTGGAACAAGAAGGGGCAAATTTACGCACATCGGCTGCCTTGCTTGTTACAATGACACCGCGACGTTCTTGTTTTTTGAAATCTGCTATATACTGTAAAATATCAAGCTTTTGTCCTGCTCCTAATACAAGGTCTACACCTTCGATATCAGCAACATCTTCGGGCTTCAATTGGGCATAACAACCAGTCACTACCATCAATGCACCCGGGTGCATCTTTCCGTAACGACGAATTGCTTGTCGGCACTTTTTATCCGCTAGTTCGGTCACGGAGCAGGTATTGATAACACAAATATCTGCTTTTTCTCCGCTGCGAGCACGACGAATACCATTCTCTTCGAGGAGCTTTCCAATAGTGGAGGTCTCCGCAAAATTTAACTTGCAACCCAATGTGTAATAGGCTGCAATCTTATTTTCAAACACACTTTGATCAATCATCTGAAAAGCTAATTTACTATACAAAGTTAGTAAATCCGATAGACAAAATAGGTCCTTTCCTTGTTTATCTGACGCTCAGTAGCTATTTTTGCACAAATTTCACATGAGTGTGCTATGATACAAGAGAATTTCATAAAGATTTACGAAGATAGTTTCAAAACCAACTGGGATTTGCCTGCACTTAGCGATTATAGTAAGGGTACAACGCTTACTTATCAGGGTGTGGCACAAGAAATTGCAAAGTACCATTTGCTATTTGAACATCTGAATGTAAAAAAAGGAGACAAAATCGCGCTCATCGGAAAAGACAATATCCATTGGTGCATTGTCTATATGGCAACTATGACTTATGGCGCCGTAATTGTTCCGATTCTTCAAGACTTTAATCCGCACGATGTACAGCACATCATCAATCACTCTGAGTCTGTTGTATTGTTTTCCAGTACCAAAATCTGGGATTCACTCAATCCAGAAAAGTTTGAAGGATTAAAAGCTGCATTCTCGCTTTCGAGCTGCAAGCTACTAATGGCTACTAAAGATAAAGAGTCTATACAATCGTTTCTTGACAATAAAGATGCTCTATATTGCCAAAAGTATCCGAATGGATTTACTCAAAACGATATTCAATATGCAGAAGTTCCAAATTCTGAACTTGTGCTGATCAACTATACTTCGGGAACAACTGGTTTTAGCAAGGGGGTAATGCTTACAGCAAATAACCTTGCGGGAAATGTAACTTATGCACGTACACTTGATTTGCTCAACCGTGGTCAGCATGCACTTTCATTCCTGCCACTTGCCCATGCCTATGGTTGTGCGTTTAACTTCTTACTTCCATTAGCAAACGGAGTACATATTTATTTATTAGGAAAGGTTCCAACCCCTAATATCTTACTGAAAGCATTTGCTGATGTAAAACCGAATATTGTAATTACCGTTCCGCTTATCATTGAGAAGATCTATAAAAACACGATACTCCCAACTATTAGTAAGCCGGCGATTAAGTTTGCGCTAAGCTTACCGATCGTCAAAAACAAGATCTACGCTAAGATTAGAAACAAACTCATCACGGCTATGGGTGGAAACTTTAGCGAAGTGATCATTGGTGGTGCAGCTCTTAATGCTGAAGTTGAAGAGTTTCTGCACAAAATAAAGTTCCCATTTACCGTAGGTTACGGAATGACAGAGTGTGGCCCGCTAATTAGTTACGATCATTATTATGACTTCATCCCTACCTCGTGCGGACAAGTTCTGAAAGGAATCATGGAAGTTCGCATCGACTCTGAAGATCCATATAATAAGATTGGAGAGATCCAGGTACGTGGAGAAAATGTGATGATCGGATATTATAAGAATGAAGAAGCTACCCGCAATGTATTTACAGAAGACGGATGGTTGAAAACGGGCGACCTTGGACGCATCGATGCAGACCATCGCATCTACATTCGAGGTAGAAGTAAAACCATGATCCTTAGCGCGAGTGGACAAAACATCTTCCCTGAAGAGATCGAAGCAAAACTAAACAATCTTCCTTTTGTGATGGAAAGTTTAGTAATCGAACGCAAGGGTAAATTGGTCGCTTTAGTTTACCCTGATTACGAAGCCGGGGATGCAGCCGGTCTATCACAATCAGACTTAAATTCTGTGATGACAGAAAATAAAACAGAGCTCAATAAAATCGTTGCTCCGTACGAACGCATCGCCGAAATACAGCTTTTCCCTACGGAATTTGAAAAAACACCGAAGAAAAGCATAAAAAGATATCTTTATTGCAACTAAACCGGTTTTTTCTTGTTGTTTAAATGCATACAGAAAATAATATGATTCTTGAAAAAATATTTACTTTCTGTTGTACAACATATTCTTTTAATACATACATTTGCATCGTTATTTTAGAATATACAAAAGACCGTTTACCGTTTTAAATTAGAAAACAAAATGAAAAAGTTAGTTGCATTTGCTGCAGTTGTAGCAGCTGTTTCTTTCGCTTCTTGCTCGTCTAAACAAGCAGATTCTGCATCATCAGAAGAAGTTGTTGTTGAAGCTACACCAGTAGCAGCGGAAGAAGTTACTGTAGTAGAAGAAGTTGTTGCTGATTCAGCAACAGTTGCCGCTGATTCTACAGCGACTACAGCACCAGCAGCTGAGAAATAATTTTCAGCATCAAAAAATTGAAATAGTCTGTATGCATGCATACAGACTATTTTTTTTACCAAAAGTGAATTATGAACAGAAAAGCAATAACCCTATTTAGCTGTATACTAAGTATTCAAACGATGTATGCACAGTCTGCACAAGATAGCTCTCAAACTTCCATACAAACACTTCGGCTCAAAGAGGTTGAAGTTACAGGTTCGTATAGAAGATCTCCAATCCAATATGCAACACAGACTGTTTCTATTGATAATAATCCCTCGATAAACAGACTCAACGCATCTGAAGCCATCGCTCAGCTCCCCTCTGTCAATATTGGCATAGAAGGAGATATACGCAGAAGAGGCAATACTGATGTAAACCTTCTTTTCAACGGTATACCTTTAGCCCTATTTGAAGAAAACAGAGGTGATGTACTTATTCTACTTCCATCTTCTACTTTAAATAGCATCGAGACTGGAGACAATCTCTACGACTATACTTTTGTTGATGGTGGCTCCGGTGTTATCAATCTCAGACCTTTTTCATCAAACAAAAAAGAGAAGTATCTACAACTAACAGGTGCAATGGGTGCTCATGAGCGTTACAATGCTGATATTAAAGGGGGAATCTCTACAAAGAAGTTCTTCTTTGACGCAGGCTACAACTTCAAGCGCGAATACAGACATCGTACTTTTAGAAAAGAGACGATCAACAATACCGGTACTGCTTACCAAAACAACAATGCGTCTGCACACCCGAATATCAATTTCGGCTATGTCAATACCGGCGTTAATATCAATGCTAACAACCAATTGGTATTTAACGGTCTCTTATTTGATATGAACTACGATCGTTTAGGTAATATCGATAATAAAAAATTGAAGCCAGACGGTAGCGTTGCCAACCACATGATTCGACAACGAGACAATAGCCAAAAACAAAAAGCATGGTCGGCAGGTACAGAATGGAAACATACATTTGCCAAATTAAAGAATGCCTCTCTGCAAGCAGGCTTCAACTACGACAACTATGCATACGATGAAGACAACTACTTCAAAAACAAGAAACCCGATACAGAACAGATTCTTGCCCAAGAAGAGTTATTTATCAATCAAGAAAAGCACCAATACATTGCACAAGCTCGATTTGAGCAAGCCTTGAATCCGCTGCTATCCTATTATGTAGGCTATACCGGCAGATTCAAAAGAGATGCCTATCGTGCAAATGGATACAACCTTGTCAACGACAAGTGGACGCCTAATCTGGCAAAGTGCGATACGTTTGATCTAAACTCGAATATCCATTTAGTATCCATAGGCACACAACTATCGAAAGGAAACTTCCTCGCGAATATTTCTTTGCAAGGGGATATTAGTAGTCGCACAACAGACTCAAAACATCAACACGAAGAAACAAAACATCTGTTCACACTGCTTCCTCAAGTAAATATTACCTATTCTTCAAGCAAGAATACAACGTGGAATGTCAGTTACTCACAGCGCATCAATCGCCCGTTGCTTCGTGACTTAAATCCATACATCGATACAAGCGATCCAACCTTTACACGTAAGGGTAATCC
>DLYT01000003.1:65436-70924 GCA_003447595.1 Porphyromonadaceae bacterium
CTGAATCCGATTGTATATTATGCGTATAGATCGAATCGAATTATGGACATTGCCCAAGTAGAAGACAACAAAACTATTTGGACAAAGGAAAATGCTTCAAACACCCAGAGTGCAGGTATTGAAATCAATGCTTCATGGCAGCCATTCAGACAATTATTTGTTTATCTAACCACAAATGGATATCACTACGAAATCGACGGGCAACGCCAAGGCTGGGGCAAACGTAAAGGTGATTTTGCGATAGACGCAAAAGGAGGAATTACCTTCCTTCCTTTCAAGAACACTCGATTGCAAATTGACGGATATTATACAGACAAACAACTGACTCCTCAAGGAAGCATCTCTTCTCTGTACAGTGTCAATGCCGGTGCGTCACAGTATTTACTGAATCAACGTATGTGCATCACATTATCTATCCAAAACATCTTTGACTCCATGGAAGAGTCTACTACCTTCGTTAGCGGAGCAGAAACACAATACATACATCGTAATCGTGATGCGAGAGCATTCTGGGCTTCCATCAGTTACACATTATAATCGCAAACAAAAAAGCGTGCAGTAATATAAATACTGCACGCTTTTTTTAGCTCTAAACAGAGCAAAAAAAAAGGCTCTCAAATGAGAGCCTTTTTTATATCTGATAATTTGAAAATTATTCAGCAACAACTTCGAAAGGAATTTCTACAGAAACTTCTTTGTGAAGTTTGATAGTAGCTACATAGCTACCAGCTTCTTTAACAGAACCTTTGATAGCGATTAGCTTTCTGTCGATGTTGAAACCTGCTTTTTCTAGAGCTTCAGCAACTTGGATGTTACCAACTGAACCGAAGATAGTTCCAGTAGAGCTAGTTTTAGCACCGATTGTCAAAGTTACACCTTCTAGTTTAGCAGCTAGCTCTTGTGCATCAGCTTTGATTTTAGCCAATTTGTGAGCACGTTGTTTCAAGTTTTCTGCCAAAACTTTCAAAGATGAAGGAGTAGCGATGATAGCCTTACCTTGAGGGATAAGATAGTTACGACCGTAGCCAGGTTTTACTGTTACTACTTCGTCTTTGTAGCCAAGATTAGCTACGTCTTCTTTCAAAATAACTTGCATGTTCTTTATCCTCCTTCGTTAATTATTTCATCAAATCGGTTACATAAGGAAGCAACGCCAAGTGACGTGCTCTTTTCACTGCTTGAGCTACACGACGTTGGAACTTCAAAGAAGTACCAGTGATACGACGTGGAAGGATTTTACCTTGCTCGTTCAAGAATTTTTTCAAGAACTCAGGATCTTTGTAGTCGATATACTTGATACCGTTCTTTTTGAAACGGCAATATTTTTTCTTCTTAACGTCTACTGAAGGAGGAGTTAAGTATCTGATTTCTGATTGATTGTTGTTTGCCATGATTAGTTCTCCTTGTTTTCTTTAGATTGTGATTTCAAACCTCTTCTCTTAGCAGCATATTCAGCAGCATATTTGTCTTGACGGAAAGTCAAGAAACGGATCACACGCTCGTCACGACGGAAGTTCTTTTCTAGTTCAGCAATAACAGATGGATCTGCTTTGAATTCTACTAGTTGGTAAAAACCTGTCGATTTTTTCTGAATAGGATAAGCTAGTTTGCGCAAACCCCAGTTCTCTTCATTTACGATCTCAGAACCTTTCTCAACCAAAAGGCTCTTGAATTTGTCTACCGCTTCCTTCATCTGTACATCAGATAAAACGGGAGTCAAAATGAAAACGGCTTCGTAATTGTTCATAAAACTTCGTTTATAATTTGATTAATAAAATGTTTCGTGGCGCAAAAGTAGTAATTTTTACTGAAAAGACAAACACTTTGCACCATTTCTTTCTTATACAGAGTTTTAAACCCTTTTTTACACCTAGCTATCCTATTGGCTTTAAGACGAGAATATCGGCAGTTTCAATCTAAAACTCTACATTTACAACAACAAAACAACGTTTTTCCACTTTATCTATATAAAACAAACAATACAAACAAGCTCATATGAAACAACTTAAGCACATTCTTCTGATCGGATTATTGTTGATCGCAACAACCGTCCGCGCCCAATACAGCAAAGATCTATTAGGAGATGATTATGTGAACCGTACCATCAACATGCCCGATGACTATCAAGGAAAGGTAACGTGCACGTTGATCAAGAAAGTCGACACCCTACATACCGACAAAGCCATCTTATATATTCATGGCTACAACGACTACTTTTTTCAATCGCAACTGGGAGATAGCGTCACCAAACACGGTCTCAACTTTTACGCACTCGACCTTCGAAAATACGGACGCTCTTATCTTCCCAATCAAACCCGCTTTTACGTAAAGTCATTGACCGAATACTTTGCAGATATCGACACAGCCTTATCCATTATGCAAAGCGAGGGTAACAAAGAAATCATACTAATGGCTCACTCCACCGGAGGCTTGATCACCCCTTTATACCTCAATGCCCGTCCACAAAAGGAGGTAAAAGCCCTCATTTTGAACAGTCCGTTTCTCGACATGAACCTTGGAGGATTTATGGAGTCTGTAATGGTACCAATCGTATCCTTGATCTCTCCTCTATTTCCAAACCTGGTTGTTTCGGGAGCAGGCAAACCCGGATCGGCAAGTGGCTACAGCCAAAGTTTACTGAAACAATACCATGGAGAATGGACCTACAATACCGACTGGAAATTGGCAGCGAGCGCTCCCATTACAGCAGCCTGGATAGGCGCCATTCACAAAGGGCAAAACATAATTCACAAGGGACTTAAGCTAGACATTCCTATTTTGGTAATGCATTCGGATAAAAGCTTGAAGGAAACAGACGAATGGAATGAAGATTTTATGCACGCAGATATTGTCCTTGATGTAAACGACATTCAAAAGTATGGAAAGAAACTGGGAGATAAAGTAACACTGGAATGTATCGACGGTGGCATGCACGATCTGATCTTATCGCCCAAGCAAGCACGCGATCATGCCTATCAAGCGATCTTCTCCTTTATTGACAATTCTGTAGTTTGGTAAAAAAAAGAAACGGCGGGGTTCGCACCAAGCCGTTTCACATATTAACCGTTTAAACAAAAAGAAAAAGTTAGTTAAGGTATCTATAAATAATCTGTAAATGTCTTTTTCAAGAGAAAAGGCAATTAAGCTATTCAACTTACTCACACTTTCCTTCTTTACAAATATATACTTTAGAAACTAAGAATGCAAACACCATTGACAATGTTTAACAACACATTTACTGTATTCTACCTGTCAAATTAGTTTCACATAAAGAGGTCTTTTTTCGTCCAATAATACGACGAAGCCTTGATTCGGTCTTTAAAAAGAAGGATCAAAACAAGAGTAGAAAGATTTTGTACATTTGTAAGAAAGAATAAACATATTGTATTATGGAATGTTTTGATCTTCATATATTAGGTTGTGGCTCCGCGCTGCCTACCACGCGCCATCAACCCTCCTCACAAGTCATCAATCTAAGAGATAAACTGTATATGATTGATTGCGGAGAAGGCACTCAGCTTCAAATGCGAAAGATGAAAATTAAGTTTAGCAGACTCAATCACATCTTCATCTCTCATCTTCATGGAGATCATTGCTTCGGGTTACCGGGATTGATTTCGACACTAGGTCTGCTGGGCAGAAACGGAGAACTTGTTATTCACGCACACGAAGAGATTCAAAAGTTTCTTCAACCCACACTTGATTTCTTTTGCAAGGATCTTCCCTATCCGGTAACCATCAATCCGGTTAAGGCAGGAGGCGACTCTGAGTTAATCTTCGAAGACCGATCGGTCGAAGTATATTCAATACCTCTCAAACACAGGATACCCTCTACCGGATTTCTGTTTAAAGAGAAGCCGAAAGAAGCACACTTGATTCGAGAGATGATCGACTTCTATCAAGTTCCGATCAAAGAAATCCAAAACATCAAACGCGGCGCTGATTTCATTACCAACGAAGGAGAAATCATTCCCAACAGCAGGCTGACCAAACCGGCTTCGAAGCCTCGAAGTTATGCGTATTGTTCAGACACGGCCTTTTCAGAAAAGATCGTTCCGATTATTGAAGGAGTAGATTTATTGTACCACGAAGCTACGTTTGCCGATACAGAATTAAAGCGAGCGAGAGATACGTTTCACTCTACAGCCCGACAAGCTGCCGAAATTGCACTAAAAGCGAACGTAAAACAACTGATGATCGGGCATTATTCGGCACGATACGAAGACATCAAGCCGCTTTTGGAAGAAGCAAAAAAGATATTCCCAAATACCATTGCGGCCAACGAGGGTCTTCGCGTAAAGATCTAATAAGCCTCTAAAAAGAAAGTATACGAGAATCGAATCGTCAGATGGCGATCTGACGATTTAAAACAAACGAAGAACAAATCGTCAGGTCGGCACCTGACGATTTGTTCTTCGTTTGTTTTGAGTTGCTTCACTGCAAAGCTTCAATCAACTCTATGCTATTAAAATTATTATTGCTTCCAAAATCCCGGAGTCAGCAACGTAAGAACGGTGAAGATTTCCAAGCGTCCCACAAGCATTAAAAAGGACATATACCATTTGGAGATCATAGGTACCTGCGAGAAGTTACCCACCGGACCAAGCTCTCCTAAAGCCGGCCCCGTATTACTTACGCAAGTAACGGCCCCTCCTACCGACTCGGGAAATCCCATTCCTGAAGCAGACAATAAGATACTACTTAGGAAAATCAGTCCGATATACACGAATACAAAAGCCAATATCTTTTGTACCGTATCCATCGATATGGCATGATGGTTGAGACGAACCGGAATAATTGCCTTCGGGTGCGTTTGCTTCTTAAATTCATTTGCCGTATTCTTTGCGAGTACTACAAAACGAACCATCTTCATCCCCCCGCAGGTAGAACCGGCACAGCCGCACACTGTCATCAAAAACAGCATCACAAGCCAGAAGAACGGCCCCCACGGAATGTAATCGGCCGTAGCAAATCCGGTAGTTGTTATAATCGAAACAACCTGAAAGATTGATTTTCGAAAAGCCACTTCAACCGATGGGTATTGACTTGTCAGTAACAATCCGCCCGTTACAATCGCAGTAGCTCCGATTACAAAATAAAAATACCATCGCAACTCTTCATCCCCAAAAAGCTTCTTGAAGTAACCACTAAACAAGAAGTATAAGAGTGTAAAGTTAGTCCCTCCCACAAACATAAAGAACGTAATGACATACTCTATATAAGGAGAGTTCCAATGGGCAATACTTGCATTTTTAGTCGAATAACCACCCGTAGACATCGTTGTAAACGCATGGCAAACCGAGTCGTATAAGTTCATCGGACCGGCCCACAACATACCTACCAGCACTACTGTAATAAAGAAATAGATTCCCCACAAACGCTTTGCAACCTGCGTAACGCGAGGAAGAAAACGATCTTGCGATATACCTGTTGTTTCTGCATCAAAGAGCTGCGCTGCTCCTCCGCCAAAGATTGGCATCAAAGCGAG
>DLYT01000003.1:71192-75177 GCA_003447595.1 Porphyromonadaceae bacterium
GTAAGGATGGTTGCTCCCGTTGTTGTAAAACCAGACATGGTTTCGAAGTAAGCATCCGTGATGGATGGGATATAACCACTGATCAAATAGGGAAGCATTCCGAACAAAGAGAACACAATCCAAGTGAGCGATACTGTTATCAACCCTTCTCTCTTACCAGAGTCTCTATCGTTTGCTTTTGCTCCTATCCCGTAAAAGATAAAGCCGAAAACAAGCGTAATTACACTAGAAAGACCTAAAGCTATAATATCATCCCCTCTGAATAGAGCCGCAACACCGGTTGATATACCCAAAAAGAATGTCTCAATGATCAGCATCAAGCCGAGCATTTTTGATATGAATAAAAAATTAAGCTGCCACATATCGCTACGCTTCCTTTATCAATTAAAAAAGTCTTCTACTTTTCGCATAGCCGTATCCAGACAGAATACTACCACGTGATCGTATGGTTGAATTACGGTATCCCCATTAATCATCAACGATTTCCCATCACGTATCAGTCCTCCTAAGGTAAGATCCTTGGGAAGATGTAGATCTCTTACTGCTTTACGGGTGATTTTAGAATTTGGTCGTGCAACCAACTCCGCAACATCCGCATTGGCGAAAGTCAAACACTTTACGTTACCCACATCTGCATCGAGCAAGTGCTGATAGATGTGACTTGCCGCAATCAGCTTTTTGTTGATAATCGTACCGATATCAAGCTTTTCGGCAAGTGAAATATAGTCTATATTTTCCACCTTCGCTACGGTTTTCTTCACGCCAAAGCGCTTGGCCGCAAGACACGCTAAGATGTTGGTACTCGAATTCTCGGTGAGTGCTATAAAAGCTCCGGCATCTTTGATCCCTTCTTGAATAAGCAGATCGGTATCTCTACCGTCTCCATTAATGATCAATACATTATGTCCTGCATATTCGGCAATCTTATAGCTTTTCTCCTTATTTGATTCAATAATCTTTACTCGGATATTGTCTGGTAAATATTGAGAGGTACGCATTGCAATACGGCTTCCGCCCATGATTACAATCTTCTTAATATCTGAAGCTGAAGTAGTTTTGCCCGCTTGAGCCTTTACTTCTTCTACGTGTTCTTTTGTAGTAGTAAAGAACACGATATCTCCCGCTTGTACGGTATCGTCACCACGCGGAATTATGGTTACACTATTGCGTTTGATTGCTACAATGTGATAAATCTTATCGCCTTGAGTCAGGTCTGAAAGCTTTTTGTTTACAATCGAAGCATTATCGCGCACTTTTACCCCTAGCAAGATAAGTGCTCCTCCAAATAGCTCGTAATATTGTCTTACCCATGGACGCTTGATCGCCGCAACAATTTCCTTTGCGGCAAGCATTTCCGGATAAATCAAAGAGTTTACGCCCAACTTCTGGAAAAACTCCATATTCTTTGGTAGCAAGTACTCGTAGTTGTTGATTCGGGCAATTGTTTTTGCAGCACCCAGATTAGCAGCCAATAAACAAGACGTAATATTGGTTGTTTCCTCGGGAGTAACACTAATAAACAGGTCTGCCTTAGCAATACCTGCATTACCCAAATCTTTTAATGAGGTTGGATTGCCAACAATCGGCATGATATCCAAATTGGAATTTAAGCCCTTCAGTCGTTCTTCACTCGGGTCCATCAAGATGATATCCTGATTCTCCTGAGACAACAATTTGGCAAGGTGAGTTCCAACTTCACCTGCACCGGCAATTAGAATTTTCATATAAATGATTCATCTGGTACTCTTGTACAGAGCACATCCTATCAGTAAAAATATTCTTATTCTGATTTAAGAGAAGAGCAAATTTCTTCAGCAATCGCATCAATGCTTAAATGACACAATGCCAATTGCTCATTTACAGTTCCATGCTCGATAAACTGATCTGGTATACCCATTCGCTTTACTTGCGGCGTATAACCGTGATCTGCCATAAATTCAAGCACAGCACTTCCAAAACCTCCTTGAATCACACCATTCTCAACAGTAATGATTCGTTTGTATTTCTTACCAATCAAATGAAGCAATTCTTCATCTAATGGTTTAACAAATATCATATCATAATGCGAAGCTGAGACGCCACAATTTTCTGCTTTCTTAACAGCTTCTACCACCTGATTACCAATAGCTCCAATCGAAAGCACGGCTACATCAGATGTTCCTTCTGAAACCAAACGACCTTTGCCAATTGGCATCGATTGCATTTCGTTTTGCCAATCCACCATTACGCCTCTACCTCGAGGATAACGGATCGCAAACGGACCGTCTTGATCTTTATAAGCCGTGTACATCAAATCCCTCAATTGATGCTCATTCATTGGAGCTGCAATCGTAAGATTTGGGATGCAACGCAAATAAGCCAAGTCAAAAACTCCGTTATGAGTTGCGCCATCTTCACCCACAAGACCTCCGCGATCCAAACACATGACCACATGCAGCTTTTGCATCGCTACATCGTGAATGATTTGATCGTAGGCACGTTGCATAAACGAAGAATAGATATTGCAAAAAGGAATCAGGTTCTCTCTAGCCATTCCGGCAGAGAAAGTCATCGCATGCCCTTCGGCAATCCCCACATCAAATGCTCGATGCGGCATCTCCTTCATTAAAAATGACATGGAGCAACCGGTAGGCATCGCAGGAGTTACCCCTACAATACGTTCATCCAACTTTGCAAGTTCGACCAATGTATGTCCGAATACATCTTGAAACAACGGAGGAAGCATATCGGTCTTTACAACCTCTCTTTTTCCAGTTTCTATGTTAAACTTACCTGGAGCGTGCCATACAGTTGCAGAATCTTCCGCAGGCTTGTATCCTTTCCCTTTTTTAGTTCGGATGTGTAATATTTTCGGCCCTTTAAAGTCTTTAATATCATTCAGTATCTTCACCAAATAATTCACATCATGTCCGTCTATCGGACCAAAATAACGGATATTAAAGCCTTCGAAAAGGTTATGTTGTTCTGTTATCAAAGCCTTGAGGCTATTATTTACACGTAAGATACCATCTCTACGTTTGTCGTTGATCAGGTTTAATTTACGCAATTGCGTATACACATCGTGTCTCACACGATTGTATGCACGAGAAGTTGTGATATCCACCAAATACTGGCTCAATCCACCTACATTCTGGTCGATTGCCATATTATTATCATTGAGGATAATCAACACATTATTTCGATTTGCCGATGCGTTGTTCAACCCTTCAAAAGCCAATCCGCCGGTCATCGAGCCATCGCCAATCACCGCAACCACTTGCTTCTCTGTTTCACCCTTCAACTCCGCAGCTACAGACATACCCAATGCTGCAGAAATAGAAGTAGAAGCATGCCCTGCTATAAACGCATCATATTCGCTTTCGGAAGGTAGAGGAAAACCACTTATCCCATGCAACTTTCGCAGCGTAGGAAAGCGATCACGTCGGCCTGTAAGAATCTTATGTCCGTAGGCTTGATGCCCCACGTCCCACACAATTCTGTCATCAGGAGTATTGAATACGTAATGCAAAGCAACCGTAAGTTCAACTGTACCAAGGCTAGACCCTAAATGTCCGGGGTTTTCGGCCAGAACATCCAGAATATATTGTCTTAGCTCAGAACACACTTGTTCCAATTGCTCCACGTTTAAGTTTCGTAAGTCTGATGGCGAATCTATATGTTTTAAAATACTCTTGTCTTCGAGAAAGCTCATTATCAGGAATAATATTTTTGGCAAATGTAAAGAAATAACTGTAGATAGTCTAACTTTGTTATTCAAATTTACATTGTAACATCTCAACAACTATGAACTTTCGTACCATTGTAGAGACTCCTCTAAAAGATCTTTCCATCTCATATACAGACAAATTAATCCTTATGGGTTCCTGTTTTAGCGAAAACATAGGCAACAGACTGATTGATTGCAAATTCAAGACAGACATGAATCCTTTCGGCATACTATACAACCCGCTTTCGATCGAAAAGAGCCTTCGCCGTATGCTATCAG
>DLYT01000003.1:75513-83819 GCA_003447595.1 Porphyromonadaceae bacterium
TGCTGATTACATTTGGCACCGCCTTTGTCTATTCAAATAAACAAGACGGAAAGATCGTTTCCAACTGCCATAAACTTCCGGCCAAAGCGTTTGACAGACGCCGAGCTTCTGTAGAAGAAATTGTCTCCTCTTGGTCTGCATTAATCAAAGACCTACAGCAAGCAAATCCCCAGCTTAAGATCATCTTCACCGTTAGTCCCATCAGACACCTCAAAGACGGTGCACATGAGAACCAGTTAAGCAAAGCAACTTTACAATTATCTATAGATCAACTGCAAAAAGAATATAACAACGTATTCTATTTCCCGGCCTACGAAATAGTACTCGACGAACTCCGCGACTACCGTTTCTTTGCCGACGATATGACACATCCGGCAACCATAGCAGTCGATTATATTTGGGAAAAGTTCTCTCAATGCTATTTTTCGAAAGAAACCCTAGATATAATGACACAATGGCAACAAATTGCAAAAGCACTATCACACCGACCGCTTCGTCCGGATAGTGCTAGCTACAAACAATTCATACTGCAAACTTTGTTAAAGGTGAAACAGATTCAGAATAAATTTCATTTCTTTGATATTCAAAATGAAGTTGACACATTAGAAAAGAAGCTAGAATCATTATAACTATGGACTATTCAATACACGAAGTTTCCAAAATACTTCGAGCTTCGACCAATGAGCTCAAAGATGCGAAAATAAAAATTCTTTTAACAGATAGCAGATCCCTATCATTCCCTGAGGAATCGCTGTTTTTTGCTTTAAAAAGCAACAACAACGATGGCCATAAATACATTCCGGAGCTATACCAATTACGTGTACGTAATTTTGTAGTGAGCGAGATGCATCCCGAATTTGAAGAAATGAAAGATGCCAATTTCTTGGTTGTTAAAGACACCCTTGCAGCCCTACAACAACTGGCACGTTACCACCGTAATCGCTTTGATATTCCCGTGGTTGCGATAACCGGAAGTAACGGAAAAACCATGGTAAAGGAGTTCTTGTATCAAATGCTGAATCAAGACTTCAATATCGTACGCTCTCCCCGCAGTTATAACTCCCAAATTGGTGTCCCCTTGTCGGTATGGCAACTCAACGAGAAACATACCTTAGGTATATTTGAAGCCGGAATATCTCAAGCGGATGAGATGAGCAAGCTCGAACCCATTATTGCTCCTAAAATCGGAATCATTACCAATATAGGAGAAGCTCACCAAGAAAACTTCACATCCTACAAAGAGAAGTGTCTTGAGAAACTCGAGCTATTCAAAAACTGTGACGCTATCGTATGCGATCTTGACAACATGTTCATCACCGATTGTCTCGATGCCGCATTCTTATCCCATAAAATAATCGGCTGGTCAAAAAAAGACACAGACGCACCCCTTTATATATCATCCATTGAGAAAGGTGTAAATTCCACTACGATCCGCTGCACATTAGTCGGATACGACAAGGTATTTACCTTCCCATTCTCAGACGATGCATCGATCGAGAACATCCTGCATTGCCTGGCTCTTATCTTGTATTTAAAGCCAAGCTCAAAGAGTCTCAACATCGAGCAGCACAACCTCGAACCGGTAGCGATGCGCCTGGAAGTAAAGCAAGGAAACAACAATTGCACACTGATCAACGACACCTACAATTCGGATATTAACTCACTCGATATTGCACTCGACTTTCAGATGCGCCGTTTACTTCCATTAGGAGGAAAACGCACATTGATCCTTTCCGACATCCTTCAAACGGGGATGCTGCCAAAGAACCTCTACAAGAAAGTAGCAGAGTTGGTACGCCGTAAGAAGGTTGATAAAATCATCGGAATCGGTCGCAATATCAAAACCAATGCCGATTTGTTTGATCACATCGAAGCCGAGTTTTATCAAACTACAGAAGAGTTCTTGCATTCGGAAAGTATCAAGAACCTGAAGAATGAACTTGTTTTGATCAAAGGATCCAGAGCCTTCCATTTTGAACGCATTGCCGAGCGCCTTGAGCAACGCATGCACGAAACCATTCTGGAGGTAGATCTTGACGCCATTGTCTATAACTTCAATCATTATAAATCGAAGCTGAAACCAGAGACCAAATTGATGTGTATGGTGAAAGCTTCCGGTTACGGAGCCGGGGCATACGAACTGGCCAAAACGCTCCAAGACCATCGCTGCGATTACCTTGCGGTAGCCGTAGCCGATGAAGGTGCCGAATTACGTAAAGAAGGAATCTCCATTCCAATTGTCGTAATGAACCCAGAATTTGGCAGTTTTAATGTCATCTTCAACAACCAGCTAGAGCCCGAGGTATATAGCCTTCGTCTGCTCGATGCCATTATCAAAGAAACCGAACGTAGAGGAATCACCTCCTACCCGATCCATTTAAAGATCGATACGGGCATGAAACGTCTAGGATTCGATTCGGAGCAAATACCGGAGGTTATCGAACGCATCAAAAATCAGAATGGTGTTATTGTTCGTTCCGTATTCTCACACCTGGCAGGAAGCGATACACCCGAGTTAGACTCATTCACAATGCAACAGATCGAAAAGTTCAGCAAAGCTGCTCAAGAAATAGAGGAAGGACTAGGTCGTAAAGTGATCAAGCACATCCTTAATTCAGCCGGCATAGAACGCTTTGCAGATTATCAATTCGATATGGCACGATTGGGTATCGGTTTGTATGGCATCAATGCACAAGGAGAAAACACCCTTCGCACGGTAAGCACACTCAAAACGACAATTCTTCAGATACGTGACGTAAAAGAAGGAGAAAGCATCGGATACGGACGCAAAAGCATCGCGACCCGTCCTTCCCGCATTGCCATCATTCCAATCGGATATGCCGACGGCATGGATCGTCACTTGAGCAATGGTGTAGGCGAAGTCTATATTAATGGAAAAGTATGTCCTATTATCGGTAATATTTGTATGGACACCTGCATGATCGACGTTACCGATGTCGACACCACAGAAGGAGATTCTGTTGAAATATTTGGTAAGGAATATCCGGTAGAAAAGATTGCCAACAAGCTTCAAACCATCCCTTACGAAGTATTCACCTCTGTATCTCCGCGTGTTAAACGAGTATATTTTAGAGAATAGCCTTTGTGATTTGCACATTATTTGTATTTTTGTGCGCACATATATAAATCAATTGATATGAGTTTTAATTTATTGAAAGGCAAAAGAGGTATTATTTTCGGAGCCTTGAATGATATGTCTATCGCCTGGCAAGTTGCTGAAAGAGCTGTAGAAGAAGGAGCAATGATCACCCTTACAAATACACCTGTAGCTGTACGTATGGGTCAAGTTTCAGAGCTTGGAGAAAAACTTAACGCCGAAGTTATTCCTGCTGATGCAACAAATGTAGAAGACCTGGAAATGGTATTCACAAAATCAATGGAAGTACTGGGTGGCAAAATTGACTTTGTACTTCACTCAATCGGAATGTCGCCAAACGTACGTAAGAAACGTACTTACGATGATCTAGATTACGATATGTTGTCAAAAACACTTGACATCTCAGCTGTATCATTCCACAAAATGCTACAAGTTGCTAAGAAAATGGATGCAATCTCTGAAGGCGGATCGGTAGTAGCACTATCATACGTTGCTGCACAACGCACATTCTTCGGATACAACGATATGGCTGATGCTAAATCACTACTTGAGTCTATCACTCGTAGTTTTGGTTATATCTACGGTCGCGAAAAAGGAGTACGTATCAATACCATCTCTCAATCACCAACAGTAACCACTGCTGGTAGCGGAGTAAAAGGTATGAACGACCTTCTAGACTTCTCAGACAAGATGTCTCCACTTGGCAATGCAGATGCATTGGATTGTGCAAACTACTGTATCACGATGTTCTCAGACCTTACTAAAAAGGTTACAATGCAGAACCTATTCAACGATGGTGGTTTCTCAAGCATGGGTATGAGTCTTCGTGCCATGAACCAATACAGCAAGGGCATGGAAGAATACACTGACGAAGAAGGAAACGTTATTTACGGCTAATTCTTGTCAAAAAAATAAACTTAACCTCTTTCTGGCTTGTTCAGAAAGAGGTATTTTTTTACTCTGAAAAAACTCAGGTGTATGCTGACTAAAATATATCCAGACAATCCGAATGAACGCGAAATACTTCGAGCCGTAGAAATACTTCGAGATGGCGGATTGATCATTTATCCTACGGATACGATTTACGCTATCGGCTGTGATGCCCTCAATCAGAGAGCAGTGGAAAAGATATGCAAACTAAAAGGAGTAGATCCACGCAAAAGTAATCTATCCATCATTTGTTATGACTTATCCAATATTAGTCATTATGCAAAAGTTTCGAACACCGCATTCAAAGTGATGAAGAAAAACCTTCCGGGACCTTTCACCTTTATTCTTCCCGCTACCAACGAACTCCCAAAGATCTTCAAGCAACGGAAAGAAGTAGGTATTCGTGTACCCGACAACAACATCATTCGTCAGATCGTAAACGAACTGGGCAACCCTGTATTGAGTATGACCGTTCGCGATGACAGAGACATGATCGAATACACGACCGATCCGGAACTAATCGATGAAAAATATGAGAACATTGTCGATATGGTTATCGACGGAGGCTACGGAGCCATTATCCCATCTACAGTTGTAGACTGCCTCGACGACTCCTTTGAAATCATCAGACAAGGCAAAGGACATCTCCACCTGTAGTTATTCCTTCTGATGCAGCAACCAGGATACATCAGGAGGAAGGAGAAATCAGCTATTACATCTTACCACTTTTTTCAGAGTATATCTTAGAGATGCCTTAAAAGAAAGTAGATATTATTCGCGCCCGGGATTTAAAGCGGCAAAGGTTTCAAAACAACCTCTGTCTGCCATTGTTACGAAGCAAACCATACGATCTGTTCCGGCAAATGTGATATTTGACGGTTTCAACCCCTTTAGTTTAATCTCATCCAAGATCAAACCGTCGGGAGATAAGATCACAACAGAACCTTTATCATAGCGCGTAACATACAAATTCCCCTCTACATCGCAGCGCATCCCATCGAGTCCGCAATCGGGAAAAGAGATCAACAATCGCTTCTTCTCGGGTATTCCCTTGTCATTGATTTGATATTCCCATATTTTGCGCTGGTTCGACTCCCCTACGTACAAGGTCTTACCATCGGGACTCACCTCTACTCCGTTTGTAGTACCCATATCGGTCTCGAGCAATTCAATACCACCATTGGGCGTAATCATCCACAACTGACCCTTTTCATTCTTCCAGTCAGGATCACTCGCATAAATTGTTCCATTAGGAGCCATTGCAATATCATTGGGCTGATTCATACGCGGTTCGTTCACAAATACCGAAACCTCTTTCGACGCAGTATCCACCTTCAATATATTGTGCTGCGTATAGTCGGCCACATACATCGTTCCGTCTTTTCCAAACCGGATACCGTTGCCGATAGAACCTTCGGGAAGTTTTACAAAAACCCCATGCGAACCATCAGGTCTTAACACACCAATGGTACCATCCACCCCATAATTTACCGCATACACGTTTCCGTAACTATCCGTAGCAGGGCCTTCAATACCTGCCGTGAATGTATGATCCGGCACACAATCGGCCGAAGCCTTTCGCACCTTTGTGGCCGTGAATGCAATAAGAGCCAATACTCCAATTTGCCAAAATTTAATTTTCATGTTTTTCAGATTAGGTCAATTCTTCAATCACACCATTTAGAGGTTTAAGGTTACACCCTCATTGCTGTAAATTTATATAAACTATTTTAAAACCAAAGTGTTCTTAAGATAAAGTCAAAAGAGAAATAAAAAATAATGAAGATCGCGATCACCCCTACACTTATTCTGGCCACAGCAACAACCCTCTATTCCGCGTCAGCTGTTGCACAAAACAATGAGGCCGACACATTAAAACTATACAACGTAAACGAAGTCGTTGTTACGGCTACCCGCATACCACAAGAGATCAAAGCCATACCCCAACGCATTCAGGTATTACCCTCGTTTCGCCTCACAGCCAATCCACAACCATCGGCAGGAGATGCCCTGAATCAAATCTCAGGAATCAACTACAACCGTGAGTTTGGCTTTTTATCAAAGAAATCACTCGTATCACTTCGCGGCATGGGCAATGAGCAAGGCCGTACCCTCATCCTCATCGACGGAGTTCCGGCAAACAAAGCATCGACCGGAAGTGTGGATCTCAACCAGATCAATCCGGACAACATCGAGCGCATTGAAGTTGTAAAAGGTCCGCTCTCTGCCCTCTACGGAGGCAACTCCATGGGTGGCACCATCAACATTGTCACCAAACGCCCGGTAAGCAAACTCGACGGTTCGGCCCGCTTCTCTTGGGGAGAAATGGGCACCTTTGGCTCCAGTGGCATGATTGGAACCAATCTGGGGCGAATATACGGAACACTCTCAGGCATGTACCGTAAAAGCAACGGATACAATACAACCCCTAAAGCCGATCGTAACGAAGGCTCTATCGCATCCTTCCTCAACGAATTCGGAATCAACAAACTACTTGGATTCAACATCACCGAGCATCAATCCATCGAGGCTACCGGTGTATTCTATAAAGGAACACGAGGTAATGGCGAACGCTACTACTTCAACGCTCCGCAAAAAGGGCAACTCGATATGGCAAGCACCTACAAAGACCAAAACTACCGCTTGCACTACAAAGGCACCAACGGAACTACCGGATGGAACGTTGCCGCATTCTACGCACAAGAAGACTATTCCGAAAATAAAAGCAAAGGCAAAGACCTCTTTGATGTAGATGCCAAGCGTCGCGACTGGGGACTTTGGGGAAATATGCACACAGCAATCGGCTCGCAAAACATCCTCAGCGCCGGAGCTGAATACAAAGGCGGCTATGTAAACGGACGAGATCTGTACCGCACCGCTACCGACAAAGTGATCAACAAAGGTACCAGCATGCAGTTTGGCATTTGGGTACAAGACGAATTTACACTACTCGACAGCAAACTCAAACTCGTACCATCGCTTCGTTACGACGTAGCCCGTGTGTACAATGGTGGCTACTTTATCGAAGACGGCACCAAGGTTACGGAAGTATTCGAGCAATTTACCGGCAAACTACCCAATGCAACCTGGCATGCCTTTAGTCCGAAGTTGTCGGTACAATACACCTTCAACGACGACTACCGCATCTTTGCCAACGTAGCTCGTGGTTTCCGTCCCGGCACCCTCGAAGACATGACCCGCACCGGAGCCATCAATGGGGGCGTAGTAATCGCCAATCCCGATCTCAAGCCCGAGCATGTATGGTCGTACGAACTGGGAGCCGATCTTGCTCCTTGCCGATTCATCTCCTTTTCGCCATCGATCTATTACACCCGGGGCACCGACTTTATCTACAATGTCAACACCGGCGAAACCATTCAGATGGGCAACAAAGAGCGACCACTCTTCCGCAAGACCAATCTGGCCAAAGCAGATATCTTCGGAGCAGAAGCCGATCTTTATTTCAGCCTAAGCGATCACTTCAACCTTTTCACCGGATTTAGCTATACCCACGCTAAAATCAAGGAAGGAACCGCCAGCATCTTCGGAAAAGAGACCGACCTTGCCGGTCATTACATGACTTATGTCCCCAAGACGAAAGTATCGGCCGGCTTCACTTGGTGGAATCGCTATGTCAATATCAACACCGCTTACGTACAATACAGCAAGCAATACACAGATGATCTCAACGAAGAGCAACTATCGGCCATGGGTACCGTAGATCTCAAACTATGGCACACCTTTGCCAGCAAACTTACCGTGAGCTTCAATGCCCGCAACCTGTTTGACAGACAAGTGGTCGACAAAGGCAATCTCAGCATGGGACGCTACCTATACGGCGAGGTATCCCTCCGATTCTAAGCAAAAACTAAGACCTCCTATACGCAAAAAGGCGTCGTGTAACCCAATGTACACGACGCCTTTTGTATTTCAATATAATGTAAGATTACAACATTGACGCTGGGTCAAGGTGTGCACCTTCAATATCTTTGAAGTATTTGTAGATACCCACTGTAAGCTCTTCGCAAGCAGCCTCATCACATACGATGATACCTTTAGGATGCAATTGAAGCGCAGTGATTGTCCACATTTGGTTTACCGAACCTTGTACAGCCTGAGCAAGTGCACGCGCTTTGTTGTGACCATTTACCATGATCAATACTTCTTTCGCGTCAAGTACAGTACCCACACCTACAGTTACCGAAGTCTTAGGAACCTTGTTTACATCGTTATCGAAGAAACGAGAGTTCGCGATAAT
>DLYT01000003.1:84082-87853 GCA_003447595.1 Porphyromonadaceae bacterium
ATGTGACCATCAGGACCAATACCACCAAGGAACAAATCAACACCACCTACAGCCTTCATTTTAGCCTCGTAAGCAGCACATTCAGCTTCAAGATCAGCAGCGTTACCATTAAGGATGTTTACGTTTTCACGTTTCACATCTACGTGGTTAAAGAAGTTGTTCCACATAAATGAATAGTAGCTTTCAGGGTGATCCTGTGGCAAACCTACATACTCATCCATATTAAACGTGATCACGTTTTGGAACGACACGATACCCTTCTTGTGAAGCTCGATAAGCGCTCTGTACATGCCAAGAGGAGACGAACCTGTAGGCAAGCCAAGTACAAAAGGCTTTTCAGCAGTAGGGTTAGCATTTCTGATCTTAGCAGCCACATAGTGCGCTGCCCATTGCGACAACATGTCGTAATTTGGTTGAATAATTAATCTCATTGTTATATAGCTTAAAATAGATTATTTGATATTAGACGCATCAAAGCCTTATTGGTGCCGAGGCTCGGTATCATCAAGCCTCTTTACACTTTTTTTCAGGAATATTCATTTCACCCCCCTTGATTTTCTCCGCCATCGCTTTACCAAGCGACAAGCAAGCATCATAAGCGGCTTCCTTCATTCCCTGTTTCATTTCTACAGGTTCACCCACAACTTCCCATTTCATACGTTCGGCAAAAGCAGCCAGGTTTTTCACCGCAGCTCCGGCCCACGTAAACGAACCAAAGTAACCGAAGTAACGGTTCTTCACATCGCGGATTTCGATTTTAGACAAAATCGATTCCACTTCAGGAAACAGTTTGTTGCTGTAAGTAGGACTACCCACAATCAATCCGTTGTATCTGAATACATCGGCAATCATATACGAAGCGTGCGACTTCGACACGTTGTGAATAATCACGTTCTTGATACCTTGTTGAGCCAATTCGGTAGCGACAGCTTCAGCCATTTGCTCCGTATTGCCATACATACTGCCATACAAAATCACCACGCCATCTTCGCCCTCGTAGCGGCTTAGTTGGTCGTAGATACTCAATGCACGCGGAATCTGCTCCGTCCATACCGGACCGTGAAGCGGACAAATCATCGCGATATCAAGAGCGGCAAGTTTTTGCAACGCCTTTTGTACCGGCGCGCCATACTTCCCTACAATGTTTGAATAGTAACGATACATTTCCGAGAAATGCATATCCGTATTCATATCCTTATCAAGCACCGCGCCATCAAGTGTACCGAAAGTACCGAAAGCATCGGCCGAGAACAAAATCTTATCCGTAGCATCGTAAGTTACCATTACCTCAGGCCAGTGCACCATCGGTGCCATGTAGAACGAAAGTTTGTGATACCCAAGATCGAGCACGTCACCCTCTTTCACTTCATACAATCCGTCGGTAATACCGAAGTAACCTTCGAGCATGCCAAACGTTTTCGCGTTACCCACAATCTTCAAATCAGGATATGCGGCACGCAAAAAACCTATCGAACCCGCATGATCGGGCTCCATGTGATTTACAATCAGATAGTCGAGATTACGACCATTCAAAGCAGTTTGCACTTTCTTTAGAAATACATCGGCAAAAGCAATATCTACCGTGTCGAAAAGTGCTGTTTTCTCATCAGCGATCAAATAGGAGTTGTACGATACTCCGTGTGGCAAAGGCCACAAATTTTCAAAAAGATGTTTTTGACGGTCGTTCACACCCACGTAAAAAACCTTATCCGAAATCTCAGTCAACTTGTACATTATTCTTGTTTTTTAGAGCTCTTACTATTAACCAAAATCCGGCAATGATGAACGGTACGCTCAGCCACTGCCCCATATTTAGCATCATGCTATCTTCAAACGCCTCCTGGTTGTTTTTCACAAACTCCACAAAGAAGCGCGACAAGAAGATCCCTTCTAGGAACACCCCAAAGATAAGACCCTCTCTTTTTTGAGCATTCTTTATCCAATATAACCACATACACACCGCAAAAGTTATGATATAGCACAACGCTTCATACAATTGAGTAGGATGAGAAGGAGCCGAGAAGATCGGCTCCGCTCCATGTTTCCAGTACGGTATATTGGTAATGAACCGAATACCCCAAGGCATGTCGGTAGCATGACCGTATATCTCATGATTCATCAAATTACCCAGACGAATCATAGCGGCAACAAGACCCACCGGCACCACCAGTCGGTCAAAAGTCCACAACATACTTTTATGCGTAATTCGCTTCGAGTAGAAGTAAATCGCGATAATAATACCCAGCGTTCCGCCATGACTAGCCAGGCCGCCTTCCCAGATTTTCAAGATCTCGACCGGATTGGCCAAGTAGTAATCGGGAGCATAAAACAGGCAGTGCCCCAATCGAGAGCCCAGCACTGTGCCCAGCACCGTATAAATAAAGAGCTTATCGAGCCACATCGGGTTGAGTTGCTCTTTCTTCCACATCTTTTCCATGATCCAGTAGCCAATTGCAAAACCAATTGCAAAAGCCAGGCCATACCAGCGTATTTCCCTGCTACCAATCGTAAAGATAGCCGGATCGGCTGTCCAGGTAATATATGACAACATGTTCGTTTAGTTTTTAGTGATGAGTACCAGATTCGGTGGCGTTGTTACACCAAGCGACGGATAAGTTCTTCTCTGTCGCCGTAAAGCATATCAATCATCGGAAGTTCGATCATTGTATACGCACCCGGTTGTTGTTTAAAGCTGGCACGAGCTACCGACACAAGAATCTGAGCCGTAAGCGCAGGGTTGTTGATACGCATGTTGAATTCTACAAGTTGGTTTTGAGTTTTACCCGAAACACCCTTGCGAGCAAGGTTTACACCGTGACCCATATCCAACAAGTTTTCAACACAATCTACCTTCATCACGTGCGTTTCGTCGTGTACAAAATAGTCGTCGTTTTTGATGTTGTTAGCAACTGTATCGAAGTCGTGACCTTCTTCTACTTCAATATACACCATACGGCGGTGTACACCTGTACCTGTAGGAATCGTCATAGACAAAGCAGCTTTCACACCGTCGATCGCTTTTACAGCAACCGTGTGACCCATACTCATACCCGGACCAAAGTTGGTATATGTAATCCCTTTCGGAACCATTGCTTCAAGAAGAGCTCTCACTACAGAGTCGCTACCCGGATCCCAACCCGCAGCAATCACAGCCACCGCGTTGTGTTCTTTCGCTACCTTGCTCAGTTCGCTGCGCAAGTTTACGATACCACCGTGAATGTCATAACTGTCTACCGTGTTGATACCCATTGCCAAGATCTCTTTCGCAAACGTTTCTACGCTACGAGTAGGCGTAGCAAGCACAGCCACATCTACATTTTCAAGCTTCGTAATCGAATCTACCACAGGATACTCGCTCAACTCTGCCGGTACATCACTAGCATTACGGCGCACTACACCTGCAACTTCAAAATCAGGAGCAGCCTGAAGCGCTTCCAATACATATCTTCCAATGTTGCCATAACCAACGATGGCAGCTCTAATCTTTTTCATATGAATATAATCTATTCGTTAACGTATTACAAGTATTTTATTCGATGCAAAGTTAAACATATTACCAAATTATCATATATCAATGAGATGAAACATGCAGCGAAGGAGTAGATTGTGTGAGGTTAGTGGTCTCTATTTTTGCATCTCCTTTACATAACTGACAAAAGTTCCCAGTGTCATAATTATTTTCTAAAATCCCTCAAGCAATTTATTTACTGAAATTAAAACATTACATAGGCGATCGGAATGCAAAAAAAGCATGCAAGGTTCTTGCAAGAA
>DLYT01000006.1:0-8907 GCA_003447595.1 Porphyromonadaceae bacterium
GAGTCTGAATCGCCATGTAGAATATATACACCCGATTGCAGGTAGTTGCGTTTCAAATCTAAGGTACGTCCGCCTTGTGCTCCACGCTCGATCATCCCGAAATGTGCTTTACCTTCGTTTGGTTTATCTGCTTCTGGACGTGAATATTTAGCAATATCCGGATAACTTGCACATGGTGCGATTGCGGCAAACTGGTCTGGATAAGTTACACCCAAGTACCATGTTCCGTGTCCGCCCATTGAGTGTCCGGTCAAATAGGTGCGATCGTCTTTTGTTTTGAATACGCGTTTTGCATCGGCCAATACCTCCATTGCGTCGATACGTCCCCACTCTTCCCAGTTGAATCCGAATGGACGACGATTGGTTGCCGCAATCATGTGTCCCCAGTCCTTTTGCGCATAAGCACGTGCTTGGTTACGCGCTTCGACAGAAGCTCCGTGTACCGTTAGGAACAATGCTTGCTCATCGCCTTTTGTTGTAGATGGAGCTACGCTATAGTATTGAACACTTTTATCAACGTTGCTTAAGAACGTACGCTCGTGATACGTGTCTGCGTTGCGTTGCTGAAGTGCAATCTGAGTCGTATCAATTACTTTTCCGCTTTTGTCGATTAGTTTTACCGTAGCCTTTACTTCGCCGTTTGCATTTGCTTTTGATGCAGGAACTTTGAACTTCAATTTACGCACGCTCATCGGCATTACTTCGTCTGCGGCGAATACTTCTTTTTCCCCGCTTGGAAGTGTACACTCGATACGAAGACCTGACAATGCTTTGTTTTCGGTATTGATCACGCGAATTGCAGCCCATTTGCTATCTGTTTCGCCATTGATGATATCCGGCAACGTCATATCGCGTTGGGTTAGCATCACTGCTTGTTTTGGAACAATCAGGCGAGCCGTTACTCGACCAAAGCGGCCGTGTGTATAGATAAAGTCGTTTTGTCCTTTTTTCAATACAAACGGAGTCAATGTATACGCAAAGTCATAATGGTCGCCCTCGTGTGGCATTCCATTGATGAATGTACGTGTAGGTCCGCCTGCCTCTAGCAATACAACCTGATCTTTGTCTGCATTGAAAGAGGTATATAGATAGGAGTTGCGAAGATCGCGACTTGTAAATTTACCGGTAGAATCGGCAGCAATTGGTTGCCAGTTTACCGCCTGACGGGTAAGACCATAGTTCTGTGCGATCAAATTGTCTTGTGTTGGCGCGTTGAATTTGCCTTTTGCCAATTCCCAAGCCAGCTCGTCTTGCGTTGTAAAAAGCATACCGCGACGCGTAGTCACCGGTACATAATATCCTTCTGTGAATTGGTGTAGAACAACACCTTCGTCGATTCGCTCTACGCGCTCTTTTCCGAAGTATTCTACAACGTTACCTCCTTGCTGTTGTGCAAAGGTCGCCAATGGCTGAGCCAAAGCTGCAAGTGCGCAAAATGCGATAAATTGTTTTCTCATTGAGTTATGTGTGTATTATTGTTAGTCTTAATCTCTTGCCGTAATATGGAAACATCCCTGACGACGCTCGTGCTTGATGTAACAGCGATCTTGCTTTCGAAGATCCTTTAGCACACCTGCCAGTACCATTTTGAGCTTATCTTGGGGAATATTTAATGTATCCGATTCGTCGATCTTCTTAAAACGCACCCAGGATACATCGAAAGTAGTTCCGTAAAGATGAGCTGAATTATTGGAAGCATTGCCGTTACGCTTCTTGAGCTTCTTTACATCTTTCTCGGTACGGGTTACGCTGGTTACGATGATTTTATACTCCGGCGCATTCAACTCTTTTAATTGTTCATTAAAGTTGTTCCCTATTTCCTCGATCAACTTTGCAGCCTCCGGAACTAAAAAAGGAATGGAGTGGGTCAATTTATCTAGTTCATATTCATCGCAAGTCTCAATCTCTACTAATTTACGGCTTATTTTCTTAGCCTCTTCACGCGACGAAACAGGATCAATACCTATTTGTTGTGCTGCGTTGATATGTAAATCATTTAAATCGTTGAAGTCGCGGTTATAACTTCCTATATAAGTAATGGGTTTTAATTCTTTGCGTTCGCTCTTGCACGATGGTAGGGCAAAAGCCGAAAGGAGAAAAGAACTCAACACAAGAGTTCCTAAAATTCGTCTCATTAGCGTAAGTATTAAGTAATATGTGCAAATGTAACTTATTATCCAGTCCACACAAAAAAACTGTCAGCCGTATGCTCGAAAAAAATATAAAAAGTATATAAGAGTCCCGTAATATTGTCTATTTTTGTGGTATAAAAATGTCTTGCTTCAATATACATGATAGAAAGAATTTATATCCTTGAAAATGTTGATCCGGTTATTTTTTACGGCGTCAACAATAGCAACATCCAATTGATAAAAACGCTTTATCCAAAGCTACGGATTGTTGCGCGCGGAAATGTGATTAAAGTTATCGGAGATGAGACAGATTCCGAAACCTTTCTGAAGAAAATCAGGGATATTGAAAAATACTGCGAAGAATTTAATACACTAAATGATGAGGTGATCATTGACATTGTCAAAGGAAAAGAACTTCCTGCAGTAAAACAAGACAACCTGATTATCCATGGAATGAACGGGAAATCAATCTCTGCCCGAACCGAAAATCAACAAAAACTTGTCGACTCATTTGCTACCAACGATTTAGTCTTTGCAATAGGCCCTGCCGGATCCGGTAAAACGTATGTCGCAATTGCCTTAGCTGTGAAAGCATTGAAATCGAAACAGGTGAAGCGAATCATCTTAAGTAGGCCGGCCGTTGAAGCCGGAGAAAAACTGGGATTCCTTCCGGGTGAAATGAAAGACAAGCTCGATCCATATTTGCAACCTTTGTATGATGCATTACAAGACATGATTCCCGGAGCTAAGCTCAAAGAATACATGGACAATAATATTATACAAATTGCTCCCCTTGCCTACATGCGCGGCCGCACCTTAAGCGATGCCGTTATTATCCTCGACGAAGCTCAAAACACAACTACACACCAAATCAAAATGTTTTTAACGCGCTTGGGACTTAACGCCAAGATGATTGTGACCGGCGACGTTACTCAAATCGACCTCCCTTCTTTTCAAACATCCGGACTTGTACAAGCTATGAAGATCTTGAAGAATGTTTCAGGAATCGGGAAAATTGAATTTGACAAAAAAGACATTGTACGTCATAAATTGGTGCAACGTATTGTAGATGCTTACGATAAGTTCGACAAAAAGGAACTTAAGGATAAAAAAGAGGCCATTACAAAAGAATCAAAAACAAAAATAGACACACTATATAATAAGTAACATCTATGAAAAAGGCTTTAGTTAGAACAGACTTCAACTTTCCAAATCAGACAAGTGTTTACCACGGTAAAGTGCGTGATGTATACAACATCAATAACGAAAAATTGGTGATGGTTGCATCAGACCGTATCTCTGCTTTCGATGTGGTATTGCCTAAGGGAATTCCTTTCAAAGGACAAGTGCTTAATCAAATCGCTTCAAAATTCCTTGATGCAACTTCGGATATCGTTCCTAACTGGAAGCTTGCAACTCCAGATCCAATGGTTACTGTAGGCTTAATGTGCGAACCATTCAAAGTTGAAATGGTAATCCGCGGATATCTTACAGGTAGTGCTTGGCGTGAATACAAAGCTGGCGCTCGCACGCTTTGCGGAATCGCTCTTCCTGAAGGAATGAAGGAAAATCAAAAATTTGAAACTCCGATTATCACTCCAACAACAAAGGCTGACGAAGGTCATGACGAGAACATCTCTAAAGAAGAGATCATTGCACAAGGTCTTGTTAGCAAAGAAGACTACGAAATGCTTGAAAACTATACAATGGCTTTATTCCAACGTGGTACAGAAATGGCTGCTCAAATGGGATTGATCCTTGTAGATACAAAGTATGAATTCGGTAAGAAAGATGGTAAAATCTATTTGATCGACGAAATTCACACTCCTGACTCTTCTCGTTATTTCTATGCTGATGGCTACCAAGAGCGTTTTGAAAAAGGTGAAGCTCAAAAACAATTATCAAAAGAGTTTGTTCGTCAATGGTTGATCGAAAACGGTTTCCAAGGTAAAGACGGCCAACAGGTTCCGGAAATGACTGAAGCTTATTGCGACAGCGTGACTGAACGTTACATCGAACTTTACGAGAAAATTGCCGGCGAGAAATTCGTTAAAGCTGAAGATGAAGACATCATCGCTCGTATCGAGAAAAACGTAACTGAATACTTAAACAAATAAAAATATGAAACATAAAGCCGAGAGTATTGTACCCTACAATAGCAATGAAAGAAAAAGCAAACAAATCATTCGTATGTTTGATTCGATTGCGACAAATTACGACAAACTAAATCGAACCCTTTCACTGGGGATTGATAAACTATGGCGTAAAAAAGCCATTGCATCATTGAAGAGTCTTGCCCCGGCTACGATGTTAGATATTGCATCCGGTACCGGAGATTTTGCGATCGAAGCTTGCCGGATGCTTCATCCATCTAAAGTTATTGCTGCCGACATCTCGGAGGGTATGATGAATATAGGCCGGGATAAAGTAAAAAAGCTTGGACTCGAAGATGTAATCTCTTTCGAGTATCAAGACTGTACCAACTTAACTTTACCAAGCAACTCTTTTGACGCGATTACCGCAGGCTTTGGTGTGCGCAACTTCGAAGACCTGGAGCAAGGTTATCGCGAAATGTATCGTGTATTGAAACCTGGAGGTAAGGCTGTTATTCTGGAATTATCTACTCCTGAATACTTCCCGATGAAGCAAATGTATAAGATCTATTCAAAGATTGTAATACCTGTAGTTGGGCGATCTGTATCGAAAGAAAGTAGAGCTTATAGCTATCTTCCGGAGTCTATCAAGCACGTTCCTCAAGGAAAAGAGATGTGTAAAATCATGTCGGATAGCGGTTTTTCTAAAACTTCATACAAAACATTTACATTTGGCGTGTGCACGATGTACACTGCTATTAAGTAAGCAACCTTAAAATAAGCTGCTATGCAAAAGTATGGCCTTATCGGCTATCCGCTCAAACATTCGTTTTCTAGAAACTATTTCAATACGAAATTTGAGTCGGAAAAGATTAAAGCCGAATATTTGAACTTTGAAATTAGTTCGATCAATGAACTAAAAGATGTCTTAAAAGACAATCCTGACTTGAACGGCCTTAACGTTACGATTCCTTACAAGGAGCAAGTACTTCCGTTCTTGGATGGCCTTTCTGACAATGCCAAACGAATAGGCGCGGTAAACGTTATCCAGTTTCAAAAAGGATGGTTCGGCAAACCTAAACTTATCGGTCATAATACTGATATCATTGGTTTTAGAGAAAGTATCAAACCTCTGCTTAAGCCTACGCAAAAGAAAGCGCTAATCTTAGGTACCGGTGGTGCATCTAAAGCTGTATATCATGGACTAGCCGATTTAGGTATAGAGGCAACGTATGTATCACGCACTCCGCAAGAAGGGATGCTAACCTACAATGATCTTACAAAAGCTGTGATGGAAGAATATCCAATCATTGTCAATTCTACTCCGGTAGGAATGTTTCCCAAAGTAGATCAGTGCCCGGAAATCCCTTACGAATACATTGGGGTAGACCATTTATTGTACGATTTACTTTACAACCCGGATGAAACACTATTCATGAAGAAAGGAAAGGCTAACGGCGCGGTTGTAAAAAACGGACTGGAGATGCTTTTATTGCAAGCCTTTGCTGCCTGGAATATTTGGCAGTCTTCGAAGTAGTCTTTTAAATCTCTCTATTTATTCTATCACGTTTACGATGCAGTGATTCGAGTCATTACAAACTCATCGGTAAGCTGATAGTAAATTTCAAAACATTGCCTGCGGGGTGTTCGCGTTTCAAAAGCGCGTATACATCCTGATGCAGCAGGTGAAAATGCTTCAATATGCAAGTGCTTTCTAAAGTCGACCTCCTCTACTCCCATCGCTTTAAACATGGATTCTTTAGCAGACCACATGATCAATAACTGAGCTAAAAGCGTTTCTTCTGCCAAATAACGTTCTTCCTCCTCATTAACAAACTTCCTTCTCACCTTTAACACGGTAGGTTTTATGGTTTCTATATCGATACCAATGCCTAGTGCTGACGTTGACGCGACCAACACTGCTGCATAATTCTTCGTATGTGAGAAACTGATCTGAAAAGAAGCATCTGCCAATACAGGAGCTCCATTGTGTTGATAAACTACTTGCTTTTCACAACCGAGTAGCTCCTTTAGCAATACTCGTGATGCAAGCCACTCTTTGCGACGTGTTTCCGTCTTCAACTCTTTCAGTTTATCTGTATAGAAAGAAGGGATATCAAGCATAGAAAGCAGTTCTTGCTCAGACTCCTCTATATGCCAGATACCCCATAAAGGTTTATCTTGTTTGTAATAAAGCGACATGTATATCTATTTAATCCGAAACGCGAGGATCCTCTTCCTCTGTCTCCTCCACATAATACTTAATCTTCAAGATTCTTCGTTTATCCATTTCCAAGACCTGGAAGCGATACTTCATAAAAGAAATTACTTCTTTAGGCGAAGGGAAGTCTCCTTTTAACTCTAGCACCAATCCGGCAAGTGTATCAACCTCATCCAGAAGTTTTCCGAAGTCGGAATTATCAACGCCAGTGACACGAAAGAAATCGGCCAATAAGATTTTACCTTCAAAAATATATGTACCATCAGCAAGTTGCACATATTGACGATTGTCTTCATCGTATTCGTCCGAGATATCTCCAACAATCTCTTCAAGAATATCTTCCATTGTCACAATACCGGAGGTACCACCAAACTCATCCACAACAATAGCCATATGAATTTTACTTGTTCTAAACTCTTCGAGCAAGTCATCAATCTTCTTGGTTTCGGGCACAAAATAGGCCGGACGAATCAAGCTTTGCCATCTAAAAGTTGTGGTTTTATCGAGATAAGGAAGCAAATCTTTTATGTAAAGAATACCTTTTATATTATCTTCTGTTTCTGCATAAATGGGAATACGAGAGTATCCACTTTCGATCACAAAATCAATTACTTGCTTAAAATTACACTTGATATCTAAATCCTCCATATCAAGTCGGGAAGTCATAATCTCTACGGCTGTTTTATTGTAGAACTTTATGATTTCTTCTAGCATTTCTTTCCCTTCTTCTATCTCTCCCGATGTTAGCTCTAATGCCTTTGACAACTCATCTACAGACAAGTCGTATTTCTTCTTGCTCAAGCGTTTATTAAACAAACGAGAAGACTTAATAAGCAATCTTGAAAATGGTTTTAAGATACGTTCTATAACATCTAGAGTAGGAGCTGAAAAGCGAGAAAACTTTAAAGCATTGGTCTGAGCATAAATCTTTGGAATAACTTCCCCAAAGAGCAAAAGAAGGAAAGTTAACATCACTGTTTGTACGACAAATCCAACGACCGGAGCAGACGAAAAATCCACCAACGCATTGAAAACATACGTACAAAGCATAACAACTGCCACATTCACGAAGTTATTGGCAATCAAGATAGAAGCCAACAAACTCTGACTTCTTTGCAGCAATCTTTTTATAACTGAATCTGATGGCTGCTGTCCCTCATTCAACTGATCAATATCTCCGGGCTCAAGAGAAAAGAATGCAATCTCTGATGCCGAAACAAAACCAGAGGCAAACAATAAAAAGCCCGTAATAACAAGAGCAATTATCGGACCCGTCGTGACGGGAAAGAAAGCAACTTCACCAATAAAGCTTTGTAAAAAAGAATCCGTGTCCAAGTGATTTAATATTAGTTTAACATAGAGGGCAGAGGAGATAAATCTGCTCTGCCTCGCAAATATACAATTTTAAAAGAAACCGTTTTGTTTTCAAATATCAACTATTTAACAGCCGAATAAATTTACAACACAAACTGAATCAGTTAATATTTAGAATGGCAGATCACTTGCGTCATCATTATCACTCATGAATGAAGAAGGTGCATTTCCCGCAGATTGTCCCATCGATGGTGCTGACGACTGCGCTGGCTGAGTGTAACCGCCTTCTGAAGCTGCCGGATTATCAGACTTACGCCCCATTAATTGCAACTCATCTGCATAAATTTCAGTCACATATCTTTTATTCCCACTTGCATCGTCATACGAACGTGTTCTGAGTTTCCCTTCAATATAAACTTGAGTTCCTTTTTTTACATACTTCTCTACCACTTGAGCGAGTCCTCTCCAAACAACAATATTATGCCATTCGGTACGCTCAGGAACAACAGTTCCATTTGAGGCTGTATAACCTCTTTCTGTTGTAGCTAAAGTAAAATTTGCAACTGCAGATCCATTATCAAAATATCTCACATCCGGATCTTTACCAACATTCCCTACAAGAATAACTTTATTTACTGACATGCTAACTGAATATTATGTTGTTTTTGAATTGATCAAAAGTACGAAAATATATATAAACAACAACTGACCCATTGAATAATTAATCAATTTATGCAAGCAAACTTTCAAGATAGATCTCTGTTAGTCTGCTTATTGCAAACTCTTGCAATTGATCATTGTTTATATGAATATATTCATTGGAAACTTGTAAACTATCAAACAATTCAATCTTAAAAAAACGAGCATAAATTCGTTGATGAGAAAGAATATGTTTACGAGATTCGATCTCCACAGAAACCGTTTTCACGTGCAAATTATGAACAAAACTCTTGTAATCGTCCGAGTTTAGAAATTCATCGACAGATAAATCCTTCTCTGTTTCAATAAGAGGAAACTCAAACAGTCCTTGCCAAATGTCTTTTCCTTCGCGTCGATACAAGAAAGTTGTATCTCCATCGACCAAATGCAAATAATTGAAATAACGCGCTCTCACCTTTGTTTTACCTTGCTTTACAGGCAACACAGA
>DLYT01000006.1:9150-14293 GCA_003447595.1 Porphyromonadaceae bacterium
CAATTGGGAGAAATCGGCACACATTGTAGTGCCCCTAACTCCATAATCGCTTGGTTGTACAAGCCGGGAGCATCAGAATCTAGTACCGAATCGGCCAATTGCTTAAATTCTTTTTTCCCTGCTGTGGTATCTATCGGAGTTGCAATGCCAAAGTAGCGCGAAAGAACCCGAAACACATTTCCGTCAAGAACGGCATAAGGCAAATTGGCAGAAAATGACAATATCGCTGCCGCGGTATATTCTCCTACTCCTTTCAACCTCCTTACGTCCTCGTAAGTTGACGGAAACACTCCATTGAAATCTGCCATGATCATTTGAGAGGCTTTATGTAAATTTCGCGCCCTACTATAATACCCTAAACCTTGCCAATATTTCAAAACTTCTTCTTCATTTGCTGAAGCTAAAGTTGCCACATTTGGGAAACGCTCGATGAACCGATTGTAATAACCGAGACCTTGATTTACGCGTGTTTGTTGAAGAATAATCTCCGAAATCCATATCAAATAAGGGTCGTTTGTCTCCCTCCACGGAAGCTCTCGATGGTGTTTTTCATACCAGTCTTCGAGTGGTTGAGCAAAATATACCTGAATATCTGATAGTTTCTTATTGTATCTTTGAGACATTTACTTTGTATTAAATAACTGATTACTGCAAACTTACATAGATCGCTCGAGTCCAACAAATTGATTTTTAGGAAAAAATTTGAGAACCAACTCTTTTACTAGTGAAATAAAAGCTATATATTTGCAGTCCAAAAAATTAATCTGAACAATTAATTAATACATTTCTAACATGACAAAAGCAGATATTGTAAACGAGATTGCAAAAAAGACAGGCGCAGACAAACAAGTTGTGCTTACTAGCATAGAATCTTTCATGGAAATCGTGAAGGAATCTCTCTCAAAAGGTGATAATGTTTACCTAAGAGGATTTGGTAGTTTCGTTGTAAAGAAAAGAGCTCAAAAAACAGCTCGTAACATTTCTAAGAATACAACAATCATTATCCCAGAACACAACATTCCTGCTTTCAAGCCAGCGAAGACGTTCTTAAATAGCGTAAAATAACAAGAGATATCTAAATCATACGTCTAATTTTTAAAATATTAAAGCTATGCCTAGCGGAAAGAAAAGAAAAAGACATAAAATGTCTACGCACAAGCGTAAAAAAAGACTAAGAAAGAACAGACACAAAAAGAAAAAGTAATTCTTAGTTAGATTTCAAAAGAACAAACTTAAGCCATTTGATTAAGTTTGTTCTTTCTCTATTTTAGGGGTCTTTAATTTAAAATTTTTACCTCAAGTGAACAGTGAATTAATTATTGACGTACAGCCCAAAGAGATTTCCATCGCCGTACTAGAAGACAAAAATCTAGTAGAAGTACACAAAGAAGCGCGCAACGTTTCTTTCTCTGTAGGCGATATTTATCTAGGTAAAGTTAAGAAACTTATGCCCGGGCTCAACGCTGCTTTCATTGACGTAGGGTATAAAAAAGACGCATTTCTTCACTATCTTGATTTAGGACCCAATTTCAACAGTCAACAAAAATTTCTCAAACAGGCTTTTGCCGATAAAAAGAAGTTTCCTGAAATCTCTAAGATGCAGCTTCTTCCCGAAATTGAAAAAGAAGGAAGTATTAGCAATGTACTTAAAGTAGGACAGGAAGTTCTGGTTCAGATCTCCAAAGAACCTATCTCAACGAAAGGACCACGTTTAACATCCGAACTTTCATTTGCCGGCAGATACATTGTACTTATTCCTTTTTCGGACAAAGTATCTGTATCGCAAAAAATCAAGTCAAACGAAGAACGTGCCCGATTAAAACAACTTATTCAAAGTATTAAGCCGAAAAATTTCAGCGTCATTGTCCGTACTTCTGCAGAGGGAAAACGGGTGGCGGAACTGGATAACGAACTTCGCACTTTGGTAAAACGTTGGGAAGACAACATGGTAAAGCTACAGAAGGTAAAATCGCCATCTGTAATTTACGAAGAGACCGGACGTACGGTAGCCTTGATTCGAGATATTTTCAATCCGTCGTTTCAGAATATCTATGTCAACGACCAGGTAGAACTGAACGAAATTAGAGATTATGTAAGCCTTATTGCTCCCGAGCGTGTAAGTATTATCAAAGAATACACCGGTCAGTTGCCTATTTTCGACAACTTCGGGATCACCAAGCAAATCAAATCTCTTTTTGGCAGAACCGTCACTTTCAAAAGCGGAGCTTATCTGATTATAGAGCACACTGAAGCAATGCACGTCATCGACGTGAATAGCGGAAACCGTTCTAAATCGAGCGACGCCCAAGAAACGACAGCTATTGATGTAAACATGGCTGCTGCCGACGAGATTGCCCGTCAGTTGCGACTTCGCGACATGGGAGGAATCATTGTGATAGACTTTATCGATATGACAGAAGGCATCAATCGCCAAAAGTTGTTCGAGCACATGACCAAAGCCATGGCTCAAGACAGAGCTAAACACAACATTCTTCCATTGAGTAAATTTGGACTTATGCAAATTACTCGTCAACGTGTGCGACCTGCTATGGACATAAATACCGAAGAAGCTTGCCCTGCTTGTTTTGGCAAAGGCAACATCAAATCTTCGATCCTGTTTACCGATAGTTTGGAAAGCAAGATTGCTTGCCTAGTAAGCAAGCACAAGATGAAGAATTTTTCTTTGCATGTACATCCCTACATTGCAGCATTTATCAATAAAGGGCTTTATTCCCTTAAATGGAAATGGCGCTTAAATTACACCCTCGGTTTAAGAGTTATTCCCGATCAGAGTTTGGCGTTTCTAGAGTACAAGTTTTATGACAACGATAGAAATGAGCTAGACATGAAAGAAGAAATTGAAATGAAATAAGCAAATCCCGGCCTGTAACAGACAGCGCCGGGATTTCTTTTTTTAGACAAACAATGACTATTTGTCACAAAAACTGACATAAAAAACACCTCTATACCACCAAAAACTGACAAATTCCGAACATTCCCGGCAAAAAATCTTTGGCACACCATTTGCAAGAAGTATAGTGTGAGCGACAAACACTCGATGAACAAAATTCAAGTTATTCGCTTATACATTAAACAAAGAAATAATAACAATTAAAATATAACAGTCATGGGAAAAATTATTGGAATTGACTTAGGAACAACAAACTCATGTGTTGCCGTAGTAGAAGGTAACGAGCCAATCGTAATTGCAAATAGCGAAGGTAAAAGAACTACACCATCTGTAGTAGCATTCGTAGACGGTGGTGAAAGAAAAGTTGGGGATCCTGCAAAACGTCAGGCAATCACAAACCCACAAAATACAATCTTCTCAATCAAACGTTTCATGGGTGAATCGTTTGACCAAGTACAAAAAGAAATCTCACGTGTACCTTACAACGTAGTTCGCGGCGAAAACAACACTCCACGTGTTGATATCAACGGACGCTTATATACTCCACAAGAAATCTCTGCAATCATCCTTCAAAAGATGAAGAAAACTGCTGAAGATTATCTTGGACAAGAAGTAACTGAAGCTGTAATCACAGTTCCTGCATACTTCAACGACGCACAACGTCAAGCTACAAAAGAAGCTGGTGAAATCGCAGGTCTTACAGTACGTCGTATTGTAAACGAACCTACAGCAGCAGCACTTGCTTATGGTCTTGACAAAGCTCACAAAGATATGAAGATCGCAGTATTCGACCTTGGTGGTGGTACTTTCGATATCTCTATCCTTGAACTAGGCGACGGTGTATTCGAAGTAAAATCAACAAATGGTGATACTCACCTTGGTGGTGACGACTTCGACCACGTAATCATCGACTGGTTGGCAGAAGAATTCTTGAACGACGAAGGCATCGACTTGCGTCAAGATCCAATGGCTCTTCAACGTCTTAAAGAAGCTGCTGAAAAAGCGAAGATTGAACTTTCTAGCTCAACAAGCACAGAAATCAACTTGCCATATATTATGCCGGTAAATGGTATTCCAAAACACTTGGTAAAAACACTTACTCGTGCTAAATTCGAACAATTGGCAGACAAATTGATCCAAGCTTGTATCGAACCTTGTCGTAAAGCATTGCAAGACGCTGGTCTTACAACTTCTGAAATCGACGAAGTAATCCTAGTAGGTGGTTCTACTCGTATCCCTGCGGTACAAGAAGTAGTACAAAAATTCTTCGGCAAAGCTCCTTCTAAAGGTGTAAACCCAGACGAAGTTGTTGCAGTAGGTGCAGCTATTCAAGGTGCGATCCTTTCTGGTGATGTAAAAGACGTTCTTCTTCTAGACGTTACTCCACTTTCACTTGGTATCGAAACAATGGGTGGTGTGATGACTAAGTTGATCGAAGCAAATACTACAATTCCTACACGTAAGAGTGAAACTTTCACTACTGCTGCCGACAATCAGCCTTCTGTAGAAATTCACATTTTGCAAGGTGAACGCCCAATGGCACGCGACAACAAAACAATCGGTCGTTTCCACTTGGATGGTATCCCAGCAGCAATGCGTGGTGTTCCTCAAATCGAAGTAAGCTTTGATATCGACGCAAACGGTATCTTGAACGTTACTGCAAAAGATAAAGGAACTGGTAAGAGCCAAAACATCCGTATTGAAGCTTCTAGCGGCTTGAGCGACGAAGATATCAAACGTATGAAAGACGAAGCTGCTGCAAACGCAGAATCGGACAAACTAGAAAAAGAAAAAATCGATAAGCTTAACCAAGCAGATAGCATGATCTTCCAAGCTGAAAAGCAATTGAAAGAAATCGGCGATAAACTTCCTGCTGACAAAAAAGCTCCTATCGAAGCTGCTCTAGGTAAATTGAAAGAAGCTCACAAAGCACAAGATATTGCCGGTATCGACGCTGCAATGGCAGAATTGAACTCAGTTCTTCACAACGCAAGCCAAGATATGTATAACGCTTCTAACGCTGGCGCGGGTGCACAAGATCCTTCTGCACAACCAAACCAAGGCGGTTCTGAAAAAGACAACGTTACAGACGTAGACTTTGAAGAAGTAAAATAATCTGACCTCAGATATATAACCAAAAGGGACTCGAGCAATCGGGTCCCTTTTTTCTTTACCCCTACTCCACTTCATTTAAGATTCATTGAATAATATCCGCTAAAACACAATTTCACC
>DLYT01000006.1:14614-16296 GCA_003447595.1 Porphyromonadaceae bacterium
ACTATATTTGCACAATAACTTAACCTAAATTGATCAACAATGAACTTCAAGTCATTATTTATCCTCGGTTTGGCAGCAGGCGCACTTGCTTCATGCAAGAACACACCGGCACCCGAAGCCATTATGCCGATTCCTACGCCCGAACAAATCGAATGGCAAAAGATGGAAACGTATGCATTCGTTCACTTTGGCCTTAACACATTCAACGATCTTGAATGGGGCTTTGGCGACACACCGGCGTCGACCTTCGACCCAACCGATCTTGACTGCGAACAATGGGTAAAAACCATCAAAGGCGCAGGTCTTAAAGGGGTAATCCTGACAGCAAAACACCACGACGGATTTTGCCTTTGGCCTACAGCAACTACAGAATATAGCGTAAAAGCATCACCGTGGAAAAACGGACAAGGCGACATGGTAAAGGAACTATCCGACGCTTGTAAGAAGCACGGGCTAAAGTTTGGTATCTACCTTTCACCATGGGATAGAAACAATGCCGAATATGGTCGCCCCGACTATGTAAATACCTTCCACGCTCAAATGACAGAGCTTCTTACCAACTACGGCCCCATCTTCGAATACTGGTTTGACGGTGCCAATGGCGGTAACGGCTTCTACGGCGGAACAAACGAACATCGCAACATCGATGCCAAAACATATTACCAATACGAAAAAGCACGCGAAGTAATCAAGCAACTGCATCCTTCGGCAATGATCTTCGGAGGTACCTGTGCCGATATCCGTTGGATTGGAAACGAAAGCGGATGGGCAGGAGAAACAAACTGGAGTCCGATGTCGGAAGACAAAATGCAACACCACAGCGAACTTCAGTGGGGCATGGAAGACGGACACGAATGGCTTCCGGGAGAAGTAGACGTATCGGTGCGCCCGGGATGGTTCTACCACGAACGCGAAGACCACCAGGTGCGCTCATTGGCCAACCTCGTAGATCTTTACTACAACAGTGTGGGTCGCAACGCCAACCTATTGCTTAACTTCCCAGTTGCTCTAAGCGGAAAGATTCATCCTACCGACTCGGCTCGCGTGGCCGAATGGTATGCAACCATCTCGGAAGAACTAGACGAGAACTTACTTGCAGGAGCAAAAGCGGCAGCATCATCAACTCGCGGCGACGACTCTAAATTCGGAGCAGCGAAAGCCAATGATACAAGCTGGGATACCTACTGGGCAACAAACGACGGCGAAACAACCGGTTCGCTTACATTCACGTTTGCAAAACCAACTCCGGTAAACCGCCTTTTGATTCAAGAATACATCCCATTGGGACAACGCGTGAAAGCATTCAACATCGAATGCGAATCGAACGGATTGTGGCATCCGGTACAAACTACCGACACCATGAGCACCGTAGGTTACAAACGCATCATCCGTTTCAAATCGATTGCAGCAGAAAAAATCCGCATCAACTTTACCGATGCCAAAGGACCTTTGTGTATCAACAACGTTGAAGCGTTTCTAGCACCAGCATTGGTTACTGAGCCTACAATCAATCGCAACGCAGCAAATGAGGTAATCATCAAAGCGGGCGACAGCGAAAGCGAAGTATTCTTCACAACAGACGGCTCTACTCCGACCGTGAACTCTGAGAAGTACAAAGCACCATTTACGTTTGCGCAAAAAGGCGAGATCAAAGCCATTGCTTACGACCGCAACTTTGACAA
>DLYT01000029.1:0-1713 GCA_003447595.1 Porphyromonadaceae bacterium
AACTGTCCGTTCTTGTTGGTATCGTTATACACTTTTCCGCTGTAGTCTTGCGCGTTAGCTGTGCAGGCTACCAATGAGGCTGCAAAGCAGAATAGGGTTGCTTTGCGTAATGTTGTTGTTTTCATGCTATAATGCCAATATTTCATTGTTATTGTTAAGTTGAATTTCAGGGGACGCAAACGTTAGATTTTGCGTGCAGCATCGGCTAAACCTGACGTGAAGCGATAGCGGCCTTGATGGTCTCTGTCTCTTGGGGCGCGGGTTGCTTAAACTTGCTTGTTACGCCTTCGATATCCCACGCGCCTTTATCGACGTCGAGCGTAACGAACGCAAACAACGGGTCTTCGTATTCTGCCATATTCCCTTTGGAGTATTTCGGTTCGCCTTCGACCCAAAGATACGACGCGCTGTTGACATAGTAATACGCAATGCCGTTTATCTCTTCCCACTTGTCGATGTGATGGTGCCCGCATAGACTTGCCATCACCGGCACATCGGGTTTGTTTGCATTGTGCTTTTCAAGAATGGTACGGATGGCTTGGCGCGAGGGCGTCCCTGCCGAACCAAGTCCTTGATGCGAATAGATGAGCACCGGCTTGTCGGTTTCGCTCAATGTCTTTGCAAGCCAGTCGAGCTGCGTATCCGAGATCAAATCGCGGTCGTTGCTGTTTACATAATAGTTGCCGTATGCATAGTCGACACACGTTCCGTCTTTGCGCACAAAGTTGCAGTCGAGCACGATGTGGCGCACGCCGCCCGCGTCGAACGTATAGTGTGTATCGGGCATTTGCTGAATGCGTATAATCTCGGCCTTTGTCGTGTTGTCCATATCGTGATTGCCCAAGACGTGGTATCCGTTGCCGGTATACTTATTCCACACTTCTACCATCTCGCCGGCACGTTTGCCGTGAGACAAGTCGCCCAACTGAATGATGAAGTCGAGGTCGCGTTTCGATGCTTCATCGATAAATACCTGTAGTCGCTCTACGGCATCGTCTTGCAACTCGATGTGTACATCGGAGATTACGCCAAAGCGAAGGGGTTTCTTACTCGCGCTGCTGCACGACTGCATCCATGAAGTTCCCGACAAAGCGACAACCGACAGGGATAGCTGTTTGATAAATGTTCTTCTGTTTACTGACATGGTTTGCTTAGTTGGAAGGTTGTTAATACAAATCCGTGATCCGAAGCATACAGGAACTCATCTCCTTCGAAAGGGAGTACTGAGCCTAGTTCGGCATTGTACGTTTCGGATGCAACCGGAGTTATCGTCTCTCCTTTGTAGTAGATAAAGTCGATTCTATCTCTGCGTGTGTTGGCTTCGTCGCAATCGGTAAGCCACGTGGTACCGATGTTTTGAACCGGATCGGGGTTGATCTCGCGGAAACTGTCTTTGAATCCGGCATCGATGATGCGGGAAGAAACCGTCCAGTTTACTACAGCCCCACCGTGATTATACATGTTCTTCGTTACCTCGGTCCAGTCGAGGTGCGAGTGACTATTAAAGTCGCCCCCCATGATTACCGGTATCGAGTCGGTCTGCGCCATAAAAGGACGGAGCACCCCAAGTATCTTTGCGATCTCTTCGTCTCGGCTTCCTTCATCGTCCCAAGCCAGAATCTCTTGCTCGGTCTTGTCCGTCGGCACCAAACGCGCGTCGGGCAAGTAGTGAAGCCATGTATCAAACAGGCGCACTTTGTTTCCCTCTACATC
>DLYT01000029.1:2026-4821 GCA_003447595.1 Porphyromonadaceae bacterium
ATCATCGGAGCCGCACCATACGTCTCTACCATGAGGATTACGTCGGCACCGGATGTTTTGATGATATCAATGGTATTGCGACATCCCACTTCGGGATACGCTTTTTCGTGTCCGGCGTGCCAAATGTTCCACGCCATTACTTTGAGTTCCTTATTCGTTTGTTGCTTCTGTTCGGTACATGAGCAGCAAAGGAACAAGCAAGCAATAAGATTTACGAAATTGAATAGTTTATTTCTCATGAGCTTTCTAATTACATCAGATTTATTTAAAGTCGAAAACAGAAAAAAAGCAAAGGCCGTTAATCACTTAACAACCTTTGCGAGTTACAAGCTTAGAATATATGCCTTTCTATTCGAAAGGTTTAGTTAAATGAAATGTTTATTGCCAGAACGAGTTTTGAACAAGGTTCTTGTTCAACTGAATGTCTTTTACATCTAGCGGTGTATAGTAATACTTCGGAGAGATAAAGTTGAACTTTCCGATTTGTGAAGTAAGACGGATGTAACCATGGTCTCCTTCGCTCAGCGAAAACGTGTTTCCGTCGAGTACATATACCGTTAGTTTGTATTTTTCTTTATCTGCTGCCGGAATCGCATCTGCGTCGGCTTGGGTAGCTACGATTGCAATGTCCGGTTGATTGTCGCCGGTGATGTCTTGATAACCTAGCTTATCTACATAAAGTCCTTCTGCTAGGTTGGCAAAGTTTTCACCCACTTTCCAACGCATCAGGTCTCCGTAACGTTGACCTTCGCAAGCAAGCTCGATGCGACGTTCGCGGCGGATTTCAAGGATAGCTCCCTTTTGAGCACCGTCTACGTTCGGATAATGCGCTTCTTGGCGCGGGTCGATCTTAGCCAATACATTCGCAAGCTTCATGTGTGGCATATTGACACGATCGCGCAACTTGTTTACAGTGATATCCAAATCGTCTTGTGTCAATTCGCCCAACTCGGCACGTGCTTCGGCATAAATCAACAACGCCTCGGCATAGCGGTAGATAGGAAGATCGGTATACGATGCGCCCCAACCAAACTGATCATACGAACGTGGAATGAATTTGATTTGGCAAAAACCGCCCAATCCCATTTTGGCACGTTCGGGTTCTTTGTAGCCATCACGCGTAAAGCCCGGTTGCATAAAGGTATAGGTGATACGCGGGTCGCGATTTTCAAAGACTTCGTACATTTTTTGCTTTCCGTATACACTCGATTCGGTGTATGGGATTGCCTCGTTGTTCTCTACAATCAAATAATCCTCCATCAAGTCGCGAGACATACTGTGCGTCCAGTTGATCATGGCTTGCGCATTGTGCATACGGCCCAATGCTTTGTCGTAATCAGCAAACATGATCATTTCCGGATTTTGAGAAAGATCTTCGCTGATAAACAATGCTTCGTACGGATGGTATTGCGTTTGAGTCGTATAAATATCAAACTTGCCGCTATCGATAACGCGTTTGGCTGCATCACGTGCTACTTTCAGGTATTCGTTTCCGTCTTGTAGGTTTAGTTCGTCGTGATACTTGCGAAACGTACCTTCATGCAAAGCGATGCGGGCTTGCGTCATCAGTGCCGACGACAAGGTTACGCGGGTTTTGCTGGCTCCGTCTTCGATGTGATCTACGGCAAACTGCAAGTCGGCCATGATGGAATCTACCACCAATGTACGTGGGTCTTGCGTTTTGTAAAGCAGGTCTTCGTCTGTCGTCTGAATGGTACGTGAATACCATGGCAAATCAGAATAGCTCTTTACCATTCCGTAATACTGAATGGCTCTAAACATACGTGCCAATCCGACATAGTGATTGATCTTTGGCAAATCGCCTTTTACAGTTCCGGTATTCTCCAGCATGAAGTTGATGTTGCGCACCTTATCCCATCCACCCCATTGTCCTACGGTTTCGGGAGTAGTCTCTCCTCGCATCAGCTTATAGATCCCGGCATCTTCAACGTACATTACATTGTCTGAAACCACATCATTATATGAAGCTCCTAATCCACCATAAAGTCCGTTTGTATAAAGCTCAAGATCTTTTACAGTTTGAAAGTAAACTTTGTCTGTAATCGATGTTTCTGGATATCGTTCCATAAAACTATCGTTACACGAGGTAAGGCTCAGTGATAAAAGACAGCCTGCACCAATTGATTTTATTATATTATTCATTGTTATATACTGCTTTATTAGAATGAAACATTAAGACCGAAAGAGTAAGAACGTTGAAGTGGATACATACCACCACCCAATCCTTCCGGATCTATTTTATAATGATCGTCTAATGCCGAAATGGTGAATAGGTTTTCACCTGTAAAGAATACTCTCAAACGGCTTACCATGAACTTTTGTGTCAAGCTTTGAGGAAGTGTATATCCTACCGTCAAGTTTTTCAAGCGAAGGTAAGCTGCGTTTTGTAAGTATTTTGTTTGTGCTACTCCACACTCTTTGTCTGATTGCTCGGCAACGTACGATTTAGGACGCGGGAAGTAAGCGTCGGGAGTTTCCGGTGTCCAGTGATTCATGTTTCCTTTGGTCACGTTGGTCCAAGGTTGTGAGTAAATACCCCAGAAATAAAGGTCGCCAGGTCCCGGCATATAGTCTTTCTTACCTACACCTTGGAAGAATGCACGGAAGTCGAAGCCGTTCCAATCAGCATCTAAACTAAAGCTATAGTTGAAACGAGAAGCTGTATTACCGATGATGTAATAGTCGCCCGCGTTTTCATTGGTCCACTCTCCCCATGAGATCTTACCATCACCGTTGCGATCTTCAAACTTCAAGTCGCCGGCTGCCAACGGACG
>DLYT01000029.1:5119-10813 GCA_003447595.1 Porphyromonadaceae bacterium
TAATGATCTTTCAATGTTCCGGTAGGATTGTCGAATTTCGTAATCCATGCACGGCTATCTGATAAGATAAAGTTCACACCATAATTGAATGGTTTGCCCGATACTTGGAATGCATCTCTCCATCCCAATGTTACTTCCCAACCACGTGTTTTCAAGTCGGCCGCGTTTTCTTTTGGTTCACTTGTTCCGATTACCGATGGAAGCGTACGTCCTTTGGTCAACATATCACGGGTATCACGACGATAAACGTCTCCACTTGCGGTAAGTCTGTTATCTAAGAAGTTGATATCAACACCAAAGTTGGCAACGGATACCTTTTCCCATGTAAGGTTACCGGCTACAAGCCCCGGAGCTCCTACATAAACCGGTTGTTTACCGTCTAGAATCTGACTGATTCTTCCTGATCCCATGGTTGCGATGTATGCATAAGCACCTACGTCTTGGTTACCCAAGTTACCATACGAACCACGCAATTTGAAGTGATTCACCACATCGGTAAGTGGTTCGAAGAAGTCTTCTTTCGAAACTACCCAAGCCAACGAGCCCGATGGATTAAAGGCAAAGCGGTCGTGCTTAGGGAAACGGGAAGTTCCGTCGTAACGACCATTGAACTCAGCGATGTATTTGTCGTCGTAGATATAGTTGAGACGGAAGAACATACCGCGTAGTGCCCACGATTCTTTCGATTCGCCTACATTCATATCTCCACTACCCAACCCGATAGATGGAAGAGAGTTTGAGATTAAGTCTTTGCGGGATGCTTTGAAACTTTTATATCTGTATTCTTCTTGATTGAAACCAATCATCGCGTTGATGAAGTGCTTCTCTGCAAAGTTTTTGCGGAAATCTGCAAATACATCGTACAATAAATGATCTGAAATAAAGGTTTCACGACTGGCACTACTTACTTCGTCGTGATAACGAGCTGCCACTTCCGGTCCTTGATAATAAGCTACCGGTAAAGAATAACCATCGTACTGTGCATCTTTACGGTTTAGAGCGAAGTTCCCTTTTACCATCAACACGTCTTTGATGATATCAAATTGTGTTGTAAACTGTGTAGAGAAGTTGTTTTTCAACGACTTGTAGCGACCTCCTTCATTGATACGACCTAAAACTGCGCCCCCTGCTTTGGTCCATGTTCCATCGGGGTTACGTGGCACGTCTAGCGAATTGGTACGATTTACTTCCCAGTAGAAACTATCTCCTAAGTAATTAGGCTGATCATAGTCTGAGCTTACATAGCTGGTATTGTTCGACAACGTCCACCAATCGGTGATCTTAAAGTCTAACTTACTTCTTAGGTTATAACGGTTGTATTTATCATTTCCGTATTCTAACATACCGTCTTGAAACATATAACCTGCAGAGAAGTAATAGGCAAGTTTCTTGGTTGTTCCCGACAAGTCGATGGTGTGATTGGTTGAGAAACCTGCTTTCTTATAAGCTTCGTCTACCCAATCGGTATTTCCGAAGTAGCTATACTGTCCGTCGGGATTCAAAAAGTATGGAGACACACTCGGATCTTCGGAACGTTTCTTTGCATAAGCGATTTGCTCTTCATCGTACAAGTTGTACCAAGGATACGACATTGTGTTTTTCATCTGTACAATGGTGTACGGATCGGTTACAACCTCAGGCATCTTAGTTAAGGTACGAAACGCAAAGTTGTTGTTATAGTTGATTGAAAGTTTCTCAGAACGGCCTTTCTTTGTCGTAACCAAGATTACCCCGAATGCCGCACGTGAACCGTAAATGGCTGATGAAGCAGCATCTTTCAATACCGAAATGCTTTCGATATCTGCAGAGTTCATTCGGTTTAATTGCTCCGAATCTGAAACGATCCCATCAATTACAACCAAAGGTGAACCACCATTCAAAGATGTGGTACCACGAATATTCATTTTAGGATCTGAGTTTGCCTGACCACTTTGTGGGGTTACATTCAAGTTGGCAACGGTTCCTTGAAGGGCTTGCCCTACAGTTGTTACCGGACGATTGTCTAGTGCTTTGGCAGATACCATCCCTACGGCTCCCGAAAGGTTGGCTTTCTTTTGTACACCGTAACCTACTACGACAACTTCTTCGAGGTTTTGCGTGTCTTCTTTCATTACCACACGCAGGTTGTTTTTAGAACCTACCGAAACTGTTACCGGTAAGTATCCGATATAGGTAACCTGAAGTGATGCGTTTGCAGGGGCTTCAAGTGTAAAGTTACCGTCGATATCTGTCGTAACCCCAATGGTTGTTCCTTTTACAATCACGTTGGCTCCGATTACCGCTTCGCCTAATTCATCGACAACAACACCGGTTACTTTGCGCGTTGCCTGACTTTTTTCTGCTACTACAGAAGAGGTTGGCGCAGCGTCTTTCTTTAAAATAATATAATCGTTTTCGAAATGGTAGGTTAGATCGGATGTTCTGGCTACCTGATCGAGACACTCCTTTACGGATTTGTTCTTCCCGCTTACTTTTATCTCCGAAGATGTGTTTACTTCGTCTTGGTTGTAAACAAACAGATATTCTGTCTGATTTTCAACTTGCTTGATAAAGTCGGCAAGCGTCATGTTGGTGCTGGCAATTGACACTTTTGCATTTTGCGAATTTGCATCCAATGCGTACAATTGCAACACAGCGGCAAAAGATAAGGCTACGCTGATTTTCATAATTCTTAAAAGTTTCTTAATCCCCTTACTTTTTGCGAGAAGGGGTACGGACAAACGCCTACTTTTCATAACTTTGTTTTGTTTGTTAGTACTGAATTTGATAGGTTAGTATTGACTTTATGTATCGCCGGATGCTGCAACATCCGGCGTTCTTTATCTATACTAATAGATTGTTATTTCATTCTTTTCATCGTTTTTATTGTAACGGAACGATTTTGACTTCTGCAAAAGTCGCAATGCGTTCTCTACTCCATCGCGTTGCCTGAACTTACCGGTAAAACGACACGTCTTGTATGCTTTGTCTTTAAAGACAATGGTGATGTCGTAGTATAATTCAAACTTGCGGGCGATTTCTTCAAATGTAGTATTGTCAAAGGCATAAATACCATCCTTCCAGAGTAGGAAGTCTTGATTGGATATGTGCTCAACTTGTAAGGTCGAGTCTTTTAACAAAGCCATTTCGTTGGGCTTGAGTAGCACCGGCTGCTTGAGTAGATCGGAGGTTATTTCTACCGATCCACTGATCAGGGCTGTGCTTACTGTCTTTCCGCTATAGGCTGAAAGATTAAATTCGGTTCCCAACACTGTTACCTCTTGCTTCTCGGTGGTTACCACAAACGGGGTGTGCGCTTGATGCTTTACTTGGAAGAATGCTTCTCCCGTAAGATGTACACTACGCTTGTCGGTTGTAAACACCGATGGATAGATCAGTTTTGAATTTGCATTGAGCCATACTTCGGAGCTATCGCTGAGTTTAACGAGTGCTCGTTGTCCGGCCGGAACTGTTACTTCATTCATTGCAACGATAGCCATTTCGTGCTGATTGCTTTGAGTTAAGAAAATGCCATAGGTTATTATAATAGAGGCTACAGCTGTTGCAACATAGCCCGATATTCGGCGCACATACAGGCCTATTCGTTTTATATTTCTTCGATGTTCGAATCGGCTATATGCTTGCTCACTTTCCGTATCATCCTCTTCTTCGGAAAGAAGTGTGGATAATACAAATGCTTTTTCAAAAGCTTCGAACTCACTTCTTGCTTCTGCGTCTTTCTCGAGTGCCTTGAATAAGGCCTCACGCTCTGCTGAAGTGAGCTCTCCTTTTACATATTTTGTATACTGTTCTATCATTTCTTCGGGTTATTCGTTATTAAAAACGACTATGCTGGTAGCATCCCCCAATGATTAAGTATATTTTTTTGAAAAAATATTTCGATGTGAGAATTTTTGTATCCACATTTGGGTGCAAAACTACAAACTAGCTACTACGTTTTTATGACAAATGTGGAACATAACAGTGAAGAGTGAGATTAGCAAAACAAGAATAAAAGCAATAATGGGTTTTCTTTTAATGCAACGGAAAGTTTCTTCATGGCAATCTGCATCTGATTTTCGACCGTCTTTTCTGAGATCTCCATTTCTTTGGCAATCTCTTTGTATTTCATTCCTTCTAACTTCCCTTTGATAAATATTTCACGGCAACGAGGTGGTAGTGTTTCCAATGCATGGGTTAACAATGTGCGTATGGCTTCGTCGTCAAGAACTTCAGAGTCCATTCCTTGCAACGATCCTACCTTGAAACGAACTTCATAATAATGATTCTCTTCGATATATAGCTTGTATTCTTCTACAATGCTCTTGTGCTTGAGGTAATCGAGGCAGCGATTTTTCACCATGGTAAAAAGGTAAGAGGCCAGCAGTACTTTGTTTTCTGTTGCTTCTTTCTTTTCCCAAAGTAGCACAAATACATCTTGCACAATGTTTTCCGCATCGGCCTCGCATAGGGTATAGTAACGGGCAAACCGCATAAGCTTTGAATAATAAGACTTGTATAAAGTCTTAAATCCTGATTCTGTCTGGATATCGATAGCATTACCTTGCTGAGTTGCCATTTAGTAAGTTGTTTCATTGCGTTTGGATGGGCGAATATAAACATATTTAACAATAATATGTAACAAAACGTCAATGTTTAACAACACGACTCTGATCAATATAGGATAAGAATATGTTTGAATAGTATAAATTGAGGTAAATCCAATAACTTCATCTTTTGTATGACTGTTGTATTAGTAAACTATAAAAACAACAATAAGATGCTCAAGTCTGACATAGGTCTAATTGGTCTTGCCGTAATGGGCGAGAATCTTGCTTTAAACATGGAAAGCAAGGGGTATAAAGTTTCAGTGTACAATCGCACGGTAAAGGGCGTGGAAGAAGGAGTCGTAGAACGCTTTTTGCAAGGAAGAGCTGCACACAAAAATATAGATGGTTTTGTTAGTTTACTGGAGTTTGTCGAATCATTACAATCGCCTCGCAAAATCATGATGATGGTACGAGCCGGTGCTCCGGTCGACGAATTGATCGACCAACTTGTGCCCATCTTATCGAAAGGAGATATCTTGATTGACGGCGGAAATTCAAACTTTGAAGATACTGCGCGCCGAGTAGAATATGTGGAGTCGAAGGGTTTATACTTTATCGGAGCAGGCGTTTCGGGTGGAGAAGAAGGAGCTTTGAATGGCCCGGCCATTATGCCCGGCGGATCGAAAGCTGCATGGCCTGCGGTAAAAGACATCTTACAGAAGATTGCTGCTAAAGCAGAAGACGGAACACCTTGTTGTACTTGGATCGGCAATGGTGGATCGGGACATTTTGTGAAGATGATTCACAATGGTATCGAGTATGGAGATATGCAGTTGATCGCTGAAACATACTTTGTAATGAAGCAATTGTTGAATGCGGGCAACGAATGGATGGCCGATCGCTTTGAGGATTGGAACAACGGCAAACTTAAAAGTTACCTGATCGAAATCACAACTCAAATATTACGTCACAAAGAGGCAAACGGAGACTTCCTGATCGATAAGATCCTGGATACTGCCGGACAAAAAGGTACCGGTAAGTGGTCGGTGATCAATGCGCTTAATTTGGGTACCCCGCTCAACTTGATTGCTACAGCTGTTTTCGAACGTAACCTATCAGCTATGAAAGGTTTGCGAAAAGAGGCTGCTGCTTTATATAAAAACGA
>DLYT01000029.1:11082-12828 GCA_003447595.1 Porphyromonadaceae bacterium
GGGTTTGAAACATTGCAAAAGGCTTCGGAATATTACAAATGGGATTTGAGTTTGCCCGATATTGCCCGCATCTGGCGAGGCGGTTGTATTATTCGATCGGCTTTCTTGAACGATATCGCAGAGGCTTTTGAAAGTGAAAAGAAACTCGAAAACATGCTCCTTTCGCCTTATTTCGCGCATGAAATTAAGGAAGCTCTGAAAGGTTGGAAAACCATTACCGCAATGTGTGCAAACGAAGAAGTAGCAGTTCCGGCATTCTCTTCAGCTCTGAATTACTTCTATTCATTTACAAGTAAGAATTTGCCTGCCAACATGATTCAAGCACAACGTGACTATTTCGGCGCTCATACATTTGAACGTATCGATAAGCCTCGCGGAGAGTTCTTCCACGAAAACTGGACCGGTCACGGAGGTGATACACATTCGGGTAAATACAACAACTAATTAACTTTAAATAATGGAAAGACCAGCCGATCAAATCATTGTAATCTTTGGAGCTTCGGGCGACCTTACTAAGCGTAAGTTGCTTCCTTCGCTTTATTTGCTTTATAAGACAGGGCGAACACCGGAGAAGTTTGCCATTTTGGGAGTGGGACGTACGGCGTATACCGACGAAAGCTATCGGGAATTTATCAACAGTCAGATACGTACTTTTATACGAGAGGATGAAGCAAATGAAGCATTGCTGACTGATTTTATATCAAAACTCTACTATGAAACAATGGATCCATCCAAGGAAGAAGAGTACCAGAATTTAGTGTCTAAACTAGGAGAATTGACTCCCCTTATAGACAATAAACAAAACTACCTCTATTACTTGGCTACGCCCCCTTCATTGTATACATACATTCCTACGTATTTAAATGCGGTGGGACTTACACATGAGCATGGAGAGAATACGACCAAACGGGTTATTGTAGAAAAGCCTTTTGGTTATAACTTGTCGTCTGCTCTTAAACTCAATAAGATCTTTAATGCGGCTTTTCATGAGCATCAGATCTTTCGAATTGATCATTTCTTAGGAAAGGAAACGGTACAAAATATTTTGGCTCTACGTTTTGCCAACGGTATCTTCGAACCTTTATGGAATAGAAACTTTGTCGATTATGTAGAGATTACGGCTGTTGAGAACTTAGGCATTGGAGATAGAGGCGGATACTATGACACCTCGGGGGCTTTGAGAGACATGGTTCAAAACCATTTAATACAACTGGTTGCCCTTACGGCTATGGAGCCTCCGGCATTATTTGAATCGGAAAGTTTTAGAAACGAAATTGTAAAGATTTATCAATCTCTAAAACCAATTCCCGAATCGCAGGTTACTTCTAATGTAGTACGAGGACAATACATTGCCTCCATCTCAGGGAAAACACCAATCAAAGGGTATCGTGAAGAAAAAAGCGTGGCTCCTCAATCGCGAACCGAAACGTTCATCGCCATGAAAGTATTTATCGACAACTGGCGATGGGGTGGTGTTCCTTTCTATATCCGTACGGGCAAACAGATGCCAACAAAAGTATCGGAGATTGTGGTGCATTTTAAGAAGACACCACATATGTTGTTTAAAGGCAGCGAATATTCAAGTGCACCTAACAGACTGATCATACGAATTCAGCCCAATGAAGGTATCGCTTTGAAATTCGGACTGAAAGTACCGGGATCAAACTTTAATATCCAACAAGTCGCAATGGACTTTGCATACGACAGCTTAGGAGGAGTTCCTTCGGGCGATGCTTACGCCAAACT
>DLYT01000029.1:13075-21132 GCA_003447595.1 Porphyromonadaceae bacterium
GAAGCCAGTTGGAACTATTTTGATCCAATTCTCAAGCTTTGGAATGCCCGCACCGATATTCCGCTTTACGGATATCCTGCCGGCACATGGGGACCTTTGGAATCAAACCTGATCATGGAAAAAGGTCATACCTGGACCAATCCGTGTAAAAATCTTACTAACACCGATTTATATTGTGAGTTATGAAAATAGAAGTATTGCCTTCTGCCATTGAAACAGGCCGAAGTATCTCTGATGTACTCATTGAGAAGATGGCTAATCATAGCGACAATCTTTTTCATTTGGCTATATCCGGAGGGACAACTCCGGCTATCTTGTACAACTTATGGGCAGATGAATATCTCAACAAGATTGAATGGAATCGTATTGCATTGTATTGGGTAGACGAACGATGTGTACCCCCATCACACCCCGAAAGTAACTTCGGAAATGCAAAAACCAAGTTTTTAGACATCATATCCCATAAGGGGGCTTTAATTCATCGCATACATGGTGAACTACCACCGGTAGCAGAAGCCAAGCGTTATTCTTCAATGGTACGTAAAGCTTTGAATCACAAAAATGGAATGCCTAGCTTTGATATGGTAATTTTAGGTATCGGGACTGACGGACATACGGCATCAATATTCCCTGGACAAGATGCATTGATTAACACACGCCATATTTATGAAGTCTCGGTTCATCCCGAAAACAAGCGCATCAGAATCTCGATGACTGCACCGGTAATTCTCAACGCTGAGAATATTGTGTTTCATGTCACAGGTAAAGACAAAGCAAATGTCATCAATAGTATTGTAAACGATGCGGACAGCGCTCTTAATTACCCGGCCTATTATATTGTAAGCAAGTCTGGTAAATTATCGATGTATCTGGATGAAGATGCCGCACATTTATTAAAATCCAACGATACTCCATCGTTTCTAGAAAATATATTCAAACAATAGTCCTATTTAAAAAGAGGATAAATCACAGCCGTGGTTTATCCTCTTTCTTTGTATATCGAATGTCTATTTAAGGAGATAACGTTCTCCCGGTTTCATGGTTATCATATTTTCCTTCCCATTATACACCAGTGTAAGCAATCCTCCTTTTTTAGAATATATTTCTCCGCTTGTTACAACTCCGTCCTTCCATTTAAAATCAACTTCAAAACCACCTCGTGCCTTCAATCCTTTTACCGAACCCGATTTCCATTTGGCTGGTAAAGCTGGTAAGAGTTCAACTTTATTCGTGTGACTTTGAATCAACATCTCTGCAATGCCGGCAGTACCACCGAAGTTTCCATCAATTTGAAACGGTGGATGCATATCGAAGAGATTATTCGAGGTGCATTTGATCAGCAAATTATCCAAAGCTTCCAAGGCTTTGTCGCCATCACCGAAACGAGCTCTGAAGTTTATGATCCATGCCATACTCCATCCGGTATGCCCGCCACCTTCTTGAAGTCGACCTTCGAGCGACATTTTGGCTGCATTAAACAGTTCCGGGGTATAGCGCGTGATTTGTCTTCCCGGATGCAATGCAAACAAGTGCGACATATGACGGTGTCCCGGTTCAGCTTCTTGATATTCCTTATCCCACTCCATTAATCGGCCGTCGGATCCAATACGCGGACCCATCAAACGGTTACGAACAGCGGCTGCCGTTTGCGTAAAGCCATCGTCTATTTTCAACACTTGAGCCGCTTCGAGAATATTGGTAAACAAATCCCAGATAATTTGTTGGTCGTGGGCCGGAGCCATACATACCGCACTCACGCTACCATCGGGAGCAATAAACGCATTTTCCGGTGAGGCCGAAGGTCCCGAAACAAGCAAACCCGTCTTCGGATCTTGCTTCAACCAGTCTATGTAAAACATACCCGCTTCTTTCATGATCGGATAAGCCTTCTTCAAGAACTCCTGATCTTGGGTAAACGCATAATGTTCCCACAAGTGCTGACACATCCATCCGGCCGCCGCAATGTGAATCCCCCAAAGGCCACCTTCGCCCGGTGCTGTATATCCCCACACATTGGTGATCGGATGCATACACCAACCATCGGCTTTATAATGTACTTGCGCAGTTTCTTTACCCGGCTTCACAAGCGAACCAATCAAATCGATCATTGGCATGTGAAGTTCGGAAAGATTCGCTACTTCGGCCGGCCAATAATTCATTTGCACATTGATGTTCGCATGGTAATCTCCATTCCACGGCGTCTGCAACTTATTACTCCATACCCCTTGTAGATTAGCAGGCAATGTACCCGGACGTGAAGATGAAATCAATAAGTAGCGACCATATTGAAAATAGAGTTGCTGCAACCAGTAGTCATCTTTTGTTGAAGCATAACGGACAATACGCTCATTGGTTGGTATGGTATCAATCAATTGATCATTGATCTGAAGAGACACACGATTAAACAAATGGCGATAATCCTTGGTATGAATATCCAGCAAACGAGCATAAGACTTATTCATTGCATTGCGAAGCGTCTGCAACGTATTCTCTTTGTAGTTCGGAATTATATACTGCTTGTATTTTTGCTGATAGTTGGTTTCGGCCGCAAGAAGCAAAACACACTCTTTGCTATTGGTTACGTTCAAGACACCATCTTTAATCTCCATTTTCCCGTCATTGACACGAGCCGTAAGACGCGTCCAATAACTCATTCCTTCACCCCCATTGCCATCATCGAGAGTTCCTCGCATCAGCAACGACTCTTTATCGTGTTCGATTACAAACTTCTCGGGACGCGAAAGATTTACAGAATAAGAAATAGGATATTCAGAAGCAATGCGAACCACAATGATCTTATCCGGATAACTTGCGAAATAGGAACGTTGAATGGTATTTACACCTTGTTTATATTCTACATTCACAACTCCGTTTTGCAGATCTAGTTCTCGGTAATAATCATGAAAAGCGGTTGTATCTGAAAAGTTGATACGTAAGTCGCCCAATGTTTCAAAACTACCATACTCTGCTTTATTAAGCACAGCATTGCCAAGCCCCGATCCTTTTCCCTGGCATCGTTGCGTTTCGATGGTAAGATCATACGCTTCTTTGTATTTTCCGGCTTCTAATAATTGTTGTATTTTCGATTGCGCTTCATAAGCATTCGGGTTGTTGCTTTCATACCAACTACCCGACCATAGCGTTTTCTCATTCAATTGAATACGGTCTTCATATACTCCACCGTAAACCATACCTCCCATGTAACTGTTTCCAACAGGAAGTGCATCAAGCCAACTCGACTCATTTACTCCACCTTGCAACACCTGGTCTACTTCACGCGTATCGGCCGGATAACGGTACCACAACTTTAGTTCAGGATTTCTATCAGGAGCAACACACGAGAAAATGACAAGAGTTAGTAATAGACCTATTAATATATTCTTCATCTACAGATTTTTGTTTCAAAGTTCTAATTTTGGGACTGCAAAGAAAACACTATTTTTTTAATTTTCCTGATTCTTACGAATCTAAAAAGAACAATGAAACAACATAGCTTACGACAAGCTTGTTATTTAAACAACAGTCAATCTTACTAATAAGCGCAAAAAAGCAGCAACTTAGCATTAAAATATAGACAAATAAGCTAATTTTGCCATCTTTAAAAAGATTGATTACACATTGTAAAATCATTAATTATTATAAACCGCGCAATCTTATGAAACAATTCTTTAAAATCATGTTTGCATCCGCTTTCGGATTTGTGCTGGCTGCAATCGCTTTTACAACCTTAATGGTCGTTGCCATTATAGGAATTGCATCTGCCGCAACATCTGAGACAGAGTTTGCACCCAAGAAAAACAGTGTACTTCGTCTAAAACTAAGCGGTACATTAAAAGACAATGCTTCAGAGCAGAACTTCTTGGCCGAACTATTTGGTGAAACGCAACAAGAGACCGGACTCAACGATATGCTCAAAGCAATCAAAAATGCAAAAGAGAACTCACACATTGCCGGAATCTATATTGACGCAGGCGCATGGGGTGCAGGTTCGGCTAGCGTAGAGTCGTTACGTAGAGCCTTGGCCGACTTTAAAGAATCAAACAAGTTTATCATCGCTTACGGAGATACTTATACACGCAATGCTTTTTACCTTGCATCCATGGCGGATAAAGTATATATGAATCCGCAAGGATCGCTACAACTAGAAGGGATCGCATCAAGCAACATGTTTTATACAGGTCTTTTAAATAAGTTGGGCGTGCAAATGCAAGTATTTAAAGTGGGCACCTACAAAGGCGCGGTAGAACCATTTATTCTCGAGAAATTGAGTGAGGCCAACCGCGAACAAATCCTTTCATACAGCACCAACATCTGGGATTATATCATTGAAGGCATTGCTTCTGAACGAAAAATTAATCCTCAGATCATTGTAGAGTATGCCAATACAGGCAGTTTTATGGGCCCACAAAACATAGCCGTTAAAGCAGGTCTTGTCGACGAATTACTGTATCGTCCCGAAGTGGAAGACATGGTGAAAATGATGGCCGGACAAACCGACAACACACTTAAGACCATCTCTGTGGCAAAAGCCAAACTAATCAAGCAAAGCGAGAAAACATATCCGGACAAGATTGCTATTCTATATGCTGAAGGAGAGATAGTAGAGAAAACAAGCGAAAATCCGTTGGACAATACCTCGGCCATTACAACCGACTATGTAAACGAGCTTATCAAACTTAAAAACGATGAAAGCATCAAGGCTGTCGTATTCAGAGTAAACTCACCGGGTGGTAGTGCTTACGTTTCGGAGCAAATATGGCGCCAGGTAGAAGAGTTGAAGAAAGTAAAACCAATCGTAGTTTCCATGGGCGACATGGCTGCTTCGGGCGGATACTATATTTCATGTGCCGCAAATAAAATTATAGCAGAACATAACACACTTACAGGATCAATTGGTATCTTTGGAATGTTTCCCGATGTTCAAGGGCTACTCGATAAAGTCGGAATCACTACGGATGTTGTAAAAACAAATACCTTCTCCGACTTTGGTGACATGTCTCGTCCGATGAATGAAGCTGAAAAAGTAATCTTACAAAGCTACATCAACAGAGGATACGACTTGTTTACTACACGTGTAGCCGAAGGTCGCGGTAAAACAATGGATGAAGTAAATGAAATAGCGCAAGGTCGTGTATGGACCGGTTCGCAGGCTTTAGGCATAGGACTTGTCGATGACTTGGGCGGTATTGACAAAGCAGTTGAAGAAGCAGCTAAACTTGCTAATTTGACAAACTACAATACAACCACTGTCAACACTACAAAAGACTTCTTTATGCAATTCATGGATAAGTCGATGGAAAGTATCAAACTTGGTATTGCCAAAGATATCTTGGGCGACGAGTACCAAATATTCACCTTAAAGAATAGAATTAAAGCCAACGGATACATACAAGCCAGAGCGCCCTATGATATCAATCCGTTATAAACAGAAATGATAGAAGAAAAAGATCTTAAAATAATAAACGCACTACGCCCCCTCTCCGCTTTGTACGGACTGGGGGTTAGTTTGCGTAATAAGCTTTTCGATTGGGAAGTCCTCAAAGGTCGAAAATTTCCGATCCCCGTAATCTCGGTCGGAAACATTACCGTAGGCGGAACCGGAAAGACTCCTCATACCGAATACCTCATACGCTTACTCGGAGACAAATACAAGTTGGCCGTGCTCAGTCGTGGCTACAAGCGAAAAAGCAAAGGCTTTGTCTTGGCCGATGAAAACAGTAACAGTACGCTCATCGGAGACGAACCGTTTCAGATGAAACGCAAGTTCCCGTTTATCACCGTGGCAGTAGATAGCAACCGTCAACGTGGCATCGATACGCTATTGGCACTACCCGAAGAAAAGCGTCCCGAAGTAATCTTACTCGACGATGCCTTTCAGCACCGTTACGTAACGCCTTCACTTTCGATTTTGCTGATCGATTCCAATCGCATCATCAATGAAGACTGTCTGCTTCCGGCGGGCAAACTTCGCGAATCTCCTACCGAGAAAAGGCGTGCCGAGATCGTGATCCTTACCAAATGTACCGATAAGCTATTGCCGATCGACTACCGCATTCTCGACGAAAACCTCAAGCTCTACCCGTATCAATCGCTTTATTTCACGGGCATTCAATACGGCAACTTGATTCCGGTTTTCAAAGAAGTAAGCACAGAGATCTTGGATCCGAAAGATTTGAAACAAGGGACATCCATCTTGCTGGTATGCGGCATTGCCAATCCGGAGCAAATACAAAACGAGCTTTCAAAGTATAGCCGTCGCATCGAAACGCTCGACTTTCCCGATCACCATCACTTTGGAAAGAAAGACATGCTCCAGATCAAAAAGCAATTTGACGCACTTGAAGGAGAAAACAAACTCATTGTTGTCACCGAAAAAGATGCCGTACGCCTGATCGACTCTCCGCTTGTCGACGAAGAGTTGAAGCAGTCGATCTATTACCTGCCTATTGAAGTTGACTTCAGACAAAACCAGGAAGCAAACTTCAACAAGCAAATCATCAGTCACATCGAAAATTTTAAACGCAATAAAATTCTACAATAAACAAATAACTATGAGTACCAGAACAGAAATTGCTTCGTTAGGTGAATTCGGTTTAATCAAGCACCTTACAGAAAAAGTAGAATTAAAAAACCCAAGCACCATCAAAGGTATCGGCGACGACGCTGCCGTGCTTGAGTACAAAGACAAAGAGATTCTTGTAACAACAGATCTATTGCTCGAAGGAATTCACTTCGACTTGATGTACGTACCCATGAAGCATTTGGGATACAAGTCGGCCACTGTAAACTTTTCCGACATTTACGCAATGAACGGACAGCCTAAGCAAATGACCATGTCGATAGGTATCTCGAAGCGTTTTAGTGTAGAGGATCTTGAAGAATTTTATCAAGGAGTAATGCTTGCCTGCGAAGTGTATGGCGTAGACCTTATCGGTGGAGACACTACAGCGTCGCGCACGGGACTTACCATCAGTGTAACCTGTATCGGCGAAGCAGACAAAGATAAAGTTGTGTACCGCTCGGGAGCAAAACCAACCGACCTGATCTGCGTATCGGGAGACCTTGGCGCTGCATACATGGGCTTACAACTTTTGGAACGCGAGAAAAGCGTATTCAATGGTGAAGCTGACTTTGCACCCGACTTCTCGGGCAAAGAGTACCTACTCGAACGTCAGTTGAAACCGGAAGCGCGCAAAGATATCGTTGAGTTGCTTGCGCAACACAACATTGTTCCTACCTCGATGATGGACGTTTCGGACGGACTATCTTCGGAGTTGATGCACATTTGTACGCAAAGTCATACCGGCTGTCGCATTTACGAAGACAGACTCCCTGTCGATTACCAAACGGCTATTCAGGCAGAAGAGTTCAACATGAACTTGATCACTGCGGCCCTTAATGGCGGTGAAGACTACGAGTTGTTGTTTACCGTACCTTTGGCAAAGCACGACGAAATGGAGAAGATCAAAGGAATCAAGGTGATTGGTCACATGACACCGGATACACTTGGCTTGGCCATGGTTGCAAGAGACGGTTCGGAAGTGCCGTTGCAAGCGCAAGGATGGAATTCGTTGGAAGAATAAAACCCTCATAAATTATAGAAAGAGTCTTTTTCATCATGGAAAAGACTCTTTTTTTATAAAAAGTACATCAAACGCTTGCATTCTAAAAATATTTACTTACCTTTGCATCATCAACAAGGTACCATAGCTCAGTTGGTAGAGCAAAGGACTGAAAATCCTTGTGTCCCCGGTTCGATTCCTGGTGGTACCACTTGTTTGAACAAACAACAGAGACGCTGAAGTTCGTATGAGCTTCAGCGTTTTTCTTTTCTACCCCCTCGCACAAACCATCCCATCCCTCTGCTTATTGTATATTTCGTTTTCCCTCCCACAAAGCTCACTAAACACCTATCCATCACCAATTTCCCATTAAATCGTCTAAGTTTCTCTGGTTGCATCAAAGCGGTGATCGTTTCCAAACTAACACATTGCTGCCGATAGAGCCGTTTGAGAAACACGCCTTTCACCTTGCTTATAACAACGTTCGTCCGCATC
>DLYT01000029.1:21519-21749 GCA_003447595.1 Porphyromonadaceae bacterium
ATTTACTCACCGTGAAAACTTTTTGCACGCACCGCGAAGACTAAAAACAGTCTTCACGAAAACGCAAAAACGTCTTCCTCGAGAACGTTACTTCGTTTTTACGAGAACCAAACAAGGTTTCCACAAGAACCAAACAGCCTTTTTGCAAGAAGGATGCATGGTTTTTGCCCCATTTCCCCAACCTTTTGATCCAAAGGAACCACACTATCCCTTTTTTGACAACAACCCAT
>DLYT01000029.1:22107-24307 GCA_003447595.1 Porphyromonadaceae bacterium
ATCGTATTTTCAGCTACTTCTGGATCAATACTTATTAAAATAGAGAAAGCGGATGCCGTTTAGTACGACATCCGCTTCCTTAATATAAACAATTATTTCTGGAAAATCATTTATTCTCTGGGTATGCTTTCGCAATTGCAGTACCCATTCTGTAGTGTACACCTGGTTGTGCAGTAATACATACGTTGCTTGCACGTTCAAATACCATTACGATATCAGAACCTCCGAATTGGAAGTAAGAGATCTCTTCACCTTTACGAAGTGTAGTTCCTTCTTGACATGTAACAACGATTGAAGATACTTGAGCCATACCCATAGGCAATACTGCTACTAGACCGATTTCAGATTCGATAACCACCAAACCTCTGGTTTGCATAAACTCGTAACCAGGATTATCAGGAGCATCGAAAATACGTTTCATAGTTAGTTTGTGTTTGCCGTCTGTATCGTTAGGAACAAGCTCTGGGTTTACTTCTAGATAAGCAGTTCCTTGAATAACTCTTGCTTCCAACACTTTACCACCTACAGGAGCGTGTTCGCGGTGATAGTCAAATGTATTTAGGAAAGAGTGACACCATGTACCGCCTTTGAAACGATCTTTGTATGGGCTACCTTCAAGAAGCTCTTCGATTTTCCATTCAATACCTTTGATGTTTACGTGTGTATTGGAACGGATTTCCCATTGACCGTCAAATGTAGAGTCGGCAGGAGAAACAATAACGGACTGGTCTGTAATAGCTGCAATCGGTCTCATTCCCGGTTTTAGATAACGACCAAACATTTGATTGTATGTTTTCCAGCCACCGCGTGGTCTGTCATATTCGTCCATGTTGTAGATAGGTGAATCATAGAATGTTTTTTCTGATTCGGGAGTAATTGACTCCGGAGTATCCATAAATGCACCAAACTCTCTAACGAAACGTACCATCCAGTCTGACAATTGTGTTAGTGGTTCCATTTTATCGTGAGGTACGACTGCGTTTTGAAGTTCTTTAACCGGACTTTGATCCAAAATAAAATAGAATTTACAAACATGCTCGTAAACTTCTTTACCTTGGCAGTTTTCTGTAGGAATCCAAGTAAGTTGTTTGTCTAGCCAATCAAAATAATCATCTAGAGTCTTCAAGTCAGCCATTGCTTCAATCTTATATGATTGAGCTTTTTTCAAAGCTTCTTCAAATTTTTTTTGCCAACCATTTTTAGCGATCATGTCGATTAACTCCTTAACGATAGGAGCATGTTGTTTTTTTGTGCTCATAATAAGAATAGATTAAAACTCATCTTTTATCGATGAGTTGATTCAAATAGTAATAAGGTAAATAATAACGATTATCTTTTTCCAGGTATATAAATGGTATATACTCAAAAGAAATAAACAATGTATGTAGATAACTCGTAGCTTTTGCAAAAGTTTAAAACTAGTGCAATAAACCTTCGAATTAAAGATCTATAAGACCAATAAGTTTACATATTAAGAACCACGCTTGGGATAATAGGTTACCATTATTAATCACTTCATGCATACACTTCTTTTAGAAAGCATAAATCATAAAGAAGGTGTTTTGATACCAGAACACGTTTGAAGGAAAAAAGTTATTGCAAATAAGTCTTCTTATGATTACTCAACATTCTACAATATCTATTCAACAAACTAAACAAATATTAGCACGTCAACTATTCTGCTTATTCTCAAGTGAAACGCCATCGCACCTAAGCGCAAATAATAGAATGGTGGAATATAACCAAATAAAAAACCTCATAAGGTACAAGCGCAAAGACTTATACGTTATGAGGTTTCGTGTATTTATGATGTAATAAACTACTCAGTGATATTCAAAAAAGGCGCGGTTGCTTCGTGCGTTCCTACACTATCTATCCATTGACAATTCACCACCGACAGTTGATTATCCGCAATACGTGCTACCGCAAACGATGCTTTGCCGCTGCCGTCGGGCCACGCATTATTCACCTGATAGATGGGAACTCCGCGGTAGTTTTCTATAGAAGCAATGTGCGTATGTCCTACGAAAAAGCCCTTTACATTGTACGGCTCCAAGATATCGAAAAGCTGTTCTCGCTCCGTTTGCGGCCACCACTCAATCGCCCACTTATCGAATCCGTAATGCTGCACAACCACCACCGGCTTACCACCTTTCGCATGTAACGCTAAATCGTCACGAAGCCAATCGAGGTTGCTTTC
>DLYT01000077.1:0-9831 GCA_003447595.1 Porphyromonadaceae bacterium
ATATTTATTAAAAGCTCCTTTTACATTAATTGTTTCAACACCTACATCGGTTATAGACTTGCCTTCATTGCAACTCATTAAGAATGCAATAAAAAAAAATGTATTGATGATCTTTTTCATTATATAAACGTAATTATTTAAGTCAGAACTCCCTTATACCTAAAATATCAATATCCTAACATCTTTAAATCATAGACATAAAGATTCTCATTATAAGTAATCCCGTATAAAGTATTTGTTTTGGAATTAAAATAGATTCTTTCTATCGGCTCATTAATCCTTATTTCAATTTTAGGTTTTCCATCCCAATCTAAAACATGCAATGCACGACCGGTTTGTCGCCCCGCTTGCGTCAAAGCATATATTAAATTCTCATCAGACTCAATATCTGTGTAAAATCTTTTTCGTTCTGAGCTTTTAGCAACTTGTGACATCGTTAGATTATGATCAGATGTAATCAAACAGAATGACTTGTCAGGGTTATTTATATCTAAAATATTTATCTGACTCAAAAATGTCATTGCCGATGCATATTTCTTTTTTGTACTATTAAAAGTAGGTGCTGTTGCGAGCAAATATGAATTCCCTAGACCACCAATATCAGCTCCATCAATTTTTTGGGAAAAAGTCATCACGTTACCGTTATCCACATTCATCAAACCATATCGTTGACCTAGCGTGTCTAACTGCAAGTAATCTACAAACAGATGCTCGTTATCATATTTATGAGCTCCATATATTCCTTGTATATGACTAACATCAATATTGATAGAATCAAGTATTCTTTCCTTGTTTATGTTGACTTTTCTAATCTTTTTCTCTGCGTAATCTATTATGGTCATGTAAATATCATCACCAATTTTCTCGTACAACTTTGGACGAAAGGAATTTAATAATTCATTTGGACCTTGACCTCTTGTTATTCGTTCTGCTAATGTCTCTCCGGTATTCTGTGATACAATTCTATACATTTTTTCCAACTTCGGTGTATTGAGATAAATCAAAGAATCATAACCCGAAATATCAGTCACTCCTAATAAATCGACTTCTAATTCAACACCTTCAATGGTTTTACTTTCGGGGAAGTCTGATATAATGTATTTCTTTTCTACATTAAATACGTTTTCTTGATTACATCCAGCCAACAAGAATACTAGCATTATCAATTTAATACTTTTCGCGAATAAGAAGTGTTTCATGGTTTTAATTTTTTCAAAGTTAAAGTTATTTTCTATATCTGATTCCTATATAACGTGGTTAGTACTTCATATATCATTAGTTTGAAAGATAAAAAAAGTAGAAACTTTAAGTTTGTTAAGGGAGGTGATTCGGTTTTTCTACTGCCGGGTTTAAGTTTGCATACTATATATTCTGAAAAGTCTATATCTAACAAACCAATACCTCGCAGTAGAAAAATCCAAATCGCATAATTGCCCCGAAGAACTGATAAAATCCATTCAAGAAGGAAATAACTCATCCTTCTATCCTACATGTCGACAAGTCTAATAGATTGTTGCTTTTCTCTCTAGCAACCGAAATTAATACATACAGGCTAACGTCAAAATCTAATATTACTGTGGCAGAACATAAATATAGTCTTGCCCTTCTTTTTCTAGTATTACTGTAAATTTATAGTCGCTAGCTAAAGGGATAATAGCCATTCGTCCGCTTCTAATGACTTCATTTGTTACAACTCCATCTAGGTGATTGATTGAAACAAATACATCTTTTGCTTCTTCATCTAGCGTGATCTCTACGCAGTTGTTTTGAAGTCGCACATCTCCGATAGCTAAACTAACAGGGTGTAAACCCAAGTCTTCATCCGGTGGTAGTCTGTCGTTTTCTTCCGAATTGGCAAAGAGTGACTGACAAAGAGTAATACACAAGACCAATATAAAAGGAAAACTTTTTCTCAATTTCATAGGTTATTTAATATAAAACGGTCTGCAATTATTTATCTACACTGCAAAGCTAGGTACTTTTACCGTTACTTTGATTGTCTGAATATAGAAAACGGCCCAAACACAAACAATTACTAAACAACAACTTACACCGGACAAATTATACATTTTATTTTAAATATATATTTTTGAGCCTTCAAGTCGTCTCTTTTGAGCTGTAAAATCACACAGAGTAAAGCAAATCCTCGAGCGTTGTTCCTTCTTGTTTGAATCGCTCTTTTACAATTGTAGATTTATATTGGGATACAGTTTGTGGCTGTATAAATAGAAGTTTCGCAATATCGGCATTGCTAAAATTCAGCTTAAGCATGTAGCAAATCAGTCGATCTTTGTCATCCAATTTCGGTGCTAGCTTATTTAGTTTCTTTGCAAAATCGGGATAGAGCTGTTTAAGCTCTTTCGCCAGTTCTACTCGAATGAGATCTAACGTTCGGTTATCACCACTGTATTCCTCAATCATTTTATGTAAATCGGTTGTCTCAATCAAACGTTCAGACAACTTCTTGTTGCTTTTTCGCAATGCTTTGTAGCGTTTCAAATCATCTTCACTTCTCTGCAATAGCATCTGATTCTCGGCAGAAAGTCGATCACGCTCTGCTTGAAGCAATTTTATCGACGAATACTCCGTCTCACTGAGTTGCTTTTCCTGACTTGTTTTGATAGCTGACAGATGCTTTGCAATTTCCTTGATCTTGACTTCATTCTCTGAAATCCGCTCATCACGCTCTTTTAACTGCACTTTTAATTGTTGAAGTTTTTCTTTCCGATTGTGAATTACAACTGCCAACAAAACAAATGCGCTCAAAAACAGCAATGTAGATAAAGACGCAATCGTTAATAGACGCATATTCTCTTTTTCGGCTTGCAACTTGGCACGTTGCAGACGTTCGTTGTCATACAAAGCTTCAATTTCTTTTATCTTAGATTGCTGATATAAGTCCATTTGCTTCACTCTTGAGTCGATGTATTTACGAAGATGAATCGACTCATTCTTAGGGTCGTTTAATTGCTGATAATAATTGGCCAACTCGCCGGATGCTCCGATATTGGTGTCTAAATTGGTAGAAGCCTGTGCTTGTTCTAAATAAATTCGGGCCGAATCGAGTTGATTCATTTGCATAAAAAGCCGTCCTATTATCAGATAATTTCCATCAATAAAGGCCCGAGTCGTATTATACCGAATGGATGTACGCACATAATGCATACTCGAGTCGTAGTTGCCGATGGCTTTATGATAACTTGCCAATGAGTTATAAATACTAGAAATCAACAAAGAGTCGTTGATTTGCATCGACTCTTTTACCGCTAAGTTATAAGATACATAAGCACTATCCGGCAATTCTAAATTGTAATAAGCTCGCGCTAGATCTCGCAAAGCATAGACTTTATATTTTATATTTTCATTCTTATCAAATTGTATCAATGCTTGCTGAAACGCACACTTTGCTTTGTTATCATCTTTAAAACTTATATTGAGTATTCCCCAATAATGATAAGCCAAGCCGCGTAGTTCGTATTGATCTGTTCCTTCGAGAAGGTCGATTGCATGAAGATAACCTACAGCCGCACTATCGGGTTTGTTGAGATCTAAGGCTACCTGACCGGCATAAAAGTTGCATTGTGCTTTACGCAACAAATTATCTGTACGATCAAAATAGGTACGTGCCTTTTTAATACGCTCGTCGGTTCGGGCTTTGATTCGGTTTTTGTTTTCGGCTTGGGTAATCAGCAAGTTCCACGTATTGTAATTGAGCGAAGACATCTGTTCCGGCTCCGGAATACTTTGCAATAGAGCAAGCGCACTATCCGGAGCAGTTTGCATAAGGGCTTCTGCTTGTTTTAGTTCGGGGGAAATCGTAGTACTTCGGCTACACGACACACATGTTATTATATAAATGAGAATTAGGCAAAGTCTATACATAGGGTTTGCTATGATGCGAAACATTCGATGTTTTATAATTTGTAAAATACACCGCAATATATAACAAAAATATACAATAACAAACTCTTTATATACAATGAAAGGCGAGAAGAGCCGTGACTGCTTCTCGCCTTTTATGCTATTTATGATGCTTTACAAAGCTATTATTCAGCATCTTGCTCGCTAAGCCACTGCGATAGCAGCTCGACAAACTTTAAGTTTTGTTCGGTAGATTGTGTGCAAAGACGCACTGCCGTTTCGTCGAGACCGCGAATATTGGATGCATCGCGAATCAGCACTCCTTGTTCCAACATAAACTGTTTCAATGCACCGGCTGTGCCTTTTTTGAGGTAAATAAGGAAATAGGTCGTAACCGAGTGCTCCACTTCTACATGGTCGAGTTTGCTGAGTTGATAGATAAACTCGGAGGTTTCGCGTAGCCATTTGCGAATTGGCAGTGTAAACTGTGCCGGGTGTATCAACACATATTTGCTGGCTTCGATAGCCAAAGTGTTGACAGACCAAGGAATTTTATAACGGTTGATATGTGAAACGAACTCTTCTCGTGCCACAAGGTATCCGGCACGCAAGCCCGGTATTCCGTATGGTTTTGAAAGGGAATAGATCAAGATCAGATTCGGATGATTCTTAATGTCGGAATGTTTCAATCCGTCTTCGATCGTAAAGGAAAGATTAGACTGGTCTACAACAAACTTTACTTCCGGATGAGCCGCGATTAGCTTGAGTAGTTCGTTGCGTTTAAGCATTTTACCGTTTGCCGCATTCGGATTAGAAAGCCAGCAAATGTCGATATGCTCAAATGGGAGTTCGGCCAAGTCGTCGTAGAAACAGAAGTCTACTTCGTGGTCGTGTAGCTTACAAGCATCTTCGTATTCGGTAAAGGTAGGGATGGCTACCAACGAGCGAGACCCACGCCAAGCCATGGCAATGAGGTAAATCGCATCGACAGAACCGTTGCAGAAAATTACATTATCCTCCGATATTTCGTTGCGTCGGGCTAGCAGTTTGCGCAGCGACGAAGCATCGGGCTCGGGATACAATGAAATCTTGTCGAGTTGTAGCTCGAGATGTTGTTTTAGTTTCTCCAGATTGACTCCTCTCCATACGTTAGAGCTGTAGTTGCTCGTGATTTCAACGGGAGCATTGTAGAAGTCGTCTCCATGTCCAAATAGCATATTCGTAAGTGATTTAAGTTTGTACTCTCTTATTGTTGTTTTCTCTAATATGATAATCTGCTCTTTTATCGCATCGCGTCGTATATCGCATCTTGTATGCGGGTGCGAATATCCATCGATGAGAGTTTATTGTTGACCCGATCCGGCATCAAGCGATTGCTTAGGAAGATATAAATCAGATCGTTGTCGGGATCTACCCAAAAACAGGTTCCTGTGAATCCGGTATGTCCATACACCGAAGCCGGAGCCTTTTCGCCCGTTGGCGAACTCCGCTTATTGTTCATATCCGGCTTGTCAAAGCCCAATCCGCGACGGCATGTTTTACTTTTCGAATGGGTAAACATGTGCGTGGTTTGCTTGCTTAGCAAGGTCTCTCCTCCGTAAGTACCGTCGTTGAGATACAATTGCAACAGCTTTGCCAAGTCTCCGGCCGACGAAAATAGTCCTGCATTACCCGAAACACCTCCCTGAAAAGCAGCCGCTTCGTCGTGCACATATCCGCGCAACACCTGTTTGCGCAAAAAACCATCCTCTGAAGATGGAACAATTAAGGATGTATCTAGTTTAGTGCAGGGATTATACATGGTGGTATAAGCACCAAGCGGTGCAAAGATGGCATCGTCGACATAGCGGTCGAGCGACTTGCCGGTTTGGCGCTCTACAATCTTTTGCAACAAGATAAAGTTGATGCAACTGTAGGCATATCCGCCTCGTGGCTTTACGCGCGAGTCGGCAATCTTTTGCATGATCGTATCCCTGAAACTGGTATTCAGGTAAATGCCTTTCGCAACTTCGATCGGATAACCGGCACTCTTGGTTGAGCTTACCAATTCGGGATTGTATTTAAAGTTGGTGCGACCGTAGGTTTTGGCATCGATACGCACCGGATGGCTAGCATTGCGCGCCGAAGCATAAAGCGAACCCGAATAGCTCGACTTGTCGATGGCCGAGGTGTAAAAGTTAATTGCCGGCGTAATGCCCGATTGGTGGTAAAGCAGATCGGTTACCTGCACCGATGCTTTGTTGGTTTTCTTCATTTCGGGCAGATAGTCGGCCAGTGTACCTTGCAGCTTGAGCTTGTTTTCGTCGTAAAGCTTCATCACGGCAGGAAGTGTTCCGGCTGCTTTCGAAACCGAAGCCAAGTCATAAACCGATTGCGTCGTTACTTTTTTTTTTCGGGTATTGTCGTAGTATCCGAAAGCTTTGTCGTAAACCACTACTCCGTCTTTGGCTACCAACACCTGACATCCGGGATAAGCGCCCGCCTTGATACCTTCTTGTACAATTTCATCTATTTGCGCAAGCTTTGCGGCATCAAGTCCTACCTCTTCTGCCTCTTGATAACTGAGGCGAACTTTCTGTGTGTTGATACCGGTATCGGCTACAAATAGCTCTTCGACCGACACGGGAAGTTTTCCTTTGGCCGGAATGCCTCCGAAAAGCAATTGCCCCGCATACTCTTTTGCCAGCGGCGTATTCTCGTAAGCAACCGTTACGGAGCGTGCTTTATCAACCGAAAACTTATAATCGCTCAGCGCGTATGGACTTACAAAAAATACAATATGAAAGTCTTTCTGAACGAGGAGTTTCTTGAGTGCGACCGACTCTTTGATGCGGTTGGTATGTACCCCGCAGATGATCACATCGTAGTTTTCGAGCTTCTTCAATACCGCTTCCGACTGTGCCGGAGTAAACTTGCGACCAATGGCAAATGCGTCGGCTTGCGTATAGTTGCGCACCGATTGGGTAAACTCGTTGTTGGCATCATCGCCTAGCGACAACACGGCTATCTTTTTATTGGCCAATCCTTTGATCGGCACTTCACGTTCGGTATTTTTTACCAAGGTAAGCCCCTCGGCATTGAGTTTGCCGGCAAGCCAGTTGGCATGCGGCGTATTGAGGCGTTCCTGCAACCCTTTGATCACAATCGGTTTGTAGTTGTTCAAGCCCAATACATATTTGTAGGCCAATACTTTCTTACACTTTTCTTCGATCAATTTGGCCGGTATTTGCTTGCTTTCGATGGCTGCGAGTAGTGCTTTTTGGTCGGTAAATGGTGCCGACGACCCAAGCAAAATGTCGTTTCCGGCAAGCAATGCCTGCACGGCTTGGTTTTCGGTTTTGCCGGCACTTGCCCCTTTCATGGCCAATGCATCGGTAAAACAAAGTCCCTCGAAGCCCATCTTGTTTTGCAGCAAATCGGTTACGATCGTTTTGGAAAGAGACGTAGGACGGGTGCGCGACTTTTCGAGCGCGGGTACAACAAGGTGTCCGGTCATTACGCCGCCAAAGCCTTCGTCGATGTATCTTCTAAATGGATAAAGGTCGATGTTTTCGATAGAGGAAATAGACTTGTTTACCACCGGAAGTGTTACGTGCGAGTCTTCGGATGTATCACCGTGACCGGGAAAGTGCTTGGCTACAGACATCACTCCGGCATCTTCCATACCGCGAGCATAGGCCAATCCTTTGCGGGTAACGAGCTTCGGATCTTCACCAAAGGCGCGTAATCCGATTACCGGATTCTCGGGGTTACTGTTTACATCGATATCGGGCGCGAAGTTGATATGAATGCCCAACTCGCGACACTGACGTGCCACTTCTTGTCCGTAAGCGTAGATCAAACTGTCGTTTTGAATGGCTCCGAGCATCATGTTTTTAGGGAAACGAGTGGTATTGGATAGGCGCATCGAAAGCCCCCATTCGCCATCGAGCGATACGAGCAACGGCACACGCGACGCGTCTTGCATCTTGTTGGTTACCAATGCTTGCTCTTGCGGACTTCCTTTGTGAAACAATACGCCTCCGATCTTTAGTTCGTTGACATATCGGTTTACCAATTGCAGGTTACGGGCATCTGATTTGGGGTTTGCGATTACCATAAACAACTGTCCCACGCGCTCGGTTGGCGAAAGGCGGTTGTAAACAGAATCGACCCAATGATTCATCTTTTGCTGGTCAGCCTTACTGTACATGGCCGGTTGTCGTTGTGCCCACAGGGTCTGGATCAAACAACAAACAATACCTATCAATGCTACTTTTCTCATCTATTCGTATCTATCTTCCCCCAAACATACAGAATATTTGCGTGATTGCAATGAGGAAGCCCCCTGATTTTTGTAGGAATAAATGTTACAATAAGCTACAATCTATCGTGTGGTATCGACACAAGATAAAGACGAAACAACCTCATTACTTTTTAATTACTTTACTTCTATTATTATTTGCACAACCTACCTTTACGATATTGTTTTTTAAGACCCGACTTGCTGTAAATTAAAGCTTTCTACTTGCTTATCTTGCAAATAATTCGTTTCTTTGCACCGCTTTGCGCAATCTCTGTCGGTTGAATAAGTAGCCCGTTACATTGCGTTGGGAATAATAATCAATTAAAAAAGCTATACAAAGATGGATTTAATTAAAATTGCAGAGCAATCACTTGCTTGCGGCAAAGAACTTCCTAAGTTCAGAAGCGGTGATACTATCACTGTAGCTTATCGTATTACTGAGGGTAACAAAGAACGTATCCAACAGTATAGAGGCGTAGTTATCCGTATCTCAGGACACGGTGGCAAAAAACGTTTCACTGTACGTAAGATGTCAGACAACGTTGGTGTAGAAAGAATCTTCCCTATGGATTCTCCATTCATCGACAGCATCACTGTTAACAAATACGGTAAAGTTCGTAGAGCTAAGCTTTATTACCTTCGTGCACTTACAGGTAAAAAAGCGAGAATCAAAGAAAGACGCGTTGTTCGCTAATCTTTGCTTCAAAGCTAAAAGATACAAGGCCGACAGGAAAAATCCTGTCGGCCTTTTCTTTTGCCATCAACCCAACTCTTGATCGATCTTTATGCCATCTCAATCTGGTTTTACATCATTCCGTAACCTCTGATAGTCGTTTCGTACGAAGATCAGATTTATGCCATTGCTGCAAATTCCCCATTCATTACGAAAACGATTTTCATTCACCGTGACCTTTATTTTCAAACCGAGTGAAGACCGAATCGTTTGATGGGCATCGAACGATTCGGTCTTCACTACAATTAAATTGTTTGATGCCGATCAAACGATTCCGTTATAATGAAAAGAGAATCGTCAGGTCGGCACCTGACGATTCAGTCTTCGTTTGTTTCGAATCGTCAGATGGCGACCTGACGATTTGAAGTTCATAAGCTTTATTTTTATTCGTTGCTTTGTGGTTACTTGCAATACTTGTCGAGCAGTTTGATGATACAGTAGAATAGTAACATAAATACGAAGATCCCGAGCATCGAGATTACCGTAACTTCAATAGCGCTGATTAAATTAGCATTCATTTCACCTTGTATTTAATTGGAAAGGATAGTTATTATGAAAACAACGGAATGAGCGAAAGGATAAATCCTCCGGCAATAACCGAACCAATCTGACCGGCAACGTTCGCACTCACGGCGTGCATGAGCAGATAGTTGGTAGGATCGGCTTCTTGTCCCATCTTGTGGATAACGCGGGCCGACATCGGGAAGGCCGAGATTCCGGCAGCTCCGACCATCGGATTTACTTTGAGATGGGATGGCAAAAAGATGTTTAGCAGTTTGGCAAACAATACGCCTCCGGCTGTGTCGAAGATAAAAGCGACAAGCCCCAACGATATAATCATCAACGTGGATACGGATAGGAATTTATCGGCAGTCATTGTGCTTGCAATGGTGATACCAAGTAGCAAACTCACAATGGAGGATAGCTCGTTTTGCGCGGCCAAGGATAGTTT
>DLYT01000077.1:10109-29353 GCA_003447595.1 Porphyromonadaceae bacterium
CCGGCAACGATGGTTACCAGGATTGGAAACAGGATCAAGCTGGTTTTGGATATTACCTTCGGACTTCCTTCCATGCGGATTTGTCGTTCGGCTTTGGTGGTGAGGGCTTTGATTACCGGCGGCTGAATGATGGGGACCAAGGCCATGTAGGAATAGGCGGCTACCGAAATGGGACCGAGTAGATTCTCTGCAAATCGGGAGGCAACGTAAATGGAGGTTGGCCCGTCGGCGGCTCCGATAATTCCGATCGAGGCTGCTTCTTTGAGGTCGAAGCCCATAAGTGTGGCGGCCGACATGGTAAAGAAGATCCCAAACTGGGCGGCGGCTCCAAACAATAATAAGAATGGATTTTTAAACAACGGCGAGAAGTCGATCATGGCTCCAACGGCTATGAAGATGAGCAAAGGAAACAATTCGGTCATGATACCGAAGTTGAATAATGTCGTCAGTGCGCCATCTACACCGATGGCTGATGAGAACGGAATGTTGGCAAGGATGGTTCCAAAGCCAATGGGTAAAAGAAGTGTGGGTTCGTATTGCTTACGAATGGCCAGATAGATCAATACACATCCAATGATGATCATTCCGACCTGACCGAAGGTTATCGAAAACGCGCCCTCGAATATCGAGGATAGACCAAGTGCATCCATCTTACAATTGTGTTTGTTTCTTGTTGTTTTACGTTTATATCATAACAAATAAATAACTGATTCATGTACAATAGAAACAATCGATATTGGTTTTGGTTGCAGAATAAGAAATGAAAAGGCCGAAACGATAATCGCTCCGGCCTTTTGTATGAATGTAAATTATATTATTAACAAGTTATCAACAATTGCGTTTGATCTGCTTGTAACCGTAAACAGCTGCGTCGCCTAGCTCTTCTTCGATGCGAAGTAGTTGGTTGTACTTAGCCATACGGTCCGAACGGCTCATCGAACCGGTCTTGATCTGACCTGCATTGGTTGCTACTGAAATGTCGGCAATAGTTGCATCTTCTGTCTCGCCCGAACGGTGAGAGGTTACTGAAGTGTAACCGTTGCGGTGTGCCATTTCAATGGCGTTCAATGTTTCGGTCAACGTACCGATTTGATTTACTTTGATCAAAATAGAGTTGGCACAACCCATCTCGATACCTTTGCTTAGGAAGTCGACGTTTGTTACGAATAGGTCATCACCAACCAACTGGCATTTGTCACCAATTAGAGCGGTTAGTTCTTTCCATCCGTCCCAGTCGTTTTCGCCCATACCGTCTTCGATCGAGTCGATTGGGTAGTTTGCGATCAACTGTGCTAAGTATGCTGCTTGTTCTTTCGAGTTTAGTTGTACACCTTTTGGTCCTTCAAATTTTGAATAGTCGTACAATCCGTCGTGGAAGAATTCGGATGCTGCGCAGTCGAGCGCAATGGTTACGTCTTTTCCTGGTTCGTAACCTGCTGCTTTGATTGCTGCAATGATGGATTCGAGTGCGTCTTCTGTTCCTTCAAGTTTCGGAGCAAATCCGCCTTCGTCACCAACTGCTGTACTCAATCCGCGATCGTGTAATACTTTCTTCAATGCGTGAAATACTTCAGCTCCCATACGCAATCCTTCCTTGAAGCAGCATGCTCCAACCGGACGAATCATGAATTCTTGGAAAGCAATAGGGGCGTCGGAGTGTGATCCGCCATTGATGATATTCATCATCGGTACCGGCAATACGTGTGCGTTGGTTCCGCCGATGTAACGATAAAGTGGAATATCTAAATAGTTGGCTGCTGCTTTTGCTACAGCTAGCGAAACACCCAGTGTGGCATTTGCGCCGAGTTTGCTTTTGGTTTTAGTACCGTCTAGCGCGATCAACTTCTTATCAATCGCTACTTGATCGATCACTTCCATGCCTTGAATTGCAGGTGCAATTATCGTATTAATATTGTCTACAGCTTTTTTTACACCTTTGCCAAGATAACGACTTTTGTCGCCGTCGCGTAATTCAATCGCTTCGTGTTCGCCGGTTGATGCTCCCGATGGAACTGCCGCACGACCAAAAGCACCGGATGCTGTCCACACATCAACTTCTACAGTAGGGTTACCTCTGGAATCTAAAATCTCACGTCCTAAAATCTTGATTATCTCCATAATAATTAAATTTATTAGTATCTTATAATAACAAATCAGCGTTTTGAATTGTTCCTTGCGCAAATCTACAAATCGGCTGAAATTACAAGCATTAATATTAATTGATAGTTGCTATCATGCCATTGAAAAGACCTATAGAAAAGATAACGAGTGTAAGTAGTTCGGTGTAACAAAGGAGAAGGATGATTCGATGGGTATCGTGGATATAAAGAATATCGTCGGTACAAAGGGTATAAAGGGTATCATGGGTATAAAAAAGAAAAGGCCATCTCTAAGAGACGGCCTTTTGACTTTATAAGATATGGGATAAATCTTATTCTGCAGAAGCTTCTGCTGCAACTTCAGCAGCTGGAGCTGCTTCTTTTTTCTTAGAACGACGTGTTCTAGTTGCTTTTTTAGGTGCAGAAGTTTTCAACATATTTTCGTTGAAGTCAACTAGTTCAATAAAACACATTGCTGCGTTGTCACCTAGACGGTTACCAGTTTTGATGATACGAGTGTATCCTCCTGGACGGTCAGCAACTTTAACAGCAACTGTTGTGAACAATTCGTCAACAGCATATTTATCTTGCAAAGATCTGAAAACAAGACGTCTTGAATGAGTCGTGTCTTCTTTTGCTTTAGTAATGATTGGCTCTACAAATACGCGTAGTGCTTTAGCTTTTGCAGTCGTAGTGAAAATCCTCTTGTGCTTGATCAAAGAAGAGGCCATGTTAGAAAGCATAGCTGCACGGTGAGTATTAGTACGACCCAAATGGTTGAATTTCTTATTATGTCTCATCGCTTTACTCTTTATCTAATTTATATTTCGTGATATCCATACCGAATGAAAGGTTCAAGCTCTCAAGCAACTCATCCAATTCAGTTAATGATTTCTTACCGAAGTTTCTGAACTTCAATAGATCATTTTTATTGAATTTCACTAGCTCGCCCAAAGTTTCAACGTCAGCAGCTTTCAAACAGTTCAATGCACGTACAGACAAGTCCATATCTGCAAGTTTTGTTTTAAGCAATTGACGCATATGCAATACTTCTTCGTCAAACTCTTCGTTGCTATCTGCGTCGGTATTCTCGATCGCAATTTTCTCGTCAGAAAATAGCATGAAGTGGTGAATAAGAATTTTTGCAGCCTCTTTTAGAGCTTCCTTAGGATGAATTGATCCATCGGTAGCAATCTCAAGAACTAGTTTTTCGTAGTCTGTCTTTTGCTCTACGCGATAGTTTTCAATCGTGTATTTAACGTTACGGATTGGAGTAAAGATAGAGTCGATCGCTACAGCGTGTAGATCCTCTTCAGTAGATTCTCTGTTTTCATCTGCAGGAACGTATCCACGTCCTTTCTTAATTGTTAGTTCGATTTGGAAACTTGCGTTTGGATCAAGATGACAGATTACCAACTCAGGATTCAATACTTCAAATCCGGTTAGTTGCTTGCTGATATCTCCGGCTTTGAACACTTCCGCACCCGAAACGGTAATACTTACTTTCTCACTTTCTACATCATCAACGGTTCTGATGAATCTTACCTGTTTTAAGCTCAGGATAATGTTAGTTACGTCTTCGATAACACCCGGAATTGTTGCAAACTCATGCTCAACTCCATCAATCTTGATTGATGTAATCGCGAAACCTTCTAGTGATGAAAGGAGTATACGGCGTAATGCATTACCAATGGTAATACCATAGCCGGGCTCCAACGGACGAAACTCGAACTTACCGAAGAAGTTGTCCGCCTCCAACATTAATACCTTATCGGGTTTTTGAAATGCTAATATCGCCATGGAATCAATTATTATTTAGAATACAATTCTACGATCAACTGTTCTTTAATGTTTTCTGGAATATCTGCTCTTTCTGGCAAGTGAAGGAATTTACCACCTGAAATTGCTTGATCCCATTCAATCCAAGGATACTTGCTGTGATTAAATCCAGACAAAGCGTCAGCAATTACTTCCAAAGACTTAGATCTTTCTCTTACAGCAACAATTTGTCCTGGTTTTACAGAGAAAGAAGGAATGTTTACCACTTTACCGTCAACAGTAATGTGTTTGTGAGACACCAATTGGCGCGCAGCTGCTCTTGTTGGAGCGATACCTAAACGGTAAACTACGTTGTCCAAGCGAGCTTCAAGGAATTGAAGAAGTACCTCACCAGTAATACCTTTAGTACGAGAAGCCTTTTCGAAAAGGTTTCTAAATTGTTTTTCCAAAACACCGTATGTGTATTTCGCTTTTTGCTTCTCACGAAGTTGAATACCATACTCAGAAGTTTTTCTCTTTCTAGCGTTCCCGTGTTGTCCCGGAGGATAGTTCTTCTTAGAAAGAACTTTATCAGCACCGAAAATAGGCTCACCAAATTTACGAGCAATTCTTGTTTTTGGTCCAGTATATCTTGCCATTTTTCTATCAGTTTAATTTGTCTATCTGAACCAGGATTCGTGCAGCCGCGATTACAGAGAGGATTATATGTGCAATCAATTCACAACCCTAGTTTCAATAATCAAGTAATTGTTGTAATTATTATACTCGTCTTTTCTTAGGAGGACGACAACCGTTGTGTGGAAGTGGAGTTACGTCTACAATTTCCATAACCTCGATGCCAGCACCGTGGATAGTTCTGATTGCAGATTCACGACCGTTTCCTGGTCCTTTTACATACACCTTTACTTTTCTCAAGCCAAGGTCGAAAGCAACCTTTGCACAATCTTGAGCTGCCATTTGTGCAGCATAAGGAGTGTTCTTTTTAGAACTTCTGAATCCCATCTTACCTGCAGAAGACCAGCTAATTACTTGACCTTCGCTGTTTGCAAGAGAGATAATGATGTTATTGAAAGAAGAATGGATGTGAGCTTGACCAATAGCATCAACTTTTACATTTCTCTTCTTTGTTGCGACTGTTTTTTTTGCCATATCAACTCTTATTATTTAGTAGCTTTTTTCTTATTAGCAACTGTTTTCTTTTTACCCTTACGAGTACGAGCATTGTTTTTCGTGCTCTGACCTCTCAAAGGTAAACCAATACGGTGACGGATACCACGGTAACAACCGATGTCCATCAAGCGCTTAATGTTAAGCTGGATCTCTGAACGAAGATCACCTTCTACTTTAAATTCTGCACCGATGATATCACGAACTGCAGCAGCTTGATCATCTGTCCAATCTTTAACCTTAATATCGCGGTTGATACCAGCTTTCTCCAAAATAGTATTTGCTCTACTACGGCCAATACCGTAGATATAAGTCAAAGCTATTTCGCCTCTCTTATTTTGTGGCAAGTCTACACCAACTATTCTTATAGCCATATTACTAACTCAAATGTTTTGCAAAAATAATAATTTATCCCTGACGTTGTTTATACTTAGGATTTTTCTTGTTAATTATATACAAGCGACCCTTTCTTCTAACAATCTTGCAATCATCGGTACGCTTCTTCAAAGATGCTCTTACTTTCATATCTAGTTGTTTTTTATTTATATCTAAAAGCAATTCTACCTTTCGTTAAGTCGTAAGGTGACATTTCTACTCTAACTCTATCTCCTGGAAGAATCTTAATGTAGTGCATTCTCATCTTTCCTGAGATGTGAGCTGTAATTTCGTGTCCGTTTTCCAACTCAACTCTAAACATAGCATTCGATAATGCCTCTACGATAACACCATCTTGTTCAATTGCTGCCTGTTTGGCCATATCTATCTAAATTAAATTGCGTTTGTTCCTAATACTTCTTCTAAATAATCAAATGAAGAAAGAATTTCTGCTTTTCCGGGACGAATCGCAATTGTATGCTCAAAGTGAGCAGATACTTTTCGATCTTTCGTTCGCACGGTCCAACCATCTTTCTCAAATGCGACATTCTTACTTCCCATGTTAATCATAGGCTCAATCGCAATACACATTCCATTTCGCAATAGAGGTCCATAACCTTTCTTACCATAATTAGGTACTTCCGGTTCTTCATGGAGATTTCTACCAATACCGTGACCAACTAGTTCGCGTACTACTGAATATCCATGCTTCTCACAATAAGTTTGAATTGCATTTCCGATATCCCCAACACGCTTCCCTTCAACCGCGGCCTCTATACCTAAGTACAAAGACTCTTTCGTAGTTTTAAGTAATTTTCTGATCGCCGGATCAACTTCTCCTACACAAAAAGTGTAAGCGGAGTCTCCACAGAAACCATTTAAGATTACTCCACAATCAACAGAGATTACATCTCCATCTTTTAACACTGTTGCTGCACTTGGAATTCCATGTACAACGTGTTCGTTGACTGATGCACAAATAGAGTTTGGAAAACCACCATATCCCAAAAAAGCTGGGATCGCACCATTATCACGAATAAACTGTTCTGCAATATGATCAAGTTGAAGCGTAGTTACACCCGGCTGAACGTGTTTTGCAACTTCTGCCAGTGTGCGTCCAACCAATTGGTTGGCCATACGCATCAACTCGATTTCTTCATCTGTCTTTAGATATATCATTATATTAGTATGAGGCTGCTGAGCCTGTACGTCCTTTAATTCTACCTGATTTTAATAGACCATCATAGTGGCGCATTAAAAGATGACTTTCTACTTGTTGAAGTGTGTCAAGCACAACACCAACTAAGATCAATAAAGAAGTACCACCAAAGAATTGAGAGAATTCCATACTTACACCTGCAAGACGGGCAAAAGCCGGCATGATTGCAACTAAAGCTAGGAAGAAAGCTCCCGGAAGTGTAATGCGATCCATTACTCCGTCTAAGAAATCTTTCGTTGGCTTTCCAGGTTTGATACCAGGAATAAAACCATTGTTTCTCTTCAAATCATCAGCCATTTGGGCTGGATTGATAGTAATCGCTGTATAGAAGTACGTAAAAAGTATAATCAATAATGCGAATACAAAGTTATACCAAAATCCTGTATTATCCATAAATGCAGACCAAAAAGCACTGGTTCCTTGTGAATTCCCAAAGCTAGAAATTGTTAAAGGAATAAACATGATTGCCTGTGCAAAGATGATAGGCATTACATTGGCTGCATTAACTTTAAGAGGAATGTATTGTCTGGCACCACCATATTGCTTACTGCCAACAATTTGTTTTGCATATTGAACTGGCACTTTGCGTGTTCCTTGTACCAACAGGACTGCTCCCGCAACAACGAACAATAAGAATACCATTTCAAAGATAAGCATTACCAAACCACCAGCATTTTCACTAACGCGAGATACAAACTCTTGAATTAATGAATGTGGAAGTCTAGCGATAATACCAACAAGGATTATGAATGAGATACCGTTACCGATACCTTTATCTGTGATTCTTTCTCCAAGCCACAATACAAACATACTTCCGGCTGCCATTACAATAGTAGCAAATACTGAGTACCAAATCCCTTGTGGAATTGTAGCCCCGACTGCTCTCATTTGGCCAGCCAAATTAAGTAGATAGGTAGGTCCTTGAACAAATAGAATCGCAACAGTTAAGTAGCGAGTCCACTGATTGATTTTTCTGCGACCGCTCTCCCCTTCACGTTGAAGTTTCTGGAAAGATGGAACCGCAATGGCTAGCAACTGCATAACGATGGAAGCCGAAATGTATGGCATGATACCTAATGCGAAGATAGATGCATTCGAAAATGCACCTCCCGAAAACATATCAAACAAAGCCAATAGGCCTCCCTGCGTTTGCGCTTGTAAAGCTGTTAAAGCTTTTGGATCAATACCGGGAAGAACTACATAAGTCCCGAAGCGATAAAGTGCAACGAGAAATAGAGTAGTGAGGATCCGACTTCTCAGATCCTCAATCTTCCAGATATTTTTAATAGTTTCAATTGCTCTCATGGATTTAGAGTTTTACTACCGAGCCTCCTGCCGCTACAATAGCTGCTTCTGCAGATTTTGAGAATGCATTTGCAGAAACATCAACTTTAGCAGTAAGTGTTCCGTTACCTAGAATTTTAACCAATTGGTTAGATGAGATAAAACCTGCATTGATTAGTTCTTCACGACCTACAGCAGCAAGATTTTTAGCTTCTACCAAGGCTTGAAGAGTATCAAGATTGATTGCTTTATACTCAACTCGGTTGATATTCTTGAAACCGAATTTAGGCAAACGTCTTTGAATAGGCATCTGTCCACCTTCGAATCCGATCTTCTTTGAATAACCTGATCTAGATTTAGCACCCTTATGACCTCTAGTTGAAGTACCACCTAAACCAGAACCAGTACCACGTCCAATTCTTTTTCTAGTTTTAGTAGAACCTGCAGCAGGCTTTAAATTAGATAAATTCATATCGTATGCTTTATTTTTTCAACAATTAATTACTTCTCTACAGAAACCAAGTGTTTCACTTTAGCAATCATACCTAAGATAGCTGGAGTAGCTTCGTGTTCTACAACACGGTTCATTTTTCTTAGGCCAAGTGCGTCAAGTGTTCTTTTTTGGTCAACTGGACATTTAATTCTACTTTTAACTTGCTTAACTTTAATAGTTGCCATAGTTATTCCTCCTAAATTAACCTTTAAACACTCGTTCTACAGATACACCTCTATTTTGTGCTACTGTGAATGGATCACGTAGTTCACCTAGAGCTGCAATTGTTGCTTTTACCAAGTTGTGTGGGTTTGATGAACCTTTTGACTTAGCCAAAACGTCTGTTACACCAACACTTTCAAGTACTGCACGCATCGCACCACCAGCTTTAACCCCTGTACCGTGAGATGCCGGTTTGATGAATACATTAGCACCACCAAACTTTGCAAGTTGTTCGTGAGGAATAGTTCCTTTGTGAACTGGAACTTTAATTAGGTTCTTTTTAGCAGCTTCTACACCTTTAGCAATAGCTGTAGTTACCTCGCTTGCTTTACCAAGACCCCAACCTACAATACCGTCTTCGTTACCTACTACTACAATAGCAGCAAAGCTGAAAGTACGTCCACCTTTTGTTACTTTAGTAACACGGTTGATCGCTACCAATCTGTCTTTCAACTCTAGGTCGTTAGTCGATTTAACTCTATTATTAATTCCTGCCATCTTCATTAAAATTTAAGTCCACCATTACGTGCGGCTTCAGCCAATTGTTTTACTCTACCATGGTAAAGATATCCATTTCTGTCAAAAATAACAGTTTGGATTCCTGCTTCAAGAGCATTCTTAGCGATCATCTCACCTACCATAGCGGCAACCTCTGTCTTAGTAGCTTTACCTTCGATTTTCAAAGAAGATGCAGAAGCTAGAGTTTTACCTGTAAGATCATCAATCACTTGTGCATAGATTTGCTTGTTGCTTCTAAACACACTCAAACGTGGACGCTCAGTTGTACCTGAGATTTTATTACGTACACGATATTTTATCTTAAGTCTTCTTAGTTCCTTAGTTGTCATGATAATTTCTGTTTACTTAGATTACTTACCTGCTGACTTACCTGACTTTCTACGAATTTCTTCACCTACGAAACGAATACCTTTACCTTTATATGGCTCTGGTTTACGGAACGAGCGGATTTTCGCACAAACCTGACCGATCAACTGTTTGTCAGCTGATTCAAGAATGATAAGAGGATTCTTATTTCTTTCAGATTTAGTTTCAAGTTTGATCTCAGAAGGCAACTGAACATAGATATTGTGTGAGAAACCTAGTGAAAGTTCCAAAATCTGACCATTGTTAGATGCACGATAACCTACACCAACAAGTTCTAGTTCTTTGCGGTAACCTTGAGAAACACCAACTACCATGTTATTGATAAGCGCACGATACAAACCATGCAATGCACGATGAGTTTTCTCATCAGAAGGTCTTGTCAACGTAACAACTCCGTCTTCGATCGAAACTGTAATATCAGGATTGATCTCTTGAGAAAGTTCGCCTTTAGGACCTTTTACTGTTACAACATTTTCATTCAATGTTACAGTAACACCAGCTGGAATTTGGATTGGCAATTTACCTATTCTTGACATAATTCTTTCCTCCTAATATTAATATACATAACACAATACTTCACCACCAATTTTCAATTGGCTAGCTTCCTTATCGGTCATTACACCTTTAGAAGTAGAAAGAACTGCGATACCCAATCCATTTAATACTCTAGGCATATCTTTGTAACCAGTATACTTACGCAAACCTGGAGTAGAAACTCTTGCAAGTTTCTTGATTGCGTTTACTTTGTGTACTGGATCGTACTTCAAGGCAATCTTAATAGTTCCTTGAGGACCTTCTTCTACAAACTTATAGTTAAGAATGTAGCCTTTTTCGAAAAGGATCTTAGTGATCTCTTTCTTTAAATTTGACGCAGGAACTTCAACAACTCTGTGTTTTGCTTTAATTGCGTTCCTCAAACGGGTCAAATAATCTGCAATAGGATCTGTCATAAAATTAAATCTTAAATTGATCCGGTTATCCGGACAATATTTAATACTAAATTACCAACTTGCTTTCTTTACACCAGGAATAAGACCTGCTGAAGCCATTTCACGGAATTGAATACGTGAAACTCCAAATTGACGGATATATCCTTTTGGACGGCCAGTCATCTTACAACGGTTATGCAAACGAACTGGTGATGCATTTTTAGGTAAAAGTTGCAATGCCTCATAGTTACCTTCAGCGATAAGCTGAGCTCTTTTATCAGCATATTTAGCAACAAGTTTAGCTCTTTTTACCTCACGAGCCTTCATTGATTCTTTTGCCATCTTACTTAGTCTTTTTTAGCATTTTTAAAAGGCAAACCAAATTCTCTCAATAGAGCATAACCTTCTTCATCTGTTTGAGCAGAAGTTACAAAGGTAATATTCATTCCCAATATTTTAGTAATCGAATCGATATTAATTTCTGGGAAAATAATTTGCTCGTCAACACCTAATGTATAGTTACCTCTACCATCAAGTTTGCTATTGATACCTTTGAAGTCACGGATACGTGGAAGAGCTACACGAACAAGTCTTTCTAGGAACTCGTACATTTGCTCACGACGCAATGTTACCATAACACCGATAGGCATTTTTTTACGCAACTTGAAGTTCGAAATATCTTTACGAGATAGTGTTGCAACAGCTTTCTGACCAGTAATTGCTGTCAACTCGTTGATAGCGACTTCAATGATTTTTTTATCAGCTACAGCCATACCTAGACCTTGATTGATAACAATCTTTTTTAGTACAGGTACTTGCATTACTGATTTATAACCAAACTCCTTCATCAAGGCAGGAACGATCCTCTCTTGATAATCTTTCTTAAGGCTGGCAGTATTGCTCATTACTTAATCTCCTCCCCTGATTTTTTAGAAAAGCGAACTAGATCGCCATTCTCATTTGACTTACGACCAACACGTGTAGGTTTGCCTGTTTTAGGATCTACTACGTTTAGGTTTGAAATATGAATAGGAGCCTCTTTCTTCTCGATGCCTCCTTGAGGATTCTTCGCATTAGGCTTTGTGTGCTTAGACACCATGTTAATACCTTCAACAACAGCGCGATTTGCTCCAACTAGAACTTCAAGTACACGTCCAGTTTTGCCTTTATCAACGCCAGTATTAACAAATACCATGTCGCCTTTTTTAATATGTAATTTGCTCATTACTCAGTGTTTTACAAAATTAAAGTACTTCAGGTGCAAGTGATACAATTTTCATGTTTGTTGCACGAAGCTCTCTAGCTACTGGGCCAAAGATACGGCTACCTCTGATTTCACCTGCATTATTCAACAAAACACATGCGTTGTCATCAAAGCGAATATATGAGCCATCTTGACGACGGATTTCCTTTTTCGTACGTACTACAATTGCTTTCGAAACTGCACCTTTTTTTACGTCGCTTGAAGGGATTACACTTTTGATCGCTACTACGATAACATCACCTACAGTAGCGTAACGCTTTTTTGTACCACCAAGAACACGGATACACAAAGCTTCCTTTGCTCCACTGTTATCAGCTACTAATAATCTTGACTCTTGTTGTATCATCTTACTTAGCTCTTTCGATTATTTGAACTAATCTCCATCTCTTTGTTTTGCTCAAAGGACGAGTTTCCATAATTTTAACGGTGTCGCCGATGTTGCACTCGTTCTTTTCGTCGTGAGCGTGATATTTCTTCGTTTTATTAACGAATTTACCATAAATCGGGTGTTTTTCTTTCCATTTTACAGCAACTGTGATTGATTTATCCATCTTATTGCTGAAAACTACCCCAACTCTTTCTTTTCTTAAATTTCTAGTTTCCATCAGGCTCAATTGATTATTGATTGTTAAGTTCTCTCTGACGCAATACTGTTTTCATGCGTGCGATCATCCTGCGTGATTGTTTAATTTGTGCAGGATTTTCCAAAGGAGAGATACTATGGTTGATTTCTTTTTGGTTTAAAGCAATTGTTTCTGCTTCAACACGTTCGATCAACTCCTTTGTTCCTAATTCTTTAATTTCTGCAATTTTCATACAATTACGCATTTTGATTTTCTAAATCATAATCACGTCTCACCACAAACTTAGTAGTAACCGGAAGTTTTTGTGCTGCAAGGCGTAGGGCCTCTTTAGCTACTTCAAACGGTACACCTTCAATTTCGAAGATGATTCTACCTGGAGTAATTGGTGCTACGAATCCTTCTGGAGAACCTTTACCTTTACCCATACGTACTTCGGCAGGTTTCTTAGTAATTGGTTTATCTGGGAAGATTCTAACCCAAACTTGACCTTGACGTTGCATATAACGTGTTACAGCAATACGAGCAGCTTCAATCTGACGTCCTGTAATCCATTTTGTTTGCAAAGACTTGATACCAAATGAACCGAAGGCCAACTGGTGTCCGCGTTGGGCATTACCCTTCATGCGACCCTTTTGTTGTCTTCTAAATTTCGTTTTCTTCGGTTGTAACATTTCTAATTAATTCTAACGTTTAACGATTAGCTTTTTTTCTCTTGAAGTTTTTATCTCTGTTGCCTCCGTTGTTGTCGCGACGTCCAGATTCTCTTGTAGTTGTAAAGTTTGGAGCAAGATCTCTTTTACCATAAACTTCACCTTTACAAATCCAAACTTTGATACCCAACAAACCAACTTTAGTCAACGCTTCAGCAAGAGCATAGTCGATATCAGCTCTCAATGTATGAAGTGGAGTTCTTCCTTCTTTATACATCTCTGAACGTGCCATTTCAGCACCATTCAAACGACCTGAAACTTGAATTTTGATACCTTCAGCACCCATTCTCATTGTTGATGAGATAGCTTGCTTGATTGCACGACGGTAAGCAATTTTACCTTCAAGTTGACGAGCGATGTTGTTTGCTACGATAGTTGCGTCAAGTTCTGGTCTTTTTACTTCAAAAATGTTGATTTGAACATCTTTGTCAGTAATTTTCTTCAACTCTTCTTTCAACTTATCTACTTCCTGACCGCCTTTACCAATAATGATACCTGGACGAGCAGTGCAAACAGTGATTGTTACTAACTTAAGCGTACGTTCGATTACGATGCGTGATACACTAGCTTTTGCTAGACGGGCGCTTAGGTATTTACGGATTTTGCTATCTTCCAACAATGTGTCACCATAGTTTTTTCCACCATACCAGTTCGAATCCCATCCACGAATAATTCCTAAACGATTACTTACTGGATTAACTTTTTGTCCCATCTAACAATTATTTTTGATTGGTTGAACTTAGTGTATCAACAAATAGAGTTACGTGATTAGAACGCTTGCGCACTCTGTAACCTCTACCTTGTGGAGCTGGACGAAGTCTTTTCAACATTGTAGCTGAATCTACACTGATTGAAGCAACAAACAATTCTCCACTCTCTGCTTTACGATCATTCTTTTGCTCCCAGTTTGCAATAGCAGAACGAAGCAATTTTTCAATTCTTGCAGCAGCCTCTTTATTCGAAAATTTCAAGACACCAAGTGCTCTGAAAACTTCCATACCACGGATCATGTCTACTACTAGACGCATCTTACGTGGAGAAGTTGGAACATTTCGCAATTTTGCGAAATACATGGTCTTTTGGGCTTCTTTTCTTTGTTCGGCTGATATTCTTTTTCTAGCACCCATTTTACTAATTCTTTTTTAAAGTTTTAATTCCTGAAATGAGTAATAATTATCGTTTCTTATTACCACCGTGACCACGGAAGTTACGAGTTGGTGAGAACTCACCAAATTTGTGACCTACCATGTTTTCTGTTACGTAAACAGGAATAAATTTATTACCATTGTGAACTGCAATAGTATGCCCTACGAAATCAGGCGAAATCATAGAAGCTCTTGCCCATGTTTTAACAACAGCTTTCTTGCCAGACTCATTCATAGCAAGCACTTTATTTTCAAGCTTGATATTGATATATGGGCCTTTTTTAAGCGAACGACTCATAGTTTTCTTAATTAATCAGATTACTTCTTTCTTCTTTCAATGATGTACTTTGAAGAATGCTTCTTAGGAGCTCTAGTCTTCAAGCCTTTAGCATACAAACCTTTGCGTGATCTTGGGTGACCTCCAGACGAACGTCCTTCACCACCACCCATTGGGTGATCAACTGGGTTCATAACAACGCCTCGGTTACGAGGACGGCGGCCAAGCCATCTAGAACGACCTGCTTTACCTGATTTTTCAAGACCATGGTCTGAATTACCAACACTACCAATAGTAGCTTTACAAGTGCAAAGAATTTTTCTTGTTTCTCCAGAAGGCATCTTAATGATAGCATAAGCACCTTCTCTTGAAGTCAACTGAGCGAAAGCACCAGCAGAACGAACAAGTTTAGCACCTTGACCAGGACGCAGCTCGATATTGTGAATAACAGTACCGATTGGAATATTTGCAAGAGGTAAACAGTTACCTACTTCCGGAGTTGCTTCTGCACCTGACATCACTGTCTGACCAACTTCCAATCCATTAGGAGCAACGATATAAGCTTTTGCTCCATCTGCGTAATACAACAGCGCGATACGAGATGTACGATTTGGATCGTACTCGATTGATTTAACTGTTGCTGGAATTCCGTCTTTATTTCTCTTGAAGTCGATAATTCTATACTTTTGTTTGTGACCGCCACCAATGTAGCGCATTGTCATCTTACCTTGGTTATTACGACCACCAGTATTTCTTTTTCCTACTACAAGAGACTTCTCTGGCGCACTCGCAGTGATAGTATCAAATGCACCAATAACTTTGTGTCTCTGCCCCGGTGTTGTGGGCTTCAATTTACGTATTCCCATTTTTTATTTAGATATTACTAAAGAAATCAATTGTTTCGCCATCTTTCAAAGTTACGATAGCTTTCTTGAATGCTGCAGTTTTACCTGAAATTACACCCGCACGAGTGTAACGAGATTTTCTCTTTCCAGAGTAGTTGCAAGTATTAACACCAACAACAGTTACATTATACAACTCTTCAATCGCCTTCTTGATCTGCAACTTGTTGGCATCAGGAGAAACACGAAACCCGAAACGATTTGAGAATTTCTCAGTGATCGCAGTTTGTTTCTCTGTAACGATAGGTTTAATTAAAATTCCCATTATACTAAGCCTCCTATGCTATTAATAAAGTTTCTCAATTGCAGCTACAGAACCTTCTGTCAAGATCAAGCTCTTGTTATTAAGAAGAGTGAAGGTATTAAGTTCTGAAACTGTTATTACATTCGCCTTCTGTAAGTTACGAGCCGACAAATATACGAAATTATTCTTCTCAGCTAAAACCAAAAGTAACTTTTTATCAGCCACTTGCAGGTTTTTAGTAAATGATATGAACTCTTTAGTTTTTGGAGCTTCGAATGCGAAATCTTCAACGATGATGATCTCGTTATTCATAGCTTTGTAAGAGAAAGCTGACTTACGAGCCAAAGCTTTAACTTTCTTGTTCAATTTGAATTCATAGTTTCTAGGTCTTGGACCAAATACACGAGCACCACCAACCAAAACTGGAGAGTTGATATCACCACGACGGGCTCCACCACCACCTTTTTGCTTAATAAGCTTGCGAGTTGAACCAGACATTTCGCTTCTTTCCTTAGACTTATGAGTTCCCTGACGTTGGTTTGCAAGGTACTGCTTTACATCCAAGTAAATCGCATGATCGTTTGGCTCAATGCCAAAGATAGCATCACTCAAAGTTACCTTTCTTCCGGTATCTTCACCTTTAATGTTATATACGCTCAGTTCCATTACTTTTCAATTAAAACGATTGAACCTTTAGCTCCTGGAACAGATCCTTTGATCAACAAAAGATTGTGTTCTGGAATCACCTTAATAATTTGTAGGTTTTGTACAGTTACTCTATCGCCACCTAGACGGCCTGCCATTCTTGTACCTTTGAATACTTTCGCAGGGTAAGAACAAGCACCAACAGAACCTGGTGCACGTAGACGATTGTGCTGACCGTGTGTTGCTTGACCAACACCACCGAAACCGTGACGTTTAACAACACCTTGGAAACCTTTACCTTTAGATGTTCCAACAACATCAACAAATGAATCTTCTTCGAAGAAATCAGCTTTGATTACATCTCCTAAGTTAAATTCACCTTCAAAACCTTTGAACTCGGCCAAGTGTCTTTGAGGAGCTACTCCAGCTTTTTTAAAGTGACCCATTTCTGGCTTAGTTGTATGTTTCTCTTTCTTTTCAGAGTAACCCAACTGAATTGCCTCATAGCCATCTTTCTCGATCGATTTGATCTGAGTAACCACACAAGGACCTACTTCGATAACAGTGCATGGAAGATTTTTTCCATCGGCACTGAAAACGGATGTCATTCCGATTTTCTTTCCTATTAATCCTGGCATTTCTTTAATTTTTTAAAATACTCAAACTTTAATTTCTACTTCTACACCACTTGGTAATTCCAATTTCATCAAAGCGTCAACAGTCTTAGCTGTAGAGCTGTAAATGTCGATCAATCTTTTGTATGAAGAAAGCTCGAATTGTTCGCGAGATTTCTTGTTTACGAAAGTTGAACGGTTTACAGTAAAGATACGCTTATGTGTTGGAAGAGGTATCGGACCGCTTACTACAGCACCGGTAGCCTTAACAGTCTTAACGATCTTCTCAGCAGACTTGTCTACCAAGTTGTAGTCATAAGACTTAAGTTTAATTCTGATCTTTTGGCTCATAATTGAATGTAATATCTATCTATAATTATTTGATCAAATCTACACGACCTTTCACCTCTGTCAATACTTGCTTAGCGATAGAAGCAGATACTGGCTCGTAGTGAGAGAATGTCATTGTTGAAGTAGCACGACCTGAAGTGATTGTACGTAGTGCAGTTACATAACCGAACATCTCAGCTAGAGGAGCTTTCGCTTTTACTACACGTGCACCAGAGCGGCTTGATTCCATACCTTCAACTTGTCCACGACGTTTGTTCAAGTCAGAAATCACATCACCCATATTTTCTTCTGGAGTAACAACTTCGATTTTCATCATTGGCTCTAGAAGAGTTGGAGCTGCTTTTTCAGATGCGCTCTTAAACGCTTGAATAGCACAAATCTCATATGACAACTGATCCGAGTCAACTGGGTGATAAGAACCGTCGATTACAGTTACTTTAAGTTTATCAAGAGGGTAACCAGCCAAAACACCATTTTTCATAGCGCGAAGGAAACCTTTTTGAATAGATGGGATAAATTCACGAGGAATGTTACCACCTTTAACTTCGTCAACGAATTGTAGTTCACCTTCAAATGTAGCATCAGCAGGCTCAACACGTACAATCATATCTGCAAACTTACCACGACCACCAGTTTGTTTTTTGTAAGTTTCACGCAATTCAACTGGATTCGAGATAGCTTCTTTATAAGAAACTTGAGGACGACCTTGGTTACATTCAACTTTGAACTCACGACGCAAACGGTCGATAATGATTTCAAGGTGAAGCTCACCCATACCGCTAATTACAGTTTGACCTGTTTCATCATTTGATGATACGCGGAATGTTGGATCCTCTTCTGCAAGCTTAGCCAAACCAACACCTAATTTATCTAGGTCTTTTTGAGTTTTAGGCTCTACTGCGATACCGATAACTGGCTCTGGGAAGTCCATTGATTCAAGTACCATTGGGTGACCTTCTTGACAAAGTGTATCACCAGTACGAATATCTTTGAAACCAACACCTGCACCAATATCACCACAACCGATAAATTCCTTAGAATTTTGTTTGTTTGAGTGCATTTGGAACAAACGAGAAATACGTTCTTTTTTGTTTGAACGAGTATTATAAACGTATGATCCTGCTTCAAGTTCTCCTGTGTAAACACGGAAGAAACACAAACGGCCAACATAAGGGTCAGTTGCGATCTTAAATGCCAAAGCAACTAGAGGCTCATCTGAAGAAACCGGACGAGTAATCATCGTTTCAGGATCTTCTGGATTGAATCCTTCGATAATAGGGTTATCGATTGGACTTGGCAAGAATGAACAAACTGCGTCTAGAAGACACTGAACACCTTTGTTTTTGAAAGAAGAACCACAAATCATAGGGTTGATAGTCATAGCTAGAGTACCCTTACGAATTGCAATCATAATTTCATCTTCTGTGATAGCAGAAGGATCGTCGAAGAATTTCTCCATGATTGCATCATCACATTCAGCGATAGATTCAAGCATTTTCTCTCTCCACTCTTCAGCTTCAGCTAGAAGTTCAGCAGGAATTTCTTCTACTGAGTATTCAGCACCCATTGTTTCATCATGCCAGTAAAGAGCTTTCATTCTGATAAGGTCAATTACACCTTTGAATGTTTCTTCAGCTCCGATTGGAATTTGAATAGGACATGGGTTTGCTCCAAGAACATCTCTTAACTGACGAACAACTTCAAAGAAGTTAGCTCCTGAACGGTCCATTTTGTTAACGTAACCAATACGAGGAACATTGTATTTGTCAGCTTGGCGCCATACAGTTTCTGATTGTGGCTCAACACCACCTACTGCACAGAAAGTTGCAACAGCACCATCAAGGATACGTAGTGAACGCTCTACCTCTACGGTAAAGTCAACGTGTCCCGGAGTATCAATAAGATTGATTTTGAATTTTTTATTATCGTAGTTCCAGAATGTGGTTGTAGCAGCAGAGGTAATAGTAATACCACGTTCTTGCTCTTGTTCCATCCAGTCCATTGTAGCGCCACCATCGTGAACCTCACCAATTTTGTGAGTCAAGCCGGTATAAAA
>DLYT01000077.1:29458-31076 GCA_003447595.1 Porphyromonadaceae bacterium
TCTTGCTCTTGTTCCATCCAGTCCATTGTAGCGCCACCATCGTGAACCTCACCAATTTTGTGAGTCAAGCCGGTATAAAATAGAATACGCTCTGAAGTCGTAGTCTTACCAGCATCGATGTGAGCCATGATACCAATATTTCTGGTTAAATTTAATTGTTGATCTGAACCTTTAGCCATCTTATTCTAGTATTAGCTTAATTAAAATCTAAAGTGAGCAAATGCACGGTTAGCGTCTGCCATTCTATGCATATCTTCTTTCTTCTTGAATGCACCACCTTGGTTGTTGAATGCATCAACAATCTCTGCAGCCAATTTATCAGCCATAGTACGGCCACCTCTTTTGCGAGAGAAAAGAATAAGATTCTTCATTGATACTGATTCCTTACGGTCAGCACGGATTTCTGTAGGAACTTGGAATGTAGCACCACCAACACGGCGAGACTTAACTTCCACTTGAGGAGTAATGTTATCTAAAGCAGCTTTCCAGATTTCTAGAGCTGATCTTTCTTCATTAGCCAATTTGGTCTTAACGTTTTCCAACGCTGTATAGAAAATTTCGAAGGCAATTGATTTCTTGCCATCGTACATTAGGTGATTTACAAATTTTGTCACCTTAACATCACCGAAAACAGGATCTGGAAGAACCTGTCTCTTCTTTGGTTTTGCTTTTCTCATTTCTGATAAAATTTCGTTCTTGTTTTTGGTTGCTTAAAAAATATTGCTTCAACAACACCGCTGTGTTATTTACTCAACCTATAGCCTATCCAATAAACTCAAACTAGTTTTAATACTTAATTTATTAATCTCAGTTTGAAAGGGCTTGATATTATTTCTTCTTGCCTTTTGTTGCAGCTGCAGCAGCTTGACCTGGTTTAGGACGCTTAGCTCCGTATTTTGAACGTCTTTGAGTACGACCATTCACACCAGCTGTATCAAGTGTACCGCGAACGATGTGGTAACGTACCCCTGGAAGGTCTTTTACACGACCACCACGAACTAATACGATAGAGTGCTCTTGCAAGTTGTGTCCTTCTCCCGGAATATAAGAGTTAACCTCTTTACCATTTGTCAAACGTACTCTCGCAACTTTACGCATCGCTGAGTTAGGTTTCTTTGGAGTTGTAGTGTAAACTCTCACACACACACCACGTCTTTGAGGACATGCATCTAGCGCAGGAGCTTTTCCTTTTACTACCAAAGTTTCCCTTCCTTTTCTAACTAATTGTTGAATTGTAGGCATTTTAATTCTATTTAAAAACTTTGTTGTGTAAATAATATATTTCACATTCACTGCTTTCTATGCAACTTACCAACTGTCAATCAAAAACTTAACCAACAACCAGAATACATTACATCCGAAAGACGCTGCAAAGTTACACAATTATTTCCAAAACGCAATCAACAATGGAATATTATTACTCTTTTCCAATTATTTAGCATTTGTTCATAAGACTCAAAACCAATACAATAGACTCAAAATAGAAATTAACCATACATTATAACAAAGCGACATACAAACCTTAAATTTACCACATTCTAAGTTTCAATTGAGAAAGATTCGAGCTATCGAAAAGATCTAAAACAAGAAAAAGACCAATGAGTTATTTTCCAAGTCC
>DLYT01000111.1:0-6850 GCA_003447595.1 Porphyromonadaceae bacterium
GGCATGCTCTCAGTACCGGGAAAAACAGAGCAAATATCCCTTTTCTCGTGGGCCACTCAAACTTATCCGGAAGCTACAGGGCCTTTAATTGTACACCGCCTCGACATGGCTACATCGGGTATTTTGCTCATTGCAAAAACGAAAGAAGTACACAAAACGTTGCAGGCGCAATTTGCCGGACGCAACGTAACCAAACGCTATACCGCAATCTTGGATGGAATTATTTCGCAACAAACAGGAATCATCAACCTCCCTATTTGTTTGGATCCGGTAGACCGACCACGACAAATGGTAAATCATGAATTTGGGAAAAATGCAGTAACGAAGTACGACGTATTATCTTGTGAAAACAACTCCACTCGTATTGCTTTTTATCCCATCACCGGTCGTACGCATCAACTGCGCGTGCATGCCGCACACGTAGAAGGGCTCAACACCCCGATCAAAGGCGACGAACTCTATGGAAAGAAGTCGGATCGTTTGTATTTGCATGCCGAATACCTTGAGTTTACACACCCAATCACCCAACAACGCATTGCGCTTGAAGCCAAAGCCCCCTTTTAATCTGAAACTATGAATAATATCGAACAAGAAAAAAGAACGGTAGAGTTGATGATCAGACTCTACTGCAAAAAGAAAGAAGGAAATCAGGAGTTGTGTATACCATGCCAAGAATTACTCGATTATGCCATGGCTCGCCTTTCAAAGTGTCCTTTTGGAGAAAAGAAATCAACCTGCCGATTATGCACGGTACATTGCTATAAGCCATTGATGCGCGCCAAGATGCGGGAAGTTATGCGCTATTCGGGCCCTAGAATGCTCCTTTATAGTCCGACTGCTGCCATAAAGCACTTAATTAAAGAATTTCTTTAAAAATAAGGGAATCACTTCTCTTCCGAAACGACACGAAGCCAAACCTGCGTAAACACCTCATTTACAACACATAAAAACCATGCATGGTTTTTCCAAAAACCTTACTTACTTTTTGGAAAAACCTAGTTTACTTTTTTTCAGAACCTCATTAGGTTTATTTTTAGACCTAGTAAGGTTCGTTTTACGACCTTTCTTCACTGTTTCACACCTCTTATTTCCACCAAAACAACTAAACTTCAACTATTTTCATATTGAAAGTCGTTTATACGAATCAGTTCTATTTTGTAAATAAGAAGATTTCCTATATTTGCATTTTCAATAAAATAGACAAAAACAAGAAATATATTAAATAACGATTCGATAGGCTGACCTTTAGATAATCGAACAATAATAATATAATTATATACCATGCGAAAATTCACATTTGGAATTATTCTTTGCAGTTTCGCACTACAAAGCTTTGCCGCGCAAGAGGTACTAGACGGGTTCTACTACAAAACCGAACAGTCCCCTGTAGGAAACGAGTGGCAATCGCCCGAGAACCTTGCTTTGAACAAAGAGCAACCTCGTGCCTACATTTTCCCATTTCAGAGCGTTGAAAGCGCTCGTAAAGTATTACCGGAAAACAGTGCTTACTGGGTATCCTTGAATGGTGACTGGGATTTTAATTGGGCACCGGATCCTGACTCACGCCCCAAAGACTTTTACCTAGAAGAGTATAGCACTTCTTCATGGGACAAGATACCTGTTCCTTCAAACTGGAATATCCAAGGAGTTCAGAAAAACGGAGATCTGAAATATGGTGTGCCTATTTATGTAAACCAACCCGTTATCTTCAAACACAGTGTTAAAGTAGACGACTGGCGTGGTGGCGTTATGCGCACTCCGCCCGAAAACTGGACTACGTTCAAACATCGTAACGAAGTGGGTTCGTACCGCAAGGAGTTTGACATTCCTCAAGACTGGGACGGACGCGAAGTGTTTATTAGTTTCGACGGTGTAGATTCGTTCTTCTACCTTTGGATCAACGGTAAATATGTTGGTTTCTCTAAAAACTCAAGAAACACAGCAAACTTCAACATTACACCTTACTTGAAGAAAGGAAAGAATATCGTTGCAGCCGAAGTATACCGTAGCTCCGACGCTTCATTCCTCGAAGCACAAGATATGTTCCGCTTGCCGGGTATCTTCCGTACCGTAGCACTTTACTCTACACCGAAAGTACACGTTCGCAATCTCGTTGCCATACCTGATCTGGACGATTCATATACCAATGGTTCTCTTGCCATCACATCTGATATCCGCAACTTGGATAAGAAAAAGGCGAAAGACTATAAAGTGGTTTACTCGCTTTATGCGAATGAATTGTATTCGGACGAAAATACGCCTGTGGGCGATGCTATCGCAACTGCAACCGTAACGGAGGTTGCTCCGGGCAAAGAGGTAGAAACAGATAAGGTGGTTCTTCAAGTAAACAACCCGAATAAATGGTCGGCCGAATCGCCATACCGTTATACCCTTGTAGCCGAATTAAAGGACAAAAAAGATAAAATCATCGATGTAACCTCTACGATTGTAGGTTTCCGCGAAGTAGAAATTAAAGATACTCCTGCCGAAAAGGACGAATTCGGACTAGCCGGACGTTACTACTATGTAAACGGCAAACCGGTTAAGTTGAAAGGTGTAAACCGTCACGAATCGAACCCGGCGACAGGACACGTAATTTCTCGCGAGCATATGCAAGAAGAAGTGATGTTGATGAAACGTGCCAACATCAACCATGTGCGTAACTCACACTACCCTGACGATCCGTATTGGTATTTCTTGTGTGATAAATATGGTATTTATCTTGAAGATGAAGCCAATATTGAGTCGCACCAATATTATTACGGGGAAGCTTCTTTGTCGCACCCTGTAGAATGGAAAAAAGCACACGTGGCGCGTGTAATGGAGATGGTACATGCCAATATTAACAACCCTTCTATCGTAATCTGGTCGCTAGGAAACGAAGCCGGACCCGGTAACAACTTTGTTGCGGCATACGATGCGTTGAAAAAGGCGGATGTATCGCGTCCGGTACAATACGAGCGCAACAACAGTATCGTGGATATGGGGTCTAACCAGTATCCTTCTATCGCTTGGACTCGTGGTGCCGTAAAAGGAAACTACGACATCAAGTATCCGTTCCACATTTCTGAGTATGCTCACTCGATGGGGAATGCTTGCGGTAACCTCGAAGATTATTGGGAAGCAATCGAATCTACTAACTTCTTCTGTGGCGGTGCTATTTGGGATTGGGTAGATCAATCGATGTATAACTACGATCCTAAAACGGGCGACAAGTACTTGGCATATGGTGGAGACTTCGGAGATACGCCGAATGACGGTCAGTTCGTTATGAATGGTATTATCTTCGGCGACTTAGAGCCAAAGCCTCAATACTATGAAGTAAAGAAAGTATACCAGCATATCGATGTGAAACCTATCGACATTCAGAAAGGAACTTTCGAGCTATTCAACAAATACTACTTCAAGAACTTATCTGATTATCAAATCAAATGGGCGCTTTACGAAGATGGTAAAGAAGTTGAATCCGGCAACCTTCAGCCACAAATGCTTGATGCACGCAAACGTACTACCATTACGGTTCCGTATCAATTGGCTAAGCTAAAGAATGATTCGGAGTATTTTGTAAAGATTCAGTTCCTGTTGAATGAAAAACAACCTTGGGCAGATAAAGGATTCCCTCAAGCTGAAGAACAAATCTTGATCAAAGAAGCAGGTACACGTCCGGCTATTGCAGCGGTGGCAACTACCGGTGGCAACTTGGAATTGCTTAAAGCAGACTCCAATATTCAAACCGTAAAAGGTGACAACTTCGAAGTGAAGTTCGACACCAATACCGGTACAATCTACAGCCTTACTTACGGCAATGAAACCGTTATTGCGCCGGGCAATGGTCCGAAACTTGATGCGTTGCGTGCGTTTGTAAACAATGATAACTGGTTCTACTCTCCTTGGTTCGACCGCGGACTACACAACTTGGTACACAAAACAACCAATCAGAGTGTATACGTAGATAAAGACAAAAAAGATAAGAGCAAACAAAAAGTAGTTCTTGCCTTTACTGTAGAATCACAAGCTCCTAACGCAGCTAAAATACTAGGTGGCACTAGTTCGGGCAAAAACTCGATTGAAGAGCTAACTGATAAGAAGTTCGGTCCGGAAGACTTTAAATTTACAACCAACCAGATCTGGACGATTTATCCGGACGGATCTATCGAGTTGCAATCAAACATCTCGTCAAACAATCCGAGCATGGTACTTCCTCGCTTGGGCTATGTAATGAAGGTTCCGCAACAATACGGCAACTTTACATATTATGGTAGAGGACCAATTGACAACTATGCCGACCGTAAGTCTGGACAGTTTATAGAGGAACACCAATCTACCGTAGCAGGTGAGTTTGTAAACTTCCCTAAGCCACAAGACATGGGTAACCATGAAGATGTGCGTTGGTGTGCGTTGACAAACAATGCTGGTAACGGGGCAATTTTTGTTGCTACAGATCGTTTGTCTGCTTCGGCACTTCAATATTCGGCGCTTGATATGATCATGGCTCCGCATCCTTACCAACTACCAAAGGCTGGCGATACATATCTTCACCTGGATCTTGGTGTAACCGGACTTGGAGGTAACAGTTGCGGACAGGGTGGTCCATTGAATGAAGACCGCATCTATGCAAGCAATCATAATATGGGCTTCATCATTCGTCCGGCTCAAGCACAACAAGCGTTGGCTACAACTGCTAACATTTCGGCTTCGGGTGAATTACCAATTTCAATCACACGCAGTCGTGCCGGTGTCGTGGAAATAGCATCGCTAGATAAAGATGCGCCAATCCTATACACCATCAACAATGGCAAAAAACAAGAATACACAGGTGCGATCACGCTTCGCGACGGAGGCTCTGTAAAAGCATGGTATAAAGAAAAACCACAGCTAGTAGCAGCGGCTCTGTTTGAAAAGATAGAAGGCATCCAAACCGAAGTAATCTTTTCAAGTAGTCAAGAAGTGGGCGAAGGAGATGGCAAAAATCTAACCGACGGCGATCCAAATACCTACTGGCATACGATGTACTCAGTTACCGTAGCGAAATACCCACACTGGGTAGATTTGGATGCGGGAGAAGCGAAAGCAATTAAAGGCTTTACATTCCTTCCTCGCCAAAGTGGAAACAACGGTCGTATTAAGGATTATACGATTCAAGTAAGCCAAGATGGTAAAGAGTGGGGAGAACCAATTCATAAGGGTACATTCGAAAACAATGCATCTGAAAAGAAAGTTCTTTTCGACAAGCCTACAAAAGCTCGCTACATCCGCTTTACAGCGTTAAACTCACAGAACAAACAAGACTTTGCTTCCGGTGCTGAAATCAGCATCTTAGCCGATTAATTGTTTTTCATATAAATAGAAAAAGGCCTGCAAACGAATTGCAGGCCTTTTCTATTTAGAATCGAATTTATAACGTTATTGATTATAACTTCACAACTACCGAGTCTTTGATATCTGTTGATGAAGCTCCGAGTCGAACTTCAAACTCACCCGGCTCAAATACCCATTTGTTTTTCTTCGCACTGTAGAACATGAAATCCTCAGCATTAAGTGTAATGGTGATTTCTTTTGTTTCTCCGGGAGCTAACCATATTTTCTCAAATCCTTTGAGCTCTTTCTCTGGACGAGGTTCAGAGGCTTTTGCATCGTGTACATACACTTGCGCGATTTCGCCACCAAAACAATCTCCGCTATTGGTTACTTGAAAGGCTATTTCTACAGTCTTATTCTTCTTATCAACGTTTGCAACCTTCAAATCGTCGTATGCAAATGTCGTATACGATAGACCATATCCGAATGGAAATAGAGGGGTCGTCTGATTCTTATCGTAACCTCTATAACCTGTAAATATCCCTTCGTTATAATGTATTTGCTTTGATTTCCGAGTTTCATCGTAATTGCCGAAAGCCGGAGAATCTTCCCATTGTTTCTCAATCGTAAAAGGAAGTTTGGCGGAAGGGTTTACTTTTCCGCTTAGAATATGTGCCAATGCATTTCCGCCCTCTTGTCCCGGATAAAAGGCGTGTACAACGGCCTTTGCATTATCAATCCAGCTTTCCATTGCCACCGCACCTCCGGCATGTAAAACGACTACCAAATTCGGATTTACGGCTGCTAATTCATTGATTAGTTTATCCTGCCCGTAAGGCAATTCGAACGGACGATCTCGCCCCTCTAATTCAATGCTTCCGTCAAGACCTCCGCAAAATACAACTAGATCTGCTTTTCGAGCAACGTTTAAGGCCTCAGAGAAATCAATATTTGACAGGTATTCGTATCCGAAACGTATCTCAGATGGCAGCGATCGTTGATTACAAAACTCTAATTTTACAGCCTTGCGATCTCCTTTATTTACAAAGATCTTTTGTTGTCCGAAGTAGAAAGATTCCGATTTTGAGGCATCAATCAATAGCTCTCCATCGATCCATAGTCGATAAGCTCCTTGAGCATCTGCGACAAGCAAAACAGAATCGGTTTTTTCGGCTTCAAAATAACCCTCCCACTCTACTTTATAGTCGGTTCCGAGTTTATCTTGATTGTGTGGATACCCCCACCATTCAAAGTTGATCTTCCCGTCGATTTGTTCCAAGATGAGGTTGTCTATTGCTACTTGAGACGTACTTTCATTCGATTGATCTTTCGTTTTCTTATCAACGGCTCTTCCCGATGCGATTGCTTGCTCTTGTAGGAGTTGGTCAGATACTGCCGCATCTGCATTGTTGCCTAACGTATAGTATTTAGCTTGCAGTCCGTTTTTTCCATCGGCTGTTTTAAACTTGCTTTTACTAAATAGGTTCGATTTGAACTGATTGGAAACTCCTTCGGCATAAAGCACCTCTACATCGTTAAATTCATTTCGTAT
>DLYT01000111.1:7194-7623 GCA_003447595.1 Porphyromonadaceae bacterium
TATTTGATCGTCATTTTTAAGCAAAATAATGCCTTCACAGGCTCCTTCGTATGCAGCTTTGTTTGCACGAGGATTGAATACCGGAATCGAATCGACCTTTTGTGAACGATCAAAGAATCCCATCTCCATACAAGTGCCATAGATGCGACGTACTTTGTCATTGATTACTTCTTCCGTAATTTTCCCTTCAGCGATTAATGGCAACATTTTCTCTCTATTGAACCAACTCTTACTTCCCATCTCTAGGTCGAGACCATGATTGGCTGCCTCAACAGCAGAGTAGGTACAAGCCCANNCCACCGCCTCCATATACAATACCTCGGTTATTGAAGACACGGTCGGATATAACTGACGGATTTGCCGTAGGTCCGATTACCGCAATTGTCTTTACTTGTTTAACAGGTAATATTTGATCGTCATTTTTAAGCA
>DLYT01000111.1:7931-24174 GCA_003447595.1 Porphyromonadaceae bacterium
TTGTCATTGATTACTTCTTCCGTGATTTTTCCTTCAGCGATTAATGGCAACATTTTCTCTCTATTGAACCAACTCTTACTTCCCATCTCTAGATCAAGACCATGGTTGGCTGCCTCTACAGCAGAGTAGGTACAAGCCCAATCAGACATAAGCATACCTTGAAACCCCCAATCTTTTTTGAGGATATCGATCATCTCTTTGTTTTCCGTGTTATACACCCCTCTTACTTTGTTGTATCCTGTCATTACGGCTTTCACTCCTGCTTTTTGAACAGCAGCTTTGAAAGGAGGAAGGTATATTTCATGCAGTGCTCTATCTGACAATTCGGTGCTAACCGTATATCGATCAAATTCTTGATCGTTGGCAACATAATGTTTGATCGTTGCAATTACGCCTCCGTCTTGCACCGCTTCGATAAAAGGAACCACCATTTCTGATGCAAGAAAAGGATCCTCACCAAAATACTCGAAGTTACGAGCACACTTCGAAGCTCTGTAATTATTTACACCGGGCGCCAACAAAAAATGAATTCCCCTTGCTCGCCATTCTTCTGCGTAGGTTGCTCCTACACGACGAGCTAGATCTCGATTCCAAGAAGAGGCCAACGACAATGCTGCCGGGAATGCCGTAGCTCGCCCATGCAGACCCCACGATGAAACACCTAGCGGTCCATCGGCCATTTTAAAGGCCGGAATTCCCAATCTTTCGCAAGGATGTAAATAGAAGTCATTGTAACCGGCTAATAAGTCGATTTTCTCCTCCAGTGTCATTTGCTGAACAAGATCTTCTGTGCGCTCTTGTGTAGTTAGTTTTGTGTTCTGAAACGGGTAGTTTGTCTGCGCAACAGAAAACTGATGCAGCAAGAGTGCTGCAACAATCAATTTGTGTTTGTTTTTCATGGTTATTGTTTAAATGTTTTGGACAAATTGTTTTATCCTCTTTTCATTCGTCAAATATACAGAAACATGCAATATCTAGAAGCTCACTTCTATCGTAAATATTCAATTTATTTACGATGCTCATCCCTCCATTTAGAAGGAGACATTCCTGTATATTTTTTGAAGAAATTACCGAGAAATGATTGCGAAGGAAAATGCATCGCATCAGCAATTGCTTGTAAAGAGAGGTTCGTTGAATGTAACAATACCTTTATCTCCATGATGACATGTTCATTGATAATATCCTTTACTGTCTTACCTGTTACCGACCGTACAATATTGGACAAATAACGGGTAGACAAACAAAGCTGGGATGCATAGAAAGTAACATCGCGTGTTGTTTTACAGTTTTGAAGTACCAATCCCATAAAACGTTTAAAGTGCTCTTCTTGACGAAAGGTACCCTCTGTATCTAAAGACTCTACGTGACGACTTACTTTATCGTAAAAGTCCATAAAGAAGTTCTCAAGTATATTGTGTGCGATACTTTCCTGAAACTGATTTTTATCGTCTTTATAAATATATTTAAACCCATCAATCGTAAGATTTAAACCTTTGATGGAGTTTTCGTTGAAGCAATAAAAGGGATGCTTCCTCATAAAACCTATAAACTTAGGATTCAAATTAAACAAAGCCCGACGTAACAACGCAAATTCAACAACGACATATTCAACATTGAATCCCTCCGAAATATAATCGACTCTAAAATTGACAAAAGGCATCAAGATCAGCTCGCTATGTTCTGTCAGTATATATTCTTTTAAATCAATACTTATTTTTGCGACACCGGCACGACACACCAATATCGCAAAGGCCTCCTGCTTTATTGTTTTGCCTAAATAGGAGTCGAGCCGAGACTTTCCTACTTTTAAGAATTCTAAATCGAGCGCGTGAATTATTTCTGCTTTCATTCTATTGTATATTGACTAGAACAAAAGTATTTGGATTTTAGAAAAAAACAACATCTTAGTTCCGATTTTGAACAATTGTGTTCCTTTATCGAATCGTTTTAACATCTTTCTGTCGCTTACATTTGTAGCATTAAACCAATTGAGACATGAAGAATCGTAGAAACACTAACATCTTATGTATTGCTTTCTGCTGCATTTTATTGATTTCTTGTGATAAAAAACAAGAAGTAAAGCAGAGTACAGAATATGCAGTTATGGAAATTAAACCTTCCGAACGCACAATCACTAACCAACATGCAGCCTCGATAAAAGGTAGACAAGACATTGATATCTATCCGCAAGTGTCTGGTTATATAACTAAGTTATGTGTGACAGAAGGGGAGAAAGTAAAAAAAGGCCAGGTCCTTTTTGTCATTGATCAAATTCCTTACCAAGCTGAATACAAAACAGCTCAAGCAAATGTACAAGCTTGCAAGGTTGCAGTCGCTACTGCTCAGTTGACATACGATAGCAAGAAAGAGCTCTTTGCTAAAAACATTGTTTCTAAATTTGACTTACAAACAGCTGAAAATAAATTAGAATCGGCTAAAGCTCAACTTGACCAAGCATTGGCTCAAGAGTTGCGTGCAAAAAACAACCTTTCATATACAGAAGTAAAAAGTCCATCAGATGGTGTAGTAGGTACCTTACCGTATCGAATTGGAGCTTCCGTTGGTCCGGCTTTACAAGTGCCTTTGACTACGATCTCTGATAATTCTAAAATGCACATCTACTTCTCGCTCACCGAAAGACAACTTCTTTCTCTTTTGCGCCAATATGGCTCTATGGAACAAGTGCTTGAAGCAATGCCGGAAATTGATCTTGTTCTTAGCGACAACTCTACTTACAGTGAAAAAGGAAAGATTGAATCAATCAGTGGGGTGATTGATCAAGCTACCGGAAGTGTAAGTGTGCGTGCCGTTTTCCCAAATAACAAAGGTGTTTTAATCAGTGGAGCATCTGGAAATGTATCCATTCCTGAGTCGATCAGCAATGCAATGGTAATTCCTCAAAAAGCAACGTTTGAAATACAAGACAAACTTTACGTATATAAAGTAGTAGATGGTGCTGCAACAACAACAATTGTAGAAGGTGTAGCCCTTAACGGAGGTAAAGAATATGCCATCATCAAAGGTTTGAATAACGGCGATGTAATCGTTACAGAAGGTGTAGGAACTTTACGTGAAGGAACACCAATCGTTGCTAAAAAACAAATGGAGGAATAATCGATGAATATTAAGACATTTATTGACAGACCTGTATTATCGTTTGTCATCTCCATTACACTGGTCTTGATCGGTGTGATTGGTATTGCGACACTACCGGTTGAGCAATATCCCGACATTGCACCTCCTACAATCCAGGTATCTACAGCATACCCGGGCGCTAGTGCCGAGACATTACAGAAGAGTGTTATTGCTCCATTAGAGGAAGCGATAAACGGGGTTGAAAACATGACCTATCTGACCTCTACAACTAGTAACAACGGTAATGCTTCTATTAACGTTTACTTTAAGCAAGGTACAGATCCCGATATGGCTGCTGTAAACGTTCAAAATAGAGTATCCAAAGCAACAGGGTCTCTTCCGGCAGAGGTAAATCGTATCGGTGTAACAACGAGTAAGCGTCAGACAAGTATGCTTAAAGTGTTCTCTTTGCGAAGCACCGACGATCGTTACGATGAAAACTTCCTATCCAACTACCTGAATATCAACCTCCGTCCCGAGATACTACGTATTTCCGGTGTCGGTGACGTTATGATCCTTGGTGGAGATTATAGTATGCGTATCTGGATGAAACCAGATGTTATGGCGCAATATAAACTTACACCAACTGATATCAATCGAGCGCTTGCCGAACAAAATATTGAATCTCCAACGGGGGCGTTAGGAGAAAATACCGATCAAACATTCCAGTATGCAATGAAATACAAAGGACGTCTTAGTACGCCCGAAGAGTTTGAAAACATTGTCATACGCTCTACTCCCGAAGGAAATGTACTTCGCCTAAAAGATGTTGCAACAATCGAACTAGGAAAAGAGTCTTATGGTTTCATTGGAGAGTCGAATGGTAGACCCGGCACATCTTGTATGATCTATCAAACAGCCGGATCAAATGCAACAGAAGTAGTAGAAAACATCGATAAGTTTCTTGAAGAAGCTGAGAAAAACTTACCTCCTGGTATCGAAGTTGTACACCTCACAAGTGTCAACGACTTCTTATATGCTTCGATGGATGCGGTGATCAAAACGTTGATTGAAGCCATTTTCCTTGTTATTCTTGTCGTTTATGTATTCTTACAAGATATACGCTCCACCATTGTACCTACCGTTGCAATCGTAGTATCATTGGTTGGTACTTTTGCTTTTCTTTCGATTGCAGGATTTAGTATCAACTTGCTTACGTTGTTTGCACTCGTACTCGCAATTGGTACCGTTGTGGATGATGCCATTGTCGTCGTCGAGGCCGTGCAAGAACGTTTCGACGCGGGTTATCGATCTGCGTATAAAGCAACCATCGATGCGATGAGTAACATTACCTCTGCAATCGTAACAACAACCATTGTATTTATGGCCGTGTTTATCCCCGTAACCTTCATGGGAGGAACTGCCGGTACATTCTATACACAATTTGGTATTACGATGGCTGTAGCTGTTGGTATTTCTACAATTAATGCATTAACTCTGAGTCCGGCATTATGTGCCTTGATCCTAAAACCGTATCTAGACGAAGACGGAAAGCCGAAAGATAACTTTGCAGCACGCTTTAGAAAAGCATTTACGGCTGTGTTTGATGTAATGAGTGAACGCTATAAAAACATTGTTGTTTTCTTTATCAAACGCAAATGGCTTGCCGGCGTAAGTATCATAGGAGCCTGTGTTGCACTTGTGTTATTAGTAAATTCAACTAAAACAGGATTGGTACCCGACGAAGACCAAGGTACGATCTTCGTTAACGTAAGTACTGCTCCCGGCACCTCTTTATCGCAAACAGAAGAGATTCTAAAGAAAGTAGAAGGACGAATCAATCAAATACCTCAAGTAAATAACTATTCAAAGATTGCAGGTTTTGGTTTGCTTTCTGGTCAAGGTAGTTCATTCGGTACCTTTATCATCAAGCTAAAAGATTGGGAAGAGCGCCCGGAAATGACCGACCATGTGAAAGCTGTAATCGGACAAATCTACGGCCGCACTCAAGACATTAAAGATGCTAGTATATTTGCAATTGCACCGGGGATGATTCCGGGGTATGGTTTAGGTAACGGTTTTGAGTTGCACTTGCAAAACAGAGCTGACGCCGACTTGGCTACTTTCCAACAAACAACTCAAGAGTTTCTAGGCAAGCTTCGTCAACGACCAGAAGTGGCATCGGTATATTCGACCTTCAACATCAATTATCCGCAATGGGAAATCGATGTAGATGCAGCGAAATGTAAACGAGCAGGAGTAGGTCCGGATGAGGTTCTTTCTACATTGTCTGCTTTTTGCGGGGGTAACTACGTTTCCAACATCAACCGCTTCTCTAAAATATATCGTGTAATGATTCAGGCTTCTCCTGAATATCGCATCGATGAGAAAAGTTTACAGAACTTGTTCGTTAAGGTAGGAAATAATATGGCTCCTATCAGTGAGTTTGCATCCATCAAGCGTGTATATGGAGCAGAAACACTGACTCGATTCAATATGTTTAGTTCCATCTCTGCAAACGGAACAGCCGCAGAGGGGTATAGCTCCGGAGATGCAATCACTGCTATCCGTGAAACCGCTGCAGAATATCTACCAAAAGGATATAGCTTCGACTTTGGAGGTATCACGCGTGAAGAAAGTCAAGGAGGTAGCAATACGGTTATCATTATCGGTATTTGCATTGTCTTGATCTATTTGATTCTTAGTGCACTTTATGAAAGCTTCATGGTTCCTTTTGCCGTTATCCTATCAATTCCTTTCGGCTTGATGGGTAGTTTCCTTTTTGCAAAAATGATGGGAATTGAGAACAACATCTATCTTCAAACAGGGCTTATCATGTTGATTGGTCTGCTTGCCAAAACAGCTATTCTTCTTACCGAGTATGCAGGTCAAAGACGTGCAGCCGGAATGAGTATTTCAGCGGCGGCAGTGGAAGCAGCAAAAGTTCGTCTACGTCCAATTTTGATGACATCCTTGACAATGATCTTCGGATTGTTCCCTATGATGATCGCAACGGGCGTAGGTGCAAACGGAAATAGATCTCTTGGTACCAGTACTATCGGTGGTATGTTTATCGGTACACTTGCCTTACTATTTATCGTTCCATCTTTGTTTATTGTGTTTCAAACATTACAAGAAAAGATCAAACCATTGCACTTTTCGAAAGTAAAAGATCAACAAATCGAACACGAAAAACAGCGTTATGCCGAAGAAAAGATGAAACGTTCGACAAACGAAGAGGGATCTAATAACGATGTATCCAACCAAGAATAATTCAGTAATGAAACACATATCACTTTTTATACTGTTGCTTTCACTAGGGAGTTGTGGCTTATACACTCCCTATAAGCAAACAAATACAGTACCCGACAATTTATATGGAGTTACCAGTCAGGATACTTCATCAATTGCAGACATGAGTTGGAGAGAAATTCTTTCTGATCAAAATCTGCAAGTATTAATTGACAGTGCTTTAAAAAACAATACAGATCTAAAGATTGCTCGCTTGAGAATTGATCAAGCAAAAGCAACTTTAATGACCTCAAAACTAGCTTATGCTCCGTCATTATCCTTAGGAGCTGATGGAACTATCAGTAGTTTTGATGGCAGTGCTGCTTCGAAGATATACTCGGTTCCGGTTTCTGCTAGCTGGGAGATCGATTTTTGGGGACGACTTTTGAATGCAAAACGAAAATCTCAAGCTGCTTTGATACAAAGTGAAGATTTTGCTCAGGCAGTGCAAACAGAGCTTATCGCTAATTTATCCAATCTATACTTTACCTTACTTATGCTCGATGCGCAACATGCTGTTGCCATTGAAACGGAAGCTAAATGGAAAGAAAGTGTAGAGGTCGCAATGGCCATGAAGGAAGCAGGTATTTATACGGAGGCTGCTGTTGCTCAAACCGAAGCAAACTATTACAACATTTGCACATCGATCAAAGACTTAAAAGAACAGATCAATACAGTTGAAAATAGTATTAATTCAATCATTGCAGAAACACCTCAAACCATTCAAAGAGGAAAGCTTCGTGAATTAAAACTACCTACTGATTTGTCAATTGGTATCCCTTTGCAGTTACTTCATAAAAGACCCGATGTACGCAGTGCAGAGCAGAATCTAGCTCAGTACTTCTACTCTGTAGGGGAAGCCCGCAGTGCATTTTATCCGTCTATTCGCATTGGCGGAAGTGCCGGCTGGACCAATAGCGCAGGTGGTTATATCGTGAATCCGGGAAAAGTATTGCTTTCGGCAATCGGATCACTTACTCAACCCCTATTTAACAAAGGACAAAACGTAGCACGTCTTAAAATTGCAAAGTCGCAATACGAAGCGGCTCAACTTCAATTTCATCAAACGCTACTCAATGCCGGTGTTGAAGTAAATAATGCCTTTACTCAACTCGAAACCGCTAAATCAAAGAAAGAACTCTACAGCAAACAGATAGAGTCTTTGAAACGCGCCGTTGAAAGTACGCAACTATTGATGGAACATGGTAGCACAAACTATCTCGAGGTTTTGACTGCTGAACAAACTCTTTTAAGTGCACGTTTTGCTCAAATATCAAACATATACAACGAAGCCCGTGCTTCTATATTTCTATATCAAGCATTAGGTGGAGGCACCTATTAAAAAATAAAGATCTTCATTTTGGTTAAAGTCATGCAGCGTTGATTTGTTCGCTCTGCATGACTTTTTTTATTGTAACTGGAGGGTAAACTATTCGATAAACATTTATTATTCATTTCTTCTGAATAAACATAAAAATAAACAGTACAAACTTTTTTAAGATACGAAATACACCATTCTGTAGTTATCTTTGTTATTAAATTGAAGTAATAACAAAATAGATCATCACAATGCCGGATAATCCCAATATTTTTGCAAGAAAGCTAAATAAAATACATTCTATATTTCTATCACATCGTTCGAAAGAGCGCTTTGAGCGCTTAATTATTTTACTATCGCTTTGTAGTTTTCTACTACATCTAGGAATTCTAATGACCCAGTATCAACTTTCTACTAGCTTGATCGGTGCATTATATACCCCATTCACGATTATCTTGCTTTATGAAGTATACCTTTTGGTATATTACCTCAAACGATCAATGACCGAATATATCGGAAAGCAGTATGAAATTATAACGTTAATACTTATCCGAAGTGTTTTTGAAGATATATCTTATCGAAAGTTCGACTTTTCAGTATTCGGAGATCAAACAATTACCTTTATAGTCAAGCTTGGTGGTATTGCTCTACTTTTTCTTTTGGTCTTTGTTTTTTATCAAATGTCAGGAAAAGGATCGACCGAATATCCTGCATCAGCAAATATGAAGAAGCACGTTACCCAATATATGTATATAAAAAAAGTCGTAAGCCTACTTCTTATATTCATATTCGTTGGACTTTTGATTTATAGTGCAATATATTCGTTTGGAGACATCCACAGTATCGAGGAAATATTTGTGATATTAAAGAAGTTAAATCTCACATTCTACAATTTGTTTTTCACAACATTGATCCTGAGCGAGGTTTTCCTTCTTCTATTTATCATGTATGTGACAGATCAATTCAGCATTGTAATACGTAACTCCTCTTTTATCATCTCAACAACCCTTCTAAAGATCTCGTTCTCCTATACAGGTATTGCTTTTACCGGGATGGTTCTTCTAGCAGTTTCATTCGGTGTTATCATGCTGGGGATATATCGTTTGTATGATAAGAAGTGTTTACGTAATATTTAGCCACAGATTAAAACACCTATCAATCATGAAAATAACAGTATTAATAGATAATACCGGCGATGCAAACGGCACACTTACTTGCGAGCACGGATTATCTATTTACTTCGAGAAAGATGGTAAAAAGTATCTATACGATACAGGAGCGTCTCATTTATTTATAGATAATGCAAAAACATTAGGCATAGATATATCTGATATTGACGCTCTTATCTTATCTCATCTACACGATGATCATACAGGAGGATTGCAAGCTTTTCTGAAAGTAAATGAGAAAGCTAAAATATACCTTTCAGACAAAGCTAAGAACACCCGCTGCTATTCTTTCAACTCGGGGTCTCAACGAGAAATATCAATCGATTTCGACTGCATCAGCAATACTCCTAGTCGTTTCTATGACATCTCAAAAACGGAAGAAATAGCCCTTGGTATAACAATCGTACCTTGCAAAAAAGGTCACTACGCTTGCCCGAAAGGAAATACCGTGATGAAACAAAGCGACCGAAAAGGAGACTTACTGATTGAGGACTCCTTCAATCATGAGCTTGCAGTTGTTCTTACCAACAACGATACACAAACGATTTTATCTGCGTGTTCGCACAATGGTTTTCTAAACATCATCGATACCGTTAAACAGCTAAATCCAATACTTCCAATCAACACATTTATTGGAGGACTGCATTTTCCAAACGCAAGACCGGGACAACATTTAGAGCAAGATTCAGACTTTGAGCAATTGGCTTCACAATTGAAAAGCCTAGCTCCGGAGATTCGAATCGTTACCGGACACTGCACTGGTTCCAATGCTATTGCTGCGTTATCAAAGTATATCAAACTCGAAACCTTTCATAGCGGTTTCACTATTTAGTAATTTTCGTAACATCTTTACAACATGAATACACTCCTTTCCATAGATCAAGCTACATGTATCAAATGTGGCAAATGCGTTAAAGTATGTCCGTCTTTAATTTTCACACAAGCCACAAAAGGTGGAGAAGTTATACCTGAACATATCGACGATTGCATCAAATGCGGACATTGTGTTGCCGTATGTCCTACAAACTCTGTCATTCACCAAACATTTCCGGCTAGCAAAGTACACGCAATCGACTATGCACAAATGCCAACACCGGAGCAAATACTTTTATTAACTCGTGCGCGTCGATCAAATCGTGCTTTTTCGAAAAGCCCTATTTCGCAAGCAAATCTCGACCTCATACTAGAAGCTGCACACCGCGCACCAACAGCAAGTAACCTACAACAAGTTTCATTCACCCTGATTACCGATCCTGAGAAACTCAAACAAATCACAGACTTTACCATCGGTATCTTTAGTGATGCAATTAAGAAACTTGAGAATCCATTATTGCGCCCATTGCTAAAACGGATTATGCCCGACGCATATAAATACGTTCCTACATTCCACCGTTTGATGGAACAACATGCGCAAGGCAATGACCTTATATTGCGTGGAGCTACGGCTGCTCTTCTTATTCATACTCCGAAGAAATGCCGTTTTGGTTGTCAAGACTCAAACCTTGCCTATCAAAACGGATCCCTTATGGCTGAAAGCCTGGGTATTAATCAGTTCTATATGGGGTTTGTTTGTTCGGCCACGACACAACCGGGAGGAGATAAGTTAGCTCAAATGCTTGGTATTAATGGCAAAATACATGCAGCAATGGCGCTAGGTATGCCGGCCTTTCGTTTCCCCAACTACATCGACAAGGAAGATATCAATCTTACTCAGCTGTAAGTAATGACTGTTTTTTTAATTATTTAGGATCGTGTGTAACCTTTGTTACAGCATTATGGTATTACCTACGTTTATCTTTGCATGCATAAAAGAAGAATAAACAAATACCGCTATGACACTAAATAATAAAACAGACTTTACACTTTTGCAATCATCGGCTTTGATCGAACTGATTTTGACAGAACATCATGCATATGTACGAAAAGAAAGTCCGGAACTCATTGCTTTGGTCGAAAAAGTGAATCGCGTACATGGCAATACACATTCAGAACTTAATGAGGTTGCATCCATTGTAAATCTGATTATGGCAGATATGGATGTACATCAGATGAAAGAAGAACGCATCTTATTTCCATACATTGAAGCAATGGAAAGTGCACAAAACACTGGAGCAACTCTTCCGCAAAGTTGTTTTGGCAACGTACAAAACCCGATTAATGCGATGGAACATGATCACGATGAAGTTCAATCACTTCTGGCTCGTTTAGAGGAAATAACAGACAAGTATACTGCTCCTGCAGATGCTTGTACATCGTATAAGAGTCTGTATCAACGTCTCGAGGCCTTTCAAAAAAACACATTGAGACACATACACCTCGAAAATGATGTGTTATTCAAGCAAGCGATCAAACTGCAACAATGCGTAAATGAATAAGACAGTAAGATAATCCTAAAAGCCGGAAACCCTTTATTAAAAAGGACTTCCGGCTTTTATCTTATTCAGTATAAATACCAATACTGCCATCTTCTGCAATTGTTTCGGCCGTAATCTTTAATTGTTTACAACTGCTATTATTAAAGAATGATACGACTGCAACGCCATTTTCATCGGGAATCAACTCCGGATTCCAATACAATGTTCTACGATAGTCTTCTTCTTTAGGTAGTATAGTATAATCCGGTTGATAAAATTCCTTCACTTGGCTATACCCTTCCAACCATGTTTTACGTACACCCTTTCCACCTTTTACAGGGATCTCTCCTTCCGGAAATGTTTCGATAAGGACCACACAGCTATAAATATCATCAATATCCATTGGTGATATTCTTGGATCAGCATATCTACACTTTGTAGAAAACTCCTCACTGATATAAATTGATTTGATAGCCTCTAGGTTAATCAGCTTGTACTTATTATAATCCATTTCTGTAGCTTCTGTTGTTTCATAATTAACCACAAACAACGGAAGCGCTCCTTTATATTTCAAATATTCATCGCCTTTAGAATATACCCTATAGAAATTAGAGTTTATATTCATCACCAATTCATGAATATCATTACCTATATACTTATTACGATCTTTTATATCATCAACCTCGGAAGCTACATCATAGTAAGCAATCGACTTAGACCTAGCTTCAAAGACTTCCTGCGCTCGATCTCTTTTCTTTGCTTTTACAACCACTTCACTCAATCGATGAATCTTCTCCCTTGCACCACTTCTATACAAAGAATCTTCATATCGCTTCATAAACTGTTCGTAGCTTTGATCTGCTACTTCAAAGGTATCAACCAAGTCAAGATTCATATTTTCCTCCGGAGCATGAATACCCTCAACCTCCACTTGCATTTCAGCTAACAAATATACTCTAGGATCAGGACTAAATATACGATCTAAAATAATCCGATGATCTTTCTTTTTTCCTTTCTCCATTACAGATAAGATCATATTACATTTACCATACACTTTGGTCGCAAACTTAAAACACCCCAAACTATCTGTCTCAAAGATATCAAAAGCATTTATTCGAGCTGCAGAATCCTCCTCCACTGAATTAGATAAAAACAACGAAACCTGCACATTAGGTTTTGGCTTACTCCTTACCATCGAAACAATCTGCCCATATACCTCTATACCTTGTTCGGGCATATACTTTACATCTGCATGTGCCATATTCGTCCACTTGGTCCAATCATATCTACGCCATCCTTGAACCATCAATAATAAATCTAACGCTTTATTGTGAACCGAGTCATTAGATTCAAAATAATAAAACGGATTACGCACATAACCTTTAACTTCAGACATTAGCAATAAGTCTGTTAATAGAGAACTTCGATTGCTGACTTCGTCTTTACCATCTCGTATAGAAACAGACAATGGAGTCACAGTCGGTATTCCTTTTGCACTTTTGACGACAAACTTTAAACGTATAGAATCATAAGGAATATAATACTCTTTACTCTTCTCTACTTGCATAGATAATAAAGCTTTCTCTCTCTGAAAAATCAACCGATCCGCAACTATTTTCCCATTCTCATCAAACAGTATAATCTGTTGCACTCCTGAATTCATATTACTTTTAGGCAGTTTGAAACATACAGGATCTTCATTCTCGACGTTAAGCAAGCAATAATTATACAGTTTTCCATGTCCAACAACAGCTATCCCCAAAATAGCTGCCGGAGTTTGGATATTCTTCTGCACTTGAATCTGAACACTATCTGTATCTAATAAGTTATCTACCTGCAATACATAACCCTGCTTCAATGGATCGGGTAATTCAAAATCATAGCTTTTAGCATCGATAGTTACTACAGCTTTGCATCTTTCGCCATCTGGGGCATAAGAAAACAGACCTTTCCCTTCGTGAATAGTCGAAAATGAACTTTGAATATTTCCCTTTTTATTTACAACCACACCAGATACATTTAACGGATTCCCATATGCATCTGTTGCCTCAAACGCAACTTGTGAAAGTAAACCCTCCACACAGCTCCCTCCTTCCGGATAAAACTTTAAGTTTACCTTCTTTGCTTTCTTCTGTAATTTTCTGTTTTGTGGATATTTGTATTTCGCATTTCTAACTATACTCTTTTCAACAAAATCACCTTCAATAATAGGTTTCTCAAAGACAGGGATAATTCTTGAAAATATACAATCATTACCAAAGTTTAGCATGTACTTCGTATAAGCTCTCACCTCATAAAACCCGGAATAAAAAGGAAGATGATCTAACTTAAAGCTACCTTTACTTCGTCCATTTTCAATAGCTAATATTTGCTTTGCTATAATCTCTCCTCCAGGATTTAGTAGTTCGACATACAATGTCCTACTCAAACCTGTCGAATTGTTTAAGCCCGGATTTACGACATAAGATTGAAACCAAATAGCATCCCCTGCATAATAACTTGTATTATCAAAATGAAGATATACCTTTTCTTGTAAAAATACTTTACCAAAACTCTTATAGGCATAAGCATATTTACTCAAGGCATTCACCATTGAATCCAACGGAACACCTTGTGCCGCACTTGATATAACAAATGTAAACAACATACATATAGTAGCTACAACCCTCATCTTCACAACTCAGTATATTAAACTATATCTCATATTATTAAGACAACAAGTAGTAACATATTGTTTTCATTAAATCACACTATAAGCATATATATCATTTGTCTGATTCATTTTTAATAAATAGCTTTGAGCAAAACAATTAAAGCATCGAATGAACCCGAAATCATATTACCAATCGCAACGCAATGCTTTTGCAGCAACATTGACCAAGTTAACAGCTCTTCGCAACAAGATTACCTTTATAAAAGTCATTGATTTTATACTTGCGCTAACCTGTGCTTATCAATACATGCGACAAGATCAGTTTGGATACCTTCTTGGTATGGCTGCTTTTGTAATCATCTTTATTTTCTTACACAGATACGAGTCAAAGTTGATTGCACAAGCCGAACTAACTGCCACTCGTCTCAAATGCTACGATGCTGAAATCAACTACCTCAACGATGATCTCTCTGATCTTGATGAGGGAAATGAGTATATCGAAGCACAGCATCCTTATGCTGTAGATCTTGATATCTTTGGGCGAAGCTCTTTATTTCAAGAGATGAATCGCACCATTACCACCGGTGGTAAGAATCTTCTAGCTGATATACTAACCAATCCGATTACCGATAAAGCTGAAATTATCGAGCGCCAGAAGGCTACCAAAGAACTCAGCGACGCAATCGATTGGATTGAAGAATTCAGGGCCAAAGGAATCTCCTTTCGGACCAACCAAACCATCTCCGACCCCGATCCTGAATGGGATTCTTCTAAAAGCATACGCTTTTCGGGATTTGCCAAAGGATTGATCTTTGCAAGCAATATTCTTTTCTGCGTGCTAGTAGTAGCATCCTTATTTTATCCGCGACTACTCTCTTTTGTAGCAATCTATTATATGATGCAACTGTTCGTTTCTCTTTCTTTTTCAAAGCGCATCGAACTCATTCAAAACAGACTTACTCGTTTTGTAGGAGCCAACGTTAATTTCTATCGCTTGGTACAAATGATACAGGAAAAGGAGTTTGAGACCACGAAATTAAAACAGATTTACAACCAGCTATTTGAGCAAGGAAATGCACTTTCTGCATTTAAAGAAATCAAAAGCATCATGGATAAATTCGACAACCGAGGCAATGTGATTGTTCTTTTCGGTCTCAATGGATGCTATATGCGCGACCTGCACATCATGCTACAACTACAAAGACTCGAGGCCAAGCAGCTGCAACAAATACCGGTATGGGTAAAAGCCGTAAACGAACTCGACGCGCTTATCTCTATGGCAATCTATCGATTCAATCATCCCGAATACTGCACACCTGTTATCGATACCACAACCATTGTTTCTGCACACGAAATGGCGCACCCTTTGTTGAAAGGCGAACAAGTTGTAACCAATGACTTTACACTGGAGCAGTTGCATGAATACTTTGTTGTTACCGGTGCCAATATGGCCGGTAAAAGCACGTTCTTACGTTCTGTCGGAGTTAACATGGTGCTTGCTCTAACGGGGAATGTTGTGCGGGCAACTACGTTTCACTTCACGCCAATTCAACTATTCACCAGCATGCGAACTACCGACAACTTAGCCGGTGGCATATCTTATTTTCACGCCGAACTGCTTCGTTTGAAGAAGCTGGTTGATGCCGCCTCAGCCGGAAACCCGTTATTTATCATTCTAGATGAAATGCTCAAAGGCACCAACTCCACCGACAAGCTCAACGGCTCTATACGTTTCTTGGAGAAAATACGTACACTCCCTCTTTGCGGACTTATCGCGACTCACGATCTGGCATTGGGAGAGTTAAGCACAAAGTATCCGGCAGAGTTTCAGAACATCTGCTTTGAAATAGAACATACCAACGAAGCCATCTCTTACGACTATAAACTAAAACCTGGTGTTAGTCGCAACATGAATGCTTCGATTCTCCTTAAACAAATGGGGCTCATTGATTGATTAGCATGTATATTTACATCAACTTTTATGATACGACAAAAAGATTTTCTTATACGGCAGATGGAAGTAGTCGGAGCCGTTATCGCCAAAATATTTAAACTCTCTTTTCCCGGTGACAAAGACGAAATAGAAACCATCTTCACCGAAGGCTTAAAAGAGTTCGATCTCTCAAAAGATTCCATTCGAACCCTGCCAGTAGATGAAGTAATCGCAAAATTGGGAGGAAAACAGCAACTCGAACTATTTACAGAGTTGGTCACCATGTATGTATCCAAAACCAACGACCCCGACTTACTCTTGTTAAGACAAAAGCTATCCGACCAACTTACACAAAATAAAATTTGCAACTTCTACGACTATATACAGTCATAATCGTCCTGCAAACTCAATATAAAAATCCCGCTAAAACGCCTTGCTATCGTAAAAAGA
>DLYT01000111.1:24511-27321 GCA_003447595.1 Porphyromonadaceae bacterium
ATCTCATTGTGCGTAATCCATGCTCGGTCTAGCTTCTTACCGTTGAGCTTTACCTCTTTGATATAGACATTCGCAGGCGAATTGTTGTGCGCCTTTATCGTGAAACGATCTCCTTTGTAGTAGTTTTTATCGAGTGTAATTTCCGCACTGTCAAATACCGGAGAAGTCAGCAAGTAAACGTTATCACCGGGACAAACCGGATGAATCCCCATCGACGTGAGCACATACCATGCCGACATTTGCCCTACATCTTCATTTCCGCACAAGCCCATTACATCCGTACCATACGCTTGCTCGCAAATCTTTCGTGTCCACTTTTGTGTCAGATACGGCTTACCCACATACGCAAACATAAAAGGCACCTGATGCACCGGTTCGTTGGGATGATTGTAGTAATCGTTCCAAAGGAAATTATCGGGAGCTTGGTCAAAAAACTCATTCAACTGTGCCAAGTATGCCTCTTTACCCATCAGGCGGATAAAGCCATACACATCGTGCGGAACAAACCAACCTTGCTGAAACGGATTCGACTCTACACAATACAAATCGTGATGTAGCTTTCCTTTCCATTCGCCCCACGTTCCGTCGCTGTTTTTTCCGCAAAACCAACCCACGCTATCGTTCCATATCGTCGCATAGTTCGATGCACGGCGTGCATACGCTTTGCGTGTCGTTTTTTTGCCCAATGCGTTTGCCATTTGTGCCACACACCAGTCGGTATATGCATATTCCAGCGTATGCGAAATAGAGCGCGGCGTATATCCGAGCGGCTCATTGCCAAACTTATCCACACTATTCACGGCATAGTCGAAAGCTTTTGCCACATCGTAGTTGCGAATCCCCTTCATGTATGCATCGGCAAGCACCGAAACCGCCGGGTTACCAATCATACAACCCGAGTAAGAGTTCATAATCTCCCAACGCGGATAATAGAAGCGTCCGCTCTTTTCGGCCAGACTAATCAGCGAATTGATCTCATCATTCACAAGCGAAGGATTGATAATCGTTTGCAGTGGAAACTGACTTCTGAATACATCCCAACCACTAAAGATGGTGCGGTATACAAATCCGTCGGTTTTACTCACCTTTCCATCGCCACCGATGTACTCGCCCGACACATCCGAACTAGCTCGCGGATCGATCATCGTGTGGTAAAGCGAGGTATAGAAGATCGTTTTGTCGCGATCCGACTTCCCCTCTACCCGCACATTTTGCAAGGCATCACGCCACAAAGCATTGTTTGCCGATAAAGTAGCGTTAAAGTCCCACCCCGGAATATCATGCTCGAGATTCTCTTTAGCCCCTGCGATACTCACAAACGAAATCCCGCACTTGAGCAAAACCTCCTCGTTTTGTCGCGTCGCAAACTCGGTAAAGAAACCCAGGTGTTTCCCTTGAGCCTCCTTTACGTTGTAGGTAACCACCGCATCTTTTACACGCTGTTGATAATCGTCTGAGAATATAACGTGCATCTTACGATCAAGCGAATCCGGAATCTCGGCACTCCATACACCGGTCGATGTCATCGGTTTGCTCACCTGCGCATAGAAGTAAACTTTGTAGTTCACATTCCCGTCGCCCGAGCCCCAGCCACCGCCGGAAGAAGGACAATCCATCCAACCCTCTATCGTGTTTGCATCTACTTGTCGAATGTATTGTTCGGTCGAAGTACCACCAATGCGGCGAGCCAAGTCGATCTGAATACGCGAGCTGTCACTCGCAGGATACGTCATCCGTATCATTCCCGCACGCGGAGCCGAAGTCAACTCCACATTCACGCCGTAATCATCAAGCATTACTTGATAATATCCCGCACTAGCTTTTTCGCGATCGTGCGAGTAGCGCGAGCGATAACCATTATCGGGATCCGACTCCTTTCCCGGGTTGGTATGCAAACGTCCTACCGTAGGTGTGACCAAAAAGTTACCAAAGTCGCCATACCACCCAATACCACTCATGTGGATAAAACTAAAGCCTTCGATATGCGGATGATGCCATGAATAGCCGGGACCATTGTCTCCACCGGTTTTGGTATCGGGGCTCAACTGCACCAATCCAAAGGGTGTTGCACTTCCGGGAAACGTTTTCCCCAAACCATGTCCGCTCTTTCCTGCCTCGGCCGAAGTAGAAGCGCCGATAATCGGATTGATGTATTTGATCACATCCTCACCGCCTTGCGCACTCAAACCTTCGAAAAAAGAAAGAGCGAAACATGCAAGAACAAATTGTCTGATGTTTCGCTTTCTCATAACTTAACTAAACTAAAACAATGATTTATAACAACACTACTGAATCAATGACGTTGGCTCCAGTAAAAATGTGAATTCATAATTTCCATACGGAATGCGATATTCGGGATTCGCGATAGCGCCCCATGTATCGATACAACCCAAACCGAGCTGCTTGAAGTCTACGGAAAGAACCGTGAAGTCTCTTTCGTCCAACTCACCCGAGTGGCGTTGATCTTTTTGTTTGCCGTCATCCAAATCTTCAGTTGCAAAGTGAAGCGCTTTAGCATTAAACGCTTGTGGCGCGTGCACCTTTACACCTTTGCCGCCAAAGTCTACGAGTTTGAACCAACGAAGATCACTCTTGTTACCCGTTTCTTGCGGACGAATATATGGGAAGAACTGGTCCGACACAAGTTCGGTATACGATCCGATAAACGCACTGTTGTTACGATCCGAATAACTCTCTACCGGTCCGCGACCATAATAGTTGATACGATCAAACGGCTTCTGCATTACCAATTGCCATCCCATACGCGGAAGCATCGGCATCTTCGAAGCATCATCAGCTTTTGTAATCAA
>DLYT01000162.1 GCA_003447595.1 Porphyromonadaceae bacterium
GCTTTGTCCATCAATCCTTTTTCAACAACGGTACTTCACAATCGTGCAACCCTATATACAGAAGTAGACAACATCGACAAAGCTATTGCCGACTATAACCTCATACTCCTTCGTGACTCACTCGATCCGGAAGCACGCTATTGTCGCGGCCTTTTATACATTGAGAAAAAAGACTATTTATCGGCAGAGCAAGACTTCGAACACATGCTCGCAGTGAATGAAAAAAGTGTACGTGGTCGCATGGGCTACGCAACGTTAGAGAAAATGCGCGGTAACTATGTCGATTCAGAACGCATCTATAACTATCTCCTCTCCGAGTTGCCCAAAGAGAGTGCTCTTTATCTGGGCAGAGCAGAGTTGTTTTATAAAATGAAAAAGAATGGCAGAGCCATGAGCGATATCAACAAGATCTTTAATGAAGGAGAACCCGATGCATATACATACGTATTACGAGGAAAAATAAAACTCGCTCAATTTGAAAAGAAAGCAGCTGCCAAAGACTTTCAAACAGCTCTCGAAATGGGATACAACCCCAAACGAATCAACGAGCTGATGGAGCTTTGTAAGTAGAACCAATAAACAATCCCATTATTACAGCCCTAGAGCGTAATAATGGGATTTCTGTTTTTATATTAAGACCAAATAAAAGAGCTAATTTGTTACAGCATAGCAATAGAAAGCATTTGTTACAAAGCTTTGATGTAGTTTACCAACCAATCGCCCACTGCTGATGTAGAATAAGCATTACCCATGTCGGCAATATCTTCTGTTACGACACCTGCTGCCATGGAAGCATCTACCGCTTCGCGAATTACGCGTCCTTCATCCATCATGCCGAAAGCATATTCAAACATCAACGCTGCAGACAATACCGTAGCAAGCGGATTCGCTATGTTTTTGCCGGCTGCCTGCGGATATGATCCGTGAATCGGTTCGAACACCGAAGTGTGAATACCGATAGAAGCCGAAGGCAACATTCCCAACGAGCCGGTAATAACAGAAGCTTCGTCGGTCAGGATATCGCCAAACATATTTTCTGTTACCAACACATCAAAACGTTTTGGCCATTGGATCAACTGCATTGCCGCGTTGTCAACAAACATATACTCGGTTTCTACGTTAGGATATTGCGGTTCGATCTCTTTAGCCACTTGGCGCCACAAGCGAGAAGTTGCCAATACATTGGCCTTATCTACGATAGTGACTTTCTTTTTGCGCTTTTCGGCATATTGGTATGCAAGATGTACAATGCGTTCGATCTCTTCACGTGTATATACGCATGTATCATAAGCCGTGTTACCATCTTCGCTGCGGCCTTGCGGGCGGCCGAAGTAAATACCTCCGGTAAGTTCGCGGATACACATAAAGTCGGTACCCTCAACCAAGTCGGCACGAAGCGGCGACTTATGAATAAGTGACGCAAACGTTGTAACCGGACGAATGTTGGCATACAAACCAAGTTTCTGACGCATTGCCAACAATCCTTGCTCGGGACGTACCTTTGCCGAAGGATCGTTATCGTATTTTGGCGAACCAATTGCACCAAACAGTACGGCGTCGCTTTGCATACACAACGCATGCGTTTCATCGGGATAAGGGCTACCGGTAGCATCAATTGCGCAAGCACCTACCAATCCGGTATGGTAAGTAAGTTCGTATCCATATTTATCGCAAATAGCTTTTGTTACTTTTAGTGCTTGATCTACGATTTCGGGACCGATACCATCGCCCGGCAATACTGCTATATTTATCTTTTTCATTATTCTTCTCTATTAAACTTTACATATTTAGGAATGGCCGGCACATAGTTAGGATCTTCCCACAGCGGACTCGTAATCATCAAGTCGGCACTGTATTGATTGCAAGCAATCGGAATGTTGTGCAAACGGCACTGACGTAGTAGCATTTGAATATCGGCTTCGTGCGGTTGCGCATTGAGGTCGTCGATCAAAAAGATTGCCAGATTGATTTGTTTGCGAACCACAAGTGCCGCAATCTCGGCATCACCACCCATCGGACCGGAGTTCATACAAGTGATATCAGCATATACTCCGCGTTCTTCAAACGCCTTACGGATCAAGTGCCCCGTAGTACCGGTACATATCAATTTGTGTTTCGACAACGTGTCGGCATTATACAATGCCCACTCTACCATATCTACCTTGCGCTGATCGTGCGCAACCAAAGCGATTGTCAATTGCTTATTCATAATCGTATTCTTTAAAGTGTTACAAACTTTCTATTTTATGGAGCATTTTCAGCGTAGCCTTGATAGCTGCTTCCGACTGGTCGGCATCGAGCCCTTGTGTCTTGAACTCTTTGTCTTTGTATCGCCAAGAGATCACAGTTTGTACAAAAGCATCGGTATGTCCGCCCGGAGGAATACTCACCGTATAATTAACCAACAACGGGAGCTCTCGGTTGAGACGTTGGTAAATCAAACGCAACGCCTTCATAAACGCATCATACTGTCCGTCGCCCGCAGCAGCCTGCTCATACGCCTCTCCATCTATCTCAATTTTGAGCGAAGCAATAGGCTTTAGCCCCTGCGCTAAAGATAATGAGTAATTTAAGATTCTAATCTTACTGTCTTGAATATCTTGTTTCAAAACATCGGAAATGATGTAAGGCAAATCTTCGGGCGTAACCATCTCTTTTTTGTCACCAAACTCGATGATGCGCTGCGTAACCTTTCGCATACTTGCGTCGTCGAGTTCAATGCCTAGCGCTTC
>DLYT01000136.1:0-590 GCA_003447595.1 Porphyromonadaceae bacterium
ATAAACTCGACTTCACGACTCGATCGCCAGATGGTTTTTCCTTTGATCGACGGCGGAAAGGAGAATAGTTTCTGATTGCTTTCTTCGTTGATGATTACTTGCGAAAGGTCATTGGCCAATATCACTTTAATTGGAGATGTGGCCGATACCATTCCTCCGGTATATGCTGCGATATACGGACTAAAGGAAGGGATTGACTCTTGCTTTTTTGTTGTGGAGGTACATGCGTTGAGTGCAATGATTCCAAGGAAAAGTACGATAGAAAGCAGGCTGTTGATACCGTATGTTGACGTTCTACTTCTCATGGTGGCTTATTTTACGTAGATTTTAGTTTGTTGTTTTTTGCAAAGATAAATCAAATATATTAGTCGACACTGTATTCATATTTGCAATGTGAGATATAATTAGATGGGTATTTCTTACTTTTTTGGAGCGGAATTTCTTTTCTTGGTGATCGTAACAAAGTATACTCCGACAACGATGAGTAGTAAAGATACCGGCTCGAACCATTCGAGTACTGCTTGACCTAGCAAAACGGATACTGCTGACGCAATTACCGGAATCAGATATGAGTACATGGAGACAATGGT
>DLYT01000136.1:872-1588 GCA_003447595.1 Porphyromonadaceae bacterium
TTGGGATCGCCTTGTGTAACCATTGGGGAGTGTAGTATTTCGCTAAATCCGAAAGGTAGGGCAACGATAAGTCCCGAAAGAAATATCCATCGCAATAGTGTAACGGGATTATACTTGGATGAAATTCCTCGGGATATGATCAAGTATACGGCATAGATCACTGTAGAGGCAAGCATAAGCAGGTTGCCTGTCAGTGCTCCATGGATGGTGCTGTTTTGGTGTTGTAGTAAAATGACCATCAACGCGCCTGCTAGCGCAAGTAAGATACCAAGTGATTTACGTTGGGTGATTTGCTCTTTGAACACGATGGCTGAGATGATCAATACCAGCACGGGCGAAAGAGTGAGGATAATGGAGGCATCGATGGGCGATGTTTTGAACAATCCTGCGCTGAAGATGTAAAAGAAGATAGCCATTCCGATCATCCCACCTAAAAGAATGGTAAGGCCATCTTTTTTCCAGTCGATGGGTGTATTCTTTATGAATGCAGATATGATCCAAGCCGTAATAACGCCTCCTAGAAGACGGCACGATGTATATCCAGCCGGTTCAATCCAGCCTTTTAGAATGTAAACTGTAGCAGGGATATTCAATGCAAAGAATATGATTGCGGATAAAGCAGCAAGATGTCCGATCAGCTCGCTTCTTTTAGATGGTTCCATAGTATGTTTTTAATACTAAACCAGTTCGGGGAAAAGATAGTTTATGAAAATTGA
>DLYT01000136.1:1840-8084 GCA_003447595.1 Porphyromonadaceae bacterium
AAATGCAGGTTTTTGGGCAGTGTACCCGAAGGGGGACTTGAACCCCCACGGCCGTGAAGCCAAAGGATTTTAAGTCCTTCGTGTCTACCATTCCACCATTCGGGCGGCCTAGAGCGAAAGACGGGACTCGAACCCGCGACCCTAACCTTGGCAAGGTTATGCTCTACCAACTGAGCTACTTTCGCGTTTTTAGTAATCGTTGTGATTACGTGTGCAAAGATACGCGTATTTTTTTATTTCGCAAATAAAATAGCGTATTTTTTAATTTACAACCCTTATTTTACTTCCATTGCGTAGGCAACGATAGCGTTGTAGGATGAGCTTTTGTGCGCCTTTAATCGAGTTGCCGGATCCGTTTGCCGTGTCATACAAGGTATTACATACGGGGCAAGTAGCTGTTCCGTTGTCGGATGGAACAATGCGGATGGTTGGTTGTTTTTCGTTAGGACAACTCAAATCGTAAGCAAAAAGTTGGTCGTTAAAACCACTTACCACTAAGATACCGCCATATCCGGTAGCCTCGCCCGATATGCGAGGCCGGATATATGACATCGAAGTCAACGGTGAAGTTAGCTTGAAATCCTCCATACTCAAGTCGAGCGAAAGATTGACTTTCGAGGCAGGAATACCCGATTCTAGCTCGTTGTTACATGCAGTAAAGCATAGAAGCATGCCGCATATCCCATAGAGTAGACCGTATCTTGCCATGATGAGTAGGTTTAGCGGTTGAGCAGTTGATCTTCGGCACGTTTCATCTTTTCGAAGTTGAAGTCGGAAAGAATCTCTTGAGCCAATAACTCGATCTTCTCATTGCAAAGATTACCGATACTACCTTCATGTGTGTGATGGATATCGTAATCAGGAGTATAATTGCCCGATTCAATCTCGAGACCTACTTCTTTGTAGGCGTCACGGAATGGTACACCATCTAATACACGTTTGTTAACTTCCTCTACACTGAATATCAAATCGTATTTCTTGTCTTCAAGGATTTGCTTGTTTACCTTCACTTCTTGCATCATACGGTTTACCATATAAATACATGATTGAAGTTCTTCGAAAGCAGGGATGAATACTTCTTTGATAATTTGCATATCGCGGAAATAACCCGAAGGAAGGTTGTTTGTAATCAATGTGATTTGATAAGGAAGAGCTTGTAATTTATTACACTTCGCTCTTGTCAATTCGAATACATCCGGATTTTTCTTGTGAGGCATGATGCTGGAGCCGGTTGTGAATTCGTCTGGAAGTTTGATGAATCCGAAGTTTTGGCTGTTGAACATACATGCGTCGAAAGCAAGTTTTGACAAGGTTGCCGCAATGGATGAGATGGCAAAGGAAACGGTCTTTTCCATTTTGCCACGTCCCATTTGAGCGTAAACCACATTGTAATTCATCGAATCGAAGCCTAGCAACTGTGTTGTCATTTCACGATTAAGCGGGAAAGACGAACCATAGCCGGCAGCTGATCCGAGGGGATTACGATTGCAGATTTTATATGCCGCCTGTAGAAGTTGGAGGTCGTCGGCTAAGCTTTCGGCATAGGCGCCAAACCACAACCCAAACGATGACGGCATTGCAATCTGCAAGTGAGTATATCCCGGCATTAATACCTCTTTATAGCGATTGCTTTGGGCGATTAGTGTTGTAAACAAAGTATGAACACTCTCGGCAAGTTCTTTCAACTGTGTGCGGGTGAATAATTTGAGGTCGAGAAGAACTTGATCGTTCCTTGATCTACCACTGTGTATTTTTTTACCCAAATCACCCAGTTTACGGGTAAGCATCAACTCTACCTGTGAGTGTACGTCTTCAACTCCGTCTTCGATGATAAACTTCCCTTCTTCTGCCAACTGGTAGATGTTGCGAAGTTCACGAATCAAGATTTCCAATTCGTCTTTTTCAATCAGGTTGATACTCGCTAGCATGGTGGTGTGAGCAATAGAGCCCAATACATCATGCTTTGCAAGATAAAGATCCATTTCCCTGTCTTTTCCGACAGTAAAGTTTTCAATTTCTGTATTTACTTGTACACTTTTTTCCCAAAGCTTTTGTGCCATATGTCTGATGTATTAATAAGGTAACGAAGCGATTACCGTAGAGATTTTGTCTAGTGCTTCTTGCAATGGTTTTGAAACCATCGGCTTAAGAAACATATTCAAATCCGCTTTGATAGTCATCTTCATTTTTGTGTCGTTTTCTGCTACCTGTTTCAGTTGAATCCAAAGATTAAACTTGATAGGTGATTCGGCTGCGCCAAACTTGATTGTATTGGACGGGGTGCGTTCAATAATCTCAAATTTGATTTTACCAACCGGGTCTACACTGAACGTACATGAATCTGTGTCGTACGAAAAATCTTTAACCTTATCGGCAGGAAGTCTGTCTTTGACTTTTTCCAAGTTTGAAAGGTCAGAGAGCATCGTATAGATTCTGTCTTCGTTATAAGGAATGGTTTTAACTTCGCTTACAAATTCTGTCATTCCTGATTATTTATTAGGGTTCCAGTTTGCAGGATCTTTACGCCATTCTTTAAGCGTTTCGATATCTGATTGTTCGATATAGTTTGTGCTCAATGCTTGTTCCAATACTGCATTGTAGTTAGAAAGAGTTGTCAATTCAACGTTTGCTTCAGCAAATTTCTCTTGAGCGATAGGGAAACCGTAAGTGAAGATCGCAACCATACCAACAACTTCGTTGCCGGCTTTGCGTACTGCTTCTACAGCTTTCAAGCTGCTACCACCTGTTGAGATAAGGTCTTCAACAACTACAACTTTAGATCCTGGCTTCAATTCACCTTCGATTAGGTTTTCCAATCCGTGATCTTTTGGAGTAGCGCGGATGTAAACAAAAGGAAGATTCAACAAATCTGCAACCAAAGCACCTTGTGCAATTGCACCTGTTGCTACACCAGCGATAGCATCTACTTCAGGATACTTTTCAAGGATAGTTCTAGCCAATTCGATTTTGATGCAATCTCTAACTTCCGGATAAGAAAGGGTCTTTCTGTTGTCACAGTAGATAGGAGATTTCCAGCCTGAAGCCCAAGTGAAAGGGTTTGCCGGTTGCAATTTCACTGCTTTAATCTTAAGTAGTTTCTCTGCTACTAATTTTTCAGATTCTCTCATAGTATGAAATATTATATATAGTCCTTGGCAAAATTAGAGAAACCCGACGGATAATGTAGAGTGAAATATGTTATTTTTTAATATTTAGGTAGCTATAGCTAATGAAATCACACTTATTTTGACATTTTGACAAGCAAGAATGGTTTGAGCGAGCGAGTCGATTGTGGCTCCGGTGGTAACGACATCATCGATAATTAAAATGTGTTTGTTTTGCAATTGAGCAGTAGTTGTGAGTGAAAAGGTGTCGTTGACATTGAGCCAACGTTCGTAGATTCCTTTTTTTGTTTGGGAAGATGTGGGTTTTGCTTTGATCACAGAAGAGGTATCAACGGGCAAGTTAAGAACAGAAGCGATACCTTGAGCGATCAATTCGGATTGATTATACCCCCTTGTTCGCAAACGCTTTTTATGGATAGGGACAGGGATTAGTAAGTCGATTTCATCGATCCACTCAGCAGTGCTCAGTTCGCCGGCAAACAAAGCACCCATTTGTAGCGCGAGTGTTTTGTCGTTTTTGTATTTGATCGCATGAATGATCTTTTGACTGTTTTCTCCTTTGTGAAAATGAAAGAAGGAGGCTCCGTGCTCAATGGGGAATTTTCCCCAGAAACGTTTTACGGTTTCATTGTCCGGTTTTACCATATTTCCAGTACGTGGGATGCAAGAAATGCATCCCAGACAGATTCCATGCTCTTGTTCTACCAAAGGGGCTTCACATACGGCGCACAGATTTGGGAAAAACAGAGCTAATAAATCATTCCATATATTCTTCAGTATCAAGATCAGATTCATGGTCAAGTTGCTTCAGGCATTGAATCACCTGCGGCATTTCGTATCCGCGGGATAGTCCGTAGCGGATAAGCTTGTTTTGTAGGTCGTATTGATTCTTAGCGGTGGTTTTTTCTTTTTTCTTTTGTAACATACGGGTGAGCTCATCTGTGTAGGCTTCCGTATTGATTTGAGAGAGGTGCTGCTCGATCAGATCCGAAGGGATACGTCGGCGCTTTAATTCCATTTTGATCTTTGTTTTGCCCCATTTGTTGAAGATGTGTTTGTCGTTGACAAAACATCGGCAAAAACGATCTTCATCGATGAATTTCTCCTTGAGCAAGCGTGTTATAACGCGCTCTTTTGCTTCTGGATCAAGAGTTGTTTGATCCAGTTTGGTTGATACATCATAGATGCAGCGTTCGGCCTTAGAGCAATAAGCTGCATAGCGATGTAGCGCTTCACCTTCAGTAATTTCTTTCTTCATATGAATCGATTATCGAATCGCTGTCAGGAAGCGTAGTTTGCCGAATAGATCTTTATGTAAATTGACATGCTTATACCCTTTGCTAATCATCATTTCCGCACTCTCTTGTGCCAAAAGAGCATTCAACTCGAAGTATATTTTGCCACCTTCTTTTAATAATGTATGTCCTAAATCTGCAATTCGGTTGTAGAACAAAAGAGGGTCTTCGTCTGGGACAAACAAAGCCAAGTGAGGCTCATGAACAAGAACGTTGTTTTCCATTCCAGACTTTTCCGATTCCATTACATAAGGAGGATTGCTTACAATAATGTCAAGTTGTTGTGGCAAACGAGGAATGGCTGTGTCATCTAAGATATCACAGTGTATTAGGGATACCGAAGCTTTGTTATGTGCAATGTTTTTTTGTGCAACACAAAGCGCATCTTCAGAAATGTCTGCTGAATATACAGTGCTTTCAGGTATCTCAAGGTTGAGGGTGATGGGAATACAACCGCTACCCGTGCCGATGTCCAGAATGCGAACCGGCTTATTTTGGTTTTCGCGAACGATAATTTCCATCAACTCTTCCGTTTCGGGACGAGGAATTAATACTCCTGGTTCTACCAAGAAATCTCGATTATAGAAATAGGTGGAGCCGATGATATATTGTATCGGTTCGTGGCTTTTTAGTCGGGTTACTGCTTCTTGAAGTTTCTGCTTCTGTAACTCGGATAATTCTATATCTTTGTGAAAAACTTGTTGATAAGGAGGAATGTTACAGATGTTTTCGAAAAGAATTTTCGTAAAACTTTTGATTTCTTCAGGTGGATAAATCCCCTGTAATTGCTCCTGGATATATTGAATGGATTGAGTCATTGACTTGCTCTTTTTTACAAAAATAGAGAACGATCTTTAATCATGCAATTGAAAGTATGCAAATAGAAGAAAAATATATGCGTCGCTGCATAACCCTAGCTCGTAATGGAGCCGGATTCGTGTCACCAAATCCGATGGTTGGTGCTGTTGTTGTTTGCGATAACAAGATAATAGGAGAGGGATATCACGCTAAATGCGGAGAAGCACATGCGGAAGTAAATGCAATTGCTTCGGTACGTGATAAAGAACTGCTCAAAAGATCAACAATCTATGTGAGTTTAGAGCCATGTTCGCATCACGGGAAAACACCTCCTTGTGCTGAGTTAATTATAAAAATGCAAATACCACGCGTTGTAGTAGGAAGCAAGGATCCTTTTCCTCAAGTGGCAGGTAGAGGAATCGCTATGTTGCGTGCTGCCGGAATCGATGTGGTTGAGGGTGTTTTAAAGAATGAATGTGATGAGCTGAACAAAACATTTATGCACTGCCACACCGCAAATCGTCCGTTTGTGCTACTTAAATGGGCTCAAACTGCCGATGGATATATGGACTATAAACGTACTTCCGAAGATAAAAAGAAACCTCTTATCTTATCAAATGAGGAGTCGAGGCGAGTAGTACATAAACTCAGGAGTCAGGTTGACGCAATTATGGTAGGTACTACTACGGCTTTGCTCGATAATCCGTCTCTTTCTGTTCGGTATTGGTCTGGTAGAAATCCTGTGCGAATTGTCTTAGATCAAAACCTAGAACTGCCCAAAGATCTGCATTTGTTTGATGGAAGTATCACAACATTGGTGATTAATGAATTAAAGAACGACAAAGAGGGTACAGGTCTTGAGTATATCCGGATGGACTTTTCTTCAAATTTACTTTCTCAAATATTGTCAGAGTTGCAACGTCGAAAGATCGAATCTTTAATGGTAGAGGGAGGGTGTATTCTTTTGCAAAGTTTTATCGATGAGCAACTTTGGGATGAGGCGCGTGTCGAATATGCTCCGTTTTG
>DLYT01000138.1:0-22820 GCA_003447595.1 Porphyromonadaceae bacterium
ATGCAACAGGTGCCTACGCTGGCCGATCGCACCATTCAGGATTTTAAGTCTGCTTATAACGATATTGCTGATTGGCTGAGACGTGAAAAGAATGGCAAAGATCCGGATGCGTCTGCCATTGATTGGGATGACGTGGTTTTTGAAATTGATTTGCTCAAGTCGCAAGAAATCAATCTGGATTATATATTGGAGTTGATTTTTGAGCACAACAAAAAGAGCAAAGATAAGGATGCGCTGGTGGAGGAAGTGCGTAGGGCGATTCGTGCGAGTATAGGCAATCGCGCAAAAGAGAGTCTGGTGGTTGATTTTATCAATGAAACCGACCTTGACAAAATACCTGATAAGGCGAATGTTATTGAGGCTTTCTTTGTATATGCGCAGCGTAAACAAAAAGCGGAGGCTTCTGAGTTGATTGCCGAAGAGAACCTAAACGAGGAGGAGGCAAAGCGTTACATCACAACGTCGTTGAGACGTGAGTACGCTACCGAGAACGGTACCGAGCTCAATAGCATATTGCCTAAAATGAGTCCGCTCAATCCGAAGTATCTTACCTTAAAAGAAAAGGTGTTTCAACGAATTACTTCTTTTATCGAGAAGTTTAAAGGTGTAGGAGGGCAGTTGTAAAGTATGGAAAAGCAACAAAATAAAGGAATCGTATATGTTTTAACCAACTCGGCAATGCCGGGTTTGGTTAAGATCGGCATGACTACGCGAGAGAGTATCGATGCCCGAATGAAAGAGCTTTATAGTACAGGTGTGCCTGTTCCTTTCGAGTGTGGGTATGCCTGTGAAGTTAAGGCTTCTGATTGTGCAAAGATTGAGAAAGCACTTCATACTGCATTTGATCCGAATAGAATAAATGCCAATCGTGAGTTTTTTCGGATTGAACCCAAGCAGGTGATTGCTATTTTGGAGTTGTTTAATAGAAAGGAGATAACCGGAGAAGTAACTGCCGAAATAGAGAATGATCTTACAGCCGATGATAAAGTAGCGAGTGAAAAAATCAAATCGGCTCGTAGACCGCCCATGAATTATAGAGAGATGGGTATAATGCCGGATTCTGTTCTTTCTTTTATCAAGGATCGGAACATTTCTGTGACTGTGGTTAGTGATAAAAAGGTAAACTTCCAAGAAGAAGAGACTTCGCTCACTGCCGTAACCAAGCAGCTGCTAGGGATAGAAAGACCGATACAGCCAACTCCATGCTGGGAGTATGAGGGCAAAAACCTTCGTGAGATCTATGATGAAACTTATACGTTAGAAGAATAGGTTTCAAAGATAAATTGCATCTTCGAATGATAGTGTTTGGTGATACATAAGATGGGCTTGTTACTACAAAATAGAGCTATTGATATAAAAATGATGGTTTTTAAGTTTGTTTTGTGTAGGAAATTTACGAATATATCATTTATAACTTATTTATTAGTTCTATATTTGCGATGTAAACTTATAACGGAAATACTATGATTGCAGATTTTACTATAGAAAATTTCTTTTCAATAAAATCAGCTCAAAAAATAAGTTTTGAGGCTACATCCGATATGCAGCAATTGGATGAATATACCTATGAGGTTAAAGAGGGGGTTCGACTGCTAAAAATCGGTGTACTTTATGGTGCAAATGCTTCGGGTAAAAGTAATATCCTAAATGCAATTGAGTTTTTTAAAAACCTTGTTCTTTCAGTTCCAAAAGACCGAACAGAGTCTACCGGAGTAGTTCCTTTTTTGTTAGATGATATTTCTAAAACAAAACGAACTTTACTGTCGATGAGTTTCTACCTCAATCAAGAGAAGTATATTTTGAGTTTTGAGCTTGATAAAGATCGCATTTATGAAGAATCTCTATTTGTGTATGAGTCGACACGGCCAGCGAATCTATATAAACGTAAATACAACGAGCAAACTGATGCATCAGATATTTCTTTTGGGGCAAATTTGAAACTTGGCAAAAAAAATCAGGCTACAATAATAGGTAACACGATCAATAATTGCAGTGTTTTGGCTGCTTTTGGTAAAAGTAATGTGGAAAAGTCGAGATTGAATGATGTTTATGACTTTTTCTCAAAGCAAGTGAAGGATGTGTTATCACCAAAAATGTCTCTTTCTGGTTATATTAAAAGACATCTAGATCAGGATGATAGTGGCGAATTAAAGACTTTTGTATTGAATTTACTTCAGGCTTCGGATTTCAATATTGAAGATATAACGATAAATGAGGAAGAGGAGTTGATTACTCCGGAGTTAGAAAAAATAATAGAATCGGTACCGATGCCTTCAGAGGCTAAAGACGAAATGCTAAAACGAGGTAAGGTAGTAAATTCTGAACTGAGATTTACTCATAAAGCAGGTAAGGAGTCGTACGAGTTACCTGAATACTTCGAATCTACCGGAACTATGCGCTTTTTGGGGATGAGTGTGATGCTTAATTACTTATTAAAGAAGAATCAATTTGTTTCTATTGATGAGATCGAAACGAGTATTCATTATGAGTTATTGTCTTATTTTATCAAGGTTTTTCTGGCGAATAGTGATAAAACATCTCAATTATTGATAACTACGCATGATATTAATTTATTAAATGAGGATTATATACGAAGAGATACAATTTGGTTTACAGATAAAGATGAATTGGGTGAGACTCATTTGTTTCGATTGTCTTCGTTAGGTTTGCATAAAAACTTATCGCCTTATAATGCCTATAAGCAAGGAAAGCTTGTCAAGTTGCCTTTTTTGGGGAGTCCTTATTTGAATTTAAATGATTAAGGTTATGAGGGGAGCTATAAAGAAAAGTATTGCTATTATTGGGGAAGGAGAAACGGAATGGTTTTACTTTGAGTCTTTAAGAATTGCTAGACGTTATCCTTTTAAAATTGCCCCTGATTTTCCACAGCATTCAGATGTCAGACATATGGTTAAGCTCATTGATCGATGTGTGAAAGATGAATATGATTATGTCATCTGCTTGTTTGATATGGATAGACTGCTTCAAGTGCCGGTTGAGATGGAGGAATATAAGCGTTTTAGGAAGAAGTATCTTGGTAAGAAATATAATAAAAAGGTTTATTTCATTGAGACAAATCCTTGTACTGAATTTTGGTTTCTTCTTCATTTTCTGCCTAGCATAGTGTATAAACAATATCAAAATAATGATATCCTTATTCGTGAATTGCAAAAGTATATGCCGGGATATGAAAAAACCAAGAAGTATTTTGTTCGTACAAATCTGTATAAATATTTAGTGGATAATGGTGATTTAAAACGAGCAATTCATAATTCAAGTAAATTGTATGAGGCAAGTCAGATGTCTCCGGAAGATGCTGTAGCTTATTCTGAGATACATAAGGTATTTGCTTTATTAGATGAGCTTTGTCCTTCGGTATAAAAGCTTTCCCATAAATAAAAAAGTAGAACATGGAACAAATAAAGTTTATCAATTATCGCTGTCTTAAATCTCTGAGTCTTGAGTTTAAGTCTGGATTGAACATTTTGATAGGTGATAACGCAAGTGGTAAGACTACCGTTATCAGAGGTGTAAGATCAGCACTTAGTTCTTTTTTTACCGGATACAGTGATACATATACAAAATTCTTGGGCTTATCGAAAGATGACTTTATGGAAGTGATCAGTAGCGAAGGTGTGGTGTTGAATTCTCCTCCCATTGAACTCGAATTCATTTATGCCGACCTGTTGGCATATCCCGAGATAATGGGTACGCTATGGCAAAATGAAGAATCAAAGGGTATTTTAGCCTTGGAGTCTGAAAAAGCAGGAAGCGGATCGCGCACCAAGACCGGAGGCTTGAAGCATCTAAAAGACTATGCAGGGTCACTTTATCGTTCATTGTTTGATCATGAAACAAAAACGCAGCAATATGCTTTACCGTTGTTTGCCTCGTTTTCTACAGAAGATATACACAGCTCGCGTAAAATTGATTCGCGCATATTTAAGGAGTATTTTCACAAACCTTCGTTTGGGTATTATGAATGCTTACAAGGTGAAGGTTTTTTCAATTATTGGATCAAACGTTTAATTGTGTTGGCTGAAGGGCAGAAGAACCTCCAAGAAATCGAAATTGTGCGTAATGCGCTGAGAAAAGTATTGGGGCCCGAAGGATGTGGTATTTTCCGCGATGTCGTGATTCGGCCTCATCAGGGGTATGTTTACTTTATTTTATCGGATGGTCGAGAAGTAAAATCAGAACACCTTTCGGATGGTTATCAACGCCTTGCAAATATTGTTGTAGATCTTGCCTTTCGATGTGCTATTTTAAATAGAGCGATTTGGGGTGAGGATGCTTGCAAAAATACCATCGGTACGGTATTGATTGACGAAATTGATTTGCATTTGCATCCTACTTTGCAATCGCAAATTGTAAATAGCTTGAAGCATACGTTTGAGAATATTCAGTTCATCATTTCTACTCATGCTCCAATGGTGCTTTCTGGTATTGAGACTACGGCAGAAAACCGAATCTATAAATTGGCTTATTCTGAAGAAAGAGGATATACAGCGACTCCTGTCCACACGTATGGTTTGGATGCTTCGATGATCATAAAAACTCAGATGAACGAGGTTCCTCGCGTACGTGCCGTGCAGCAAGAACTGGATGCGGTTTGGGAGCTGATTAATGCCGATCGTTATAATGAAGCAAGACCATTGATTGATCTATTGCGAGAAAAGTATGGAGATGCTATACCGGAAGTTTCGGAGATGGAAGCGATGTTGAACTTTGAGATCGAAGAGGATGAGGAAGATTGAAAAAGGTACAGAACCAGCTTCTTGGCTTACGTATAGACTGACTCCTAACGCACAGTATGAGCGCACGGCAGATTTGGCAGAATCACTACTGAAAGAGCAAGGTTATTTATGTGCTTATTGCATGAGGCAAATACCTGCTCGCGATGGTAATAGTAATGAAACTACCCGTATTGATCACATTTTGAGTCGTGAAAAACATGAAGCGTTGCAACTGGATTATTCGAATATGGTGATTTGTTGTCCGGGGGCAATCAGTGCCGATTTTCATTGTGACAAGCGAAAGGCCGAAAACGATATTACGATTCCTTTGCATTCTATTTATATCGAAAACTCGATAACATACAACAAAAGTGATGGGACAATTAAATGTGAAAATGACGATTGGGACGATCAGATGAATGAGATACTCAATTTGAATAACTCCATGTTGAAGGAGAATAGAAAAAGAACGTTGCTAGGAGTAGTCAAAGAGTTGAGTAGACGTAAACAATGGAAAGCTTCTGATATTCGAAAAATGATAGAAGCTTGGAGTAATAAAGGATCTAACGGAAAGTTTAAGCCATACAATGGAATAGTTATTTGGTACTTGAACAAAAAACTAAAACAGTTGCAGAAATAATAATTACCAATAAATTGAGTCTTCCTATTTATATAGGTCCTGTAGATGAGGTTTTTAAAGCGATGGGAGTGATATAGATAAATTCATCTAATAATGAAAAAGACGATAGAACAAGATGCTTTGTTTGAGAAGCAGGATTATACGGTGGCGTTTTTGCCGGCGGGGGAGTACGACAATTGCGTGTTTAAGGCTTGTGACTTCTCGAATGGGGAATTGCGTGACTGTGTGTTTATTGATTGCGAGTTTACGGATTGTAACTTGAGTATGGTGAAGCTGGGTGGTACGTCGTTTCGAGATGTGCGCTTTGCCGATTGCAAGATGCTTGGGTTGCAGTTTGACAGTTGCAATCAGTTTGGGCTGTCGTTTGGTTTTGTCAATTGCCAGTTGAGCTTTGCGTCGTTTTATACTACGAAGTTGAAGAAGATGCGCTTTTCGCAGTGTGTTATGCATGAGACTGACTTTTCGGAGGCAGATCTTTCGCAGGCTGTGCTGGAGGAATGTGACCTTACGGGGGCGGTGTTTAACTATACCAATCTTGAAGGGTGTGATTTGCGCACGGCGGTAGGGTATTCGTTTGATCCGGAAGAGAACAGGGTGAAGGGTGCACGCCTTTCGGCCGAGGGGGCGTTGCGTTTGCTTGATAAATATAAACTTAATATTGAGATGTAGCCGAGCATTTCTAATCTATAACCATGATAACATTTAACATGAGTCGTGAAGAGATTCATCGAGTTTATTCACGTAAGTGTTAATCAACAAAAGGATATGAAAACAATTAAATTGAACAACGGCGTTGAAATGCCGATTCTTGGTTTTGGGGTGTACCAGATAGAACCGAATGAGTGTGAGAAGTGTGTGCTGGATGCGATTTCGGTAGGTTACCGTTCTTTCGATACGGCACAGGCTTATTATAATGAAGAGCAGGTGGGCAACGCGATTGCCAAATGTGATGTGCCACGCGAGGAGCTTTTTATTACTACCAAGATTTGGGTGAGTAATGCGGGCTATGAAAAGGCGAAGGCTTCGATTGATGAGTCGTTGCGTAAACTGCAAACGGGGTATGTGGATTTGCTTTTGATTCATCAGCCTTTTGGTGATTACTACGGTACTTACCGAGCGATGGAGGAGGCTTACAAAGAGGGAAAGGCGCGAGCTATCGGTGTGAGTAATTTCTACCCGGATCGTTTTGTGGATTTGGCTGAGCATTTTGAGATTAAACCTGCTATCAATCAGTTGGAGACGCATGTGTTTAATCAGCAGGTTGTGTCGCAGAAGGTGATGGCTGAGTATGGTACGCATGTGATGTCGTGGGGGCCGTTTGCCGAAGGTCGTAACAATTTCTTTACGAATGAGGTGTTGTCCGAAATTGGTAAAAGACATCAGAAGTCGGTTGCTCAGGTGGCTTTGCGCTTTCTGATTCAGCGTGATATTATCGTGATTCCGAAATCAACTCACAAGGAGCGCATGGAGCAGAATTTTGATGTGTTTGATTTTGAGTTGTCGGCAGAGGAGATGTCTCAGATTGCTACGCTGGATAAGGCTGAAAGTTTATTCTTTGCGCATACGGATCCTGAGATTGTGAAGTTTATTCTTTCGTACGGTAAATAATAGATAAAGATATTTGAGTGTAAAAAAGAACAGTCCGACTGTCACGCTGGGTGATGGTCGGACTGTCTTCGTTTTTATCGGATGGTTTGTATTGGTAGTTCCAGTGGGCCTTCTGCTGTGGAGCGGGTTAGGCCTTTGGTGAGTTTTGGACCCGGGATGAGCGGGCTGTAGTTGAGTACATGATGGATGCGTTTGTACTGATCAGAAGTGAACTCCGAAAAGTAGCTGTATGAATAGTCCATAATGTTGGTTGATGTGAACGAGCTGCCGCTGCAATTGGTGCGTTTGGCTAGTTCGGGCAAGGATTGCATAATGCTGTTGATTGGCATCAAGCTACGCACATAGTCTTCGTAAGCTAATCGATTGTAGCTTGGTGTGTCTTTGCAGTAGTCGGTGTCGTCACAGTTGTTGTCTGATTCTGAAAAGACATGTAGCAGACCTAGGTAGTGTCCCAATTCGTGTGTGAGTGTGACAACTACATCTCCTTCGTCGTATTTTGATTCGGTAGAGCGAGCGTTGATGTATTTGCTATTGATGGATACGCAGTATGGGAATTTGAGGTTGCTCAACGATAGTGTTGTATAGGTGGTTTCGTTGAGTCCCGATAGGCTATTGCCTCCTCTTACGGTGAATGGGAGGTGTGAGATTCCTAGGGTTTGGTTGTCGGTGAATTGATACATCATTACGTTGATGTATTTGTTTGGATCCCACAGCAAATGTGTGTATTTGCTGGTGTTGTCGTTCATGAATCTTTCGGGATCCATTGGGATTTGATCAAACGGAATGTATTCGACTCCCGGAGTGGATAGTGTTTTTCCGTTTTTGTCTGTTGTTGCCAATACATATTGGAATTGCACGCTTGAGGCGCCTGAGCTTTTTCTTACCAGTGCATTTACTTGTTCTAGTATCTGGGCCAAGCGTTCGGAGCTTACGTATTGTGTAGGATCGTTTTGATACTTATATAATACGTGGAAGATGATTGGTAACGAGTAGTTCTCGGGACCGTTTTGTGTGATTGATACGGTTTCTTGTTCTCCGTCTGAGGTGAATATGATTTGTGCCGTGCGTGTAGATTCGCTGTTGTTGGCATCGATGGTGAGAACTACATCCGAATTGGTGGTTCCTTCCATTTTGTCGAGCTTGCACCATGTGGCATTGAGTGTGGCTTGCCATCTGCTCGAACTGTTGATGTGGAGCGTGGTGACGCTTTCATTTGCGTTTGCTTGAATCTCGGAAGGCGATACATCGAGGTAGGAGCTGTTGTCGCTTTTACTACATGAGAATAAGAATAGGCAAAGTAGTAATGTGGATAGTTGTAGCGTAAATTTCATGTTGTGTTGGTTTTGTGGTTGTTGCTACTTGTTGTTGTGTTGATGAAGTAAGAGAAAATAACAGTGTATTTTGTATGTATTTTCTCTTACTTTGTTTGGTTTATTTCTGTACGGCTTCTTTCGAAATTACTTTTTCAAGTGTGTATTCGATGGATGATCCGTCTGCCGGTACTTGTTTTTTGTCTAGCTCTTTTACTTTTACTTTGATTTTATAAATGTAACCGGGCTCGTAGTCAAATCCTTTGATGTTGGCATACATGGTTTCCCACTCGGCGTCTGCTTTGTCTAGGTTTTTTACTTGTAGGCATTTCATAGGTGCTACACCCATACAGTCAATTTTCTCACTGTTGATCAGTAATGTTTGTGTGTTTTTTGATGTGGAACACGAAGAGGCTGCGATACCCAGAAATAATGCTATAGCTGGTAAGGCGCGTTTGAGAATTAGATGCATATTATTCTAATTACAGGTTTTTACTAATTAAACATTGCATAAAAATAAAGAGTTCATTTTTAATAAATAAAGTTTTAATATTAATTACATATAATACAAGAGGCTGCCTTGTGAGAAGACAGCCTCTTTACTGAAAACGCCTATTGATGTAATGTGTTGGTAATAAGAAGTGTTGAGTTATAGACGTGTTTTTTTTACCAACCTTTATTTTGTTGCAAATAATTGACTCCGTTTTCGTCTATTCCCATGCTTAGTATCTGGTTTTCGGGAATAGGGAAGTACATCTTGTCGGATGTAAGTCCGGATGAACTTGCGGAGTTGAACTTCACAATCTTCGTTTTTTCGTAGTTTACGTACTCGTTGATTTCTTTGTATAGGTAATCGAAACCGCGTCGTGCCAGGTCGAAGTAACGGTGTCCTTCCATCGAAAATTCGAGTTTGCGCTCGAAGAAGATGACGTCGAGTGCTGCTTCTTTATCGCTAAAGGCATCTATGGTGTAGAGTCCGATTTGATAATTGGCTGCGGGTTGATTGCCGTTTTTTACAAAGCCTGCCGGATTGGCTGCTCGCTGACGTACTTGGTTGACGTAGTTCATGGCCTCGGTCATGCTACCTCCGGTTTGTACCAGGCATTCGGCACAACTGAGCAATACGTCGGCATAACGGATTACAACAAAGTTGAGTGCACTGCCCGGTGCCCAACCATTGGGTACGCCCTTGAAGCCTCCGTCTTGTTCTTCTTTGCTGAATACGTGTTTCTTCGGAAGGTTAGGTCCGCCATTATAATAGTCGCGTACCCAGTCGTTTTTAGGTACTCCCCAGTCGATGTAGGGTACGTTGAAGCGTCCTAATGCGATATCGATGCGTGGGTCAACGGCGATGCTGAGGTCTGAACTTCCGCTTGAGTTGTCTTTGCCTACGTTGCATACCGATGCGCCGTTGCGATAACTGCGATCGAGTAGGGGGAGTCCTTTGGAGTTTACTTTGTAGGAGTTCATCAACTCGTAGGAGGGTTGATAAAAGCCACAGCATCCGCCGGGTCCGGAGTTGTGCGGATAGGCAATGGAGATTCCGGAGTTTGCATTTTGGTTGTCATCTACCGAAAACTGAATGGCAAAGATGGATTCGGGTCCGTTTTCGGTAGCGATGCGGAAGTTGTCGCCATACTTGGCTTCGAGGGCTACGCGTTGTCCGTCTGCGGTAACACCGTTGTCGATCACGTCTTTGAGTAGTGGCAATGCTTCGGCGTATTTTCCTTGTTGCATGTATACTTTTGCAAGCATGGCTTTGGCTCCGAAGTTGTTGGCTCGTCCTCGTTGTCCGGGTGTGGCTTTGAGGTTTTCGGCTGCAAATTGCAGGTCTTTCTCGATCATCGGATAGATGTCTTGATCGTTGCGTACCTTAGGATCGTTTTCCGTAATGGTTTCATCTACCCAAGGTATCATGCGGAAGATGCGGATGCCGTCGAAGTAGAAGTAGCCGCGAAGGAAACGAAGTTCGGCTTCTTTTTGCAATGCAAACTCGGGTGTGAGCGTGGTTTTCTTCATCACTTTGAGTGCATTGTTGGCACGGTTTACCCCTTTGTATACCCAGTTCCATTTTTGATTGAGGTAGTCGTTGTTGGCTAGCAATTGATAGGTCTCGAAGAAGTTGACCGGTGGTTGGTCGCCCGAGTCGGATCCTTTGTTGGCATCGCCGCCGTAAATGCTGCCAAATACCCAGTTCATCGGACTGGCTCCCCAGTCGTCTTCGGTAAGGTTGGCATAAGTAGATGTTACCAATAGCTCGATACCCGCAGGGGTTTGCAAAGCATTCTCGTCTATCGAGCCTTGTGGGCGTTTGTCGAGAAAGCTGTCGCCGCATGAACACAGAAGACAAGCTGTAAGTGCTGCATATATGTATGATTTATGTTTCATAATGTATGGATGTTGATCGATTAGAAATTAAAGTTAACTCCGAATAAGAACTTGCGACTGTTGGGCCATCCGCCAAAGTCTACTCCTTTGGTAAGGTCACCTCCTCCTCCGAGATCACGGTTGGTGATTTCAGGATCGAGACCACTGTATTTGGTAACCGTGAATAGGTTGGATGCTTGTACGTATACGCGCAAACGCTTAATGGTTAGCTTGTTTACGAGTTTTGCCGGAAGGGTATACCCTAGTGTGATGTCTTTGAGTTTGAGGAAGGATCCGTTTTCTACGAAGTAGGAGTGTGGATCGTTGTTACTGATGTTGTCTTGAAAGTCAAGTATCGGTAAGGTCGCATCTGTTTTGCCGGGTTCCCATGAGTCGGATACCATGCGGGTGCTTCGGTTGCCTTTGAACGACCAGAAGTCGGTCCAGTATTTGGTCATGTTGAAGATGTCGTTGCCGATGGATGCATACCAGAAGAGGGTAAGGTCGAAGCCTTTGTATTGTCCCGACATGTTGAGTCCCATTACGACATCGGGGTGCGGATTGCCGATGATGGTTTTGTCGTCACCGTTGATCTTTCCGTCGCCGTTGGTATCGGCATATTTGTACTTGCCAATCCATTTTTTCGGATTCTTGGCTACTTCTTCTCGTGAACTTTCGCCGATAGGCAGGGCCGAACTGGCTAGGTCTTGTTCGTTTTCGTAGAATCCTTCGATCTTATATCCGTAAAACATTCCGATAGGCATGCCTTTGGTGGTAAGGTTTACTGAGGATATGCGGTCCATGGATCCGAAAAAACGTGCGTTTGGATTGTCGGATATTTTTAGGACTTTGTTTTTGTAATGGGTGAGATTGGCCGATACGCTGTATTCGAAATCTCCAACTTTGTTGTTGTGACCGATGGTGAGATCGATACCGGTATTTTTCATATCACCCAGATTGATGTAGGGTCTGCCTGCATCGCCCGCTAGTCCCGAATAGTTGGCCGCAACGAGCATGTCGGATGTTTTCTTGTGGTACCATTCGATGTTGAAATCGAGTTTGCCGTTGAGGAGTGTTGCATCTGCTCCGATATTAAGCATGGTGGTTTTCTCCCATTTGGTGTCGAGGTTTCCAAAGCGATCGAGCTTGAAGCCTGTGAGCGCGGTGGTTTGTGATCCGTCGAAGTCGTAGTTGGTATACCCCGGACTGGTGCCGTATTCGTATGCCCAGTTGTATGGCCGAGGAATCTCTGCATTACCGGTGGTGCCGAGTCCGGCTCTGATTTTGAGGTCGTCGAGCCAACTGCGGGTGTTGTTCATAAAGGCTTCTTCGGAGATGCGCCATCCGGCAGAGATGGATGGGAATACACCATAACGGTTGCTGGGTGAGAAGCGGGATACACCGTCGCGACGAACGATTCCGGTGAGCAGGTATTTGTTCATGTAGTTGTAGTCTACACGAGCAAACATACCAAAGAGTGCAAATTCTCCATTGTACGAACTGTTGTTCTCAAGGTTTGCTTTTTCACCGTTGGCTAGCGTCCAGGTGTTGTCGTCGTCTTCGAATAGGTAGTTGTAGCGCCGTGCACTCATGCTGCGGCCCAGACCGTCGCGTATGGCTTCGGTTCCGAGTAGTACGTTGAGATTGTGCTTGTCTTTGAATGAATGGGTGTAGGTAACGGTGTTGGTCCATACCCATCGGAAGTTAAATCCGGCTCCTTCTTCGAAGTTGTTGCGGTTCATGGATTCCGAGAATTCGGGATCTTTCTTTTCCATGCGATACGAGTATCGATTCGTATAGTCGACACCAAAGTTACTTCTGTATTTTATGTCTTTCCAGAAGTCAATCTCTCCCCATACGTTTCCGAATACACGACCGTTTGACCAGTAGTTTTGACTGTTTCTTTTTGCGATGGCTACGGGATTTTTACCGTTGCCCGAGCCTGCTGCTTTGGTGCCGGCAAAATTACCCATGATGTCGTATACGGGTACCCAAGGTACCATACGAAATGTCCATGAGTAGATGTTGGCTTCTCCGGTACTGGCATCGAGTCCGTTGTCTTTTGCCCACGAAAGGGTGAGGTTTTCGCCAAAGCGAAGCCATTTGCGTACGTTGAACGAGGTATTTGCACGAGCGCTGTAGCGTCTGTAGTAGGAGTCGATTACGGTACCTTTTTGATCAAAGTAGTTTACACTCATGGTATATGATCCTTTGTCGCTACCTCCCGAAATACTGAATTGGTGATTTTGAATCGGTGCGGTGCGATCTACTTCGTTCCACCAATCGGTATCGCCTAGTGCGGTGATGCGTCTGTTTGCGGGATCGTATGTGGTAAGGTCTACATCACTGGCTTTTGCTCCCGTAGGGATGATGTAATCGGGGAAAACCGGAGATGCGCCATTTCCAAATTGTTCGTGATATGGATTTTGCCCTTGCACCCCGCGAATGTCAAAGGCGTTTTTTTGTGCGGCCCATTCCAGGTTGACACGGTCTCGGGTGTTGAGGAGCTCATATTTTTTTGAAGTTTTCTGAAATCCTACATATCCGTCGTAAGTAAACTCGGGAGTGGTACTTCCTCCTGCTTTGGTTAGTCCTTTTTTTGTAGTGATGAGGATTACGCCATTGGAGGCTTGTGCTCCGTAGATTGCAGCGGCCGAGGCATCTTTAAGAACCTGGATGGTTTCGATGTCGTTGGGATTGATCGAGTTCATGTTTTGGTTGCGAGTGGAGACTCCGTCGATCACGTAAAGTGGTCCGTTGTCATTGATGGTGCCGATACCACGAATCCGTACCATGGTTGGAGAACCGGGCGATCCCGACTGTCCGATGTATACACCGGAGGCTTTTCCTTGTAGCTGCTGTGCGGCCGATGATGCAGGTGTTGCCAGTAAGTCTTCCGATTTTACGACGGCAACTGATCCGGTAATGTCTTTTTTTGCTTGAGTTCCATACCCTACTACCACTACTTCATCCAATGCTTTGGTATCTTCTTTCAGTACTACTTTCAGTATTTTGTCGCCTTTGAGAGTAAGTTCTTGTGGAATGTATCCGATATACGTAAAGACGAGGGTGGATCCTTTGGGTGCGTCGATTGAGAAGTTACCGTCGATGTCGGTAATGGTTCCGTTTGTTGTAGAGCCTTTTTCAACTACGTTTACTCCGGTGAGCGGTGTACCGGTTTCGTCTACAACTGCTCCTGTAATCCCTTTTTTCTGCATCAGATGGTGCGGATTTGGATTTAAGGCCAATAAGGATGGCGTGTAGCCAATGACTGTAAACACACATAGAGCGGCGCAAAAACCGCCCGATATTAATTTCGAGTGTTTTTTCATAGACATAAGACTTTTAATTGATATTATATAGTATATAGTAAGGTTGTTTTGTCTTTTCGTGCGTCAAAATAGCAGTTGTGCTTTCTTTCTGCACGATTACTCTGGTTTGTTCTTTAATTCTGTTTTGTAATCTTGCTAAATTGTGATATTTGTTGTGTATTAGACTTCTTTTGTTATATTTGTAAAAGTAAGTATCATTACATCTATAACAGTGTGTTTTGTTTGATTGTTTTATGTAATGTTATCAAATTAAATCAAACTAGTAAATAAATCTAAAATAACTAACTAAGCTTTTTTGATGGAAAACAAAGGAAAAACAAAATTCTCAAGAGCGTTTTGGGTTGCAAACTCGGTTGAGTTGCTAGAGCGCATGGCGTATTATGGTGTTTTTATTGTATTGACAATTTATTTGTCGAGCGTAATGGGCTTTTCCGATATCGAATCGGGACTTATCTCGGGTGTGTTCTCGGGAATTCTTTATTTCTTGCCAACTTTTAGTGGTGCCATTGCTGATAAAATCGGATTTAGACAGTCGATGTTGTTGGCTTTCGGATTGCTTACATTAGGATATACAGGTCTAGGTGTATTGCCTACGATGCTTGAAAATGCCGGATTGGTACAGTATGATCTGACGACTCATTTTTCAGGCTTGAGAGAGAGTTCGGCTCGATGGGCGATTGTTCCCGTTTTGGCTTTGATCATGGTGGGTGGTTCGTTTATCAAATCGGTAATTACCGGTACGGTAGCTAAAGAAACAACTCCGGATACACGTGCAAAGGGTTTTTCTTTGTTTTATATGATGGTAAACATCGGTGCCTTTTCGGGCAAACTGATTGTGGAGCCTTTGCGTAAAGGAATGGGTAGTGAAGGTCTTGTAGTGCTGAATTACTTTTCGGCTGTAATGACATTGATCGCTTTCCTTGCCGTTTACTTCCTATATAAATCTACTCACCACGAAGGTCAAGGTAAAACATTTAAGGAAATTGGAGATGCTTTGATCAAGGTTTTGACAAATGGTCGATTGATTACGATAACGTTGATCATTAGTGGTTTCTGGATTGTATATTATCAGTTGTATGCAACCATGCCAAAGTATGTGTTGCGTATGGCGGGCGAGTCGGCAACTCCTGCTTGGTATGCCAATGTAAATCCGCTTATTGTGGTGCTGTTGGTAAACTCGATCACGCACTTGATGCGTAACAAAAGTGCGGTAACGTCGATGACGATCGGTATGTTGATTATGCCTGTGTCGGCGCTTGTGATGGCTTCGGGTAATCTTTTTGGTGAGGCTGAAATGTTTGGTATGCATCCTGTTGCGGTAATGATGGTGTGTGGTATTGCGTTGCAAGCATTGGCTGAAACGTTTATTTCTCCACGTTTTTTGGAATACTTCTCGTTGCAGGCTCCGAAGGGTGACGAGGGTATGTATTTAGGTTTTAGTCACCTACACTCGTTTATCTCTTCAATCTTAGGTTTCGGTTTGTCGGGGTTTTTATTGAGTAAGTATTGTCCGGATCCTTCATTGTTTGCTTCGGTTGCCGAATGGAAAGCGGCTAGTGTGCATGCGCACTATATCTGGTATTATTTTGCTGTGATTGCTTTGGTAGCTGCTTTTGCATTGTTCGTTTTTGGTATAGTAACGCGCAAAATGGATGCAAAGAAATCGATATAATGTGTTTTTTTGATGAATATGAATAAATTTAAGAGCGGGATTGAGTACCTTCAGTCCCGCTTTTATTTTAGAATAACGTTATTATGAAAACTACTTTGCTGGCTACAGTCGGAATTTTGATCTATTTTGTATTACTCATGTGGGTGGTGGTGCGTTCGAAACGTAGCAACACGCTCGAAGAGTATTTTATGGGTGGACGTCAACTTCCGTTCTGGATGCTTTCTCTTACTTTTATCGCATCCTGGTGGGGTGCGGGATCGGCTCTTTCTACTGCCGATATGGCTTTTACCGATGGGGTGAGCTCGTATTGGATTTACGGCATGCCTGTTTTGTTTTCTACATTCTTAATGATCTTATTGGCAAAAGCGATCCGTCGTATTCCTGTGCTTACACAACCGCAGATGATGACCATGCGTTATAATAAACTGGTGGGGGTATTGATGTCTATCGCAATATTCCTTTTTATGACGATTACGGCTGCTTCGCAAATGGTGGGCATTGGTAGCTTTTTTGTTGGGTTTTTAGGACTTTCGTACGAGTGGGGTGTAATCCTTGGTACAGGCATTGTCTTGATCTACTCCCTGTTTGGCGGATTCAAAGGGGTGGTGATTACAGATATTATCCAGTTCTTCTTTTTAGGAGCGGCGGCAATTATTGTTTGCTGGGTAGGATATCAGCATGCAGGTGGATGGGAAGGTATTCAAGAAGCTGCCCTAACTGCCGATAAGCCTTTCTACTTCGATTTTTATCACAATATAGGTAATAACTTGGTGTATGTGATTACGTTTGGTGCGGCATGGATGATTCAGGCCAACGTATGGCAACGTATCATGGCAACTCGAAATGATACGGATGCTCGCAAAATGACGGTGATGAGTTTTATCGTTTATATTCCGCTGTATTTTATTGCAGTAGTTACCGGTATGGCTGCACTTGCACTATATAAAGATATGCCCGAAGGGGGTGTAATTCCGGGTATTGTGCGTGATTACATGTCGCCGGTGCTCGGAGTGTTTGTTTTTGTCGGCATTTGTTCGGCAATAATGTCTACCATGGACTCATTGATCAACACCGGAGCAATGGTGCTTACGAAAGATGTGTATTCCCTGTACATAAATAAAAATGCCAATGATAAGCAGTTGATTCGTATGAGTATGCTTTCTACAGCTATTGTTACGTGTATCGGACTGGTTATCGCACTCCGCATACGTTCTATTCTTGATGTGTCGTGGATTGCTGCCGATTTGCTTTCTACCGGTTGTTTTGTTCCTTTAGTGCTCGGATTTTTATGGAAACGAGGTACTGCCGCGGGCGCTCTTAGTAGCATTGTGGCCGGTAGTTCGTTTAGTATCTATAATTTACTTGCTCAGTTTGGTCTTCGTTTGCCCGTGGCTTGGGAACCGAATTCGGCAAAGCAGGTGATGATTGGTATGGGACTGGCATTGGTGGTATATGTGATTGTTAGTTTGCTTACGCGAAGTGACGAGCAGACAACAAAAGCAAATGTGTTTATCGCAAAGGCTCGAAATAAATATACAGACTTTTAATCCGTTTGATTCATATATCCAGATTGCAGTGACGCAATAGTTATGATGTAACAAGGGCTATTATCTCGAAGATAATAGCCCTTGTTTGTATCTCTGTTCGTAGTATAAGTTGAAGGGTAGATTAAAGTAGTTAATCCATGAATTTAGTATTTCGATTTAGGTTGTTTGGTTTCACGTGATCAATCATAATTGAAATCGTGAAGTTTCTTTTGTAATTCTTGTCGGGCAAAAAAGATTCGACTCTTTACAGTGCCTAACGGTATATTTAACTTGTCGCTAATCTCATGATATTTATAGCCGGTCACGTATAATGAGAATGGTTGCTTCAAGTCATCGGTAAGATCGGCAATGCTTCGGGATATTTCTCCGATGGTATAGGCTCCTTCTGGCGAATCAAATCCCGATTCTTTTGTAATATTGAGACTGTATAAGTCTACATCCTGACTTACCACGGTTTGATACTTAATTATCTTGTGATAATTATTGATGAAAATATTGCGCATAATAGTAAGTACCCAGCCTTTGAAGTTGACATCGTCGGTGAATTTTTCTTCGCTATTCAGAACTTTCAAAGTTGTATCCTGCATCAGATCTAAGGCATCTTCTTTATTTGCTGTGAGCATTAATGCAAAGTTCATCATATTGTCTTGCATGCCCAATAAGTCTTTTTTAAATTGCAGTGTATTCATAATAATTAAAATATTTTTAAATGGTCTATTTGAAAAAAAAGCATAACTGCGAACGAGATAATTGCAAACATATATAAAAAAAAGTAGTAAACAATATTATAGGGTAAAATGTTTTGATATTTTTTAGTCATCAGATCGAGTCTGTATTGTAAATTTCTTTTATAAATTTATATATCTATATTTGGTCGTAATTAAAAAGCACACAATGAATAAATTAGAGGAAGTAAAATACTCGAATGGAATGCTGCAGAGATTGTTCTTTGCAAGTTTGATCTTCTTATTTGCCGCATCCTTGTCTGCAAAGGCAGAAGAAAGTAAGAAAAAAATTTATCAAATCGACATTCGGGAAGAGATTGGTCCTAAAACTCAGCTGTATCTGTCGAACGGACTCAAGGAAGCTGCTGTATACGGGGCCGATAATGTGATCATCAATATGAACACCTATGGCGGATTGGTAGATGCTGCCGATTCGATGCGTACGGCTATTTTATATAATAAGATCCCGGTTAGTGTTTTTATAGACAACAATGCGGCATCGGCGGGAGCATTGATCTCAATTGCGTGTGATAAAATTTACATGCGAAGAGGGGCTTCTATTGGTGCGGCTACTGTTGTAAATGGCGGATCGGGAGAGGCAATGCCCGACAAGTATCAGTCGTTTATGCGCTCGATGATGCGTGCAACAGCCGAAGCACATGGGAAAGATACGATTATCAAAGGTGCGGATACAACGTATGTGTGGAAGCGAGATCCGGCTATTGCTGAGGCGATGGTAGATCAACGCATCTATATTCCGAACTTGATTGATACCGGGAAGGTGCTTACTCTTACAGCCGAAGAGGCCGTGAAGTGGCATTATTGTGACGGAATCGAGGAGACGATTCCGGATGTGATAAAGAATAGAATGGGCTACGATAATTACGAGATCAAAGCCTATCAACCAAGTTGGCTCGATAAAGTAAAGGGATTCTTTATGCATCCGGCATTGCAAGCTGTGCTTATCATGATTATTGTAGGAGGGATTTACTTCGAATTGCAAAGTCCGGGAATCGGTTTTCCTTCTATAGCAGCTATCATTGCGGCCATACTTTATTTTGTGCCGTTGTACATTGACGGTATCGCAACGTATTGGGAGATTATTGTTTTTATATTGGGTGTTATTTTGCTCATTGTCGAGATTTTCATCATTCCTGGCTTCGGAGTAGCTGGCGTGATGGGAATCGTGTTTATGATAATCGGGTTGTTGCTAAGCTTGGTAAATAATGTAGATTTCAACTTTGATGGAGTGTCGACCGGAGATTTTAGCGAGGCTTTGTTGATCGTTGCGGTCGGTTTGATCTGCTCCTTTGTCTTGATTATTTGGATTATGAACAAAGTGGGATCGAAAGGATTATTCTCAAAAATGGCTTTGCATGCTGATTTGAAAGAGTCTGTCACTCAGGAGCGTGGCTTGGAGCTGATGATAGGAGAGATTGCTACGGCGATGACACCAATGCGTCCGGCAGGCAAAATTCGTGTAAACAATGAAGTTTTTGATTCTGTTTCTATATCAGGTTTTATAGAAAAAGGCGAAGATGTGAAGATTACGTCTTATCAAAATGGTCAGCTTTACGTAGAAAGAATTGACTACCGCTAAACAAAGACGTTTCACTTAAAAGAAAGAATTATGGCGCATATACCGGATTTGATATCCGATCTTGGGGTAATCCTGTGTTCGGCAGGAGTAATGACGATTTTATTTAAAGCATTAAAACAACCGGTTGTACTGGGATATATTGTTGCCGGTGTAATAGCCGGCTCAACCATGTTTCATACTCCACTCGTAAAAGATGTTGCGAGTATTCGTATTTGGGCAGATATAGGGGTGATATTCTTGCTTTTTGCCCTCGGTATTGAGTTTTCTTTTAAGAAACTCCTTCACATCGGAGGTACTGCGGCTGTGAGTGCCGGTGCGATTATTGCCGGGATGATGACTGCGGGATATCTTGTCGGATATTCGATGGGTTGGGGTACAACGGCTTCGATATTTCTCGGAGCCATGTTGTCGATGTCATCTACCACGATTATATACAAGGCTTTTGACGACTTGGGGCTGCGTAATCAAAACTTTGCCAAGGTAGTATTCGGAGTTCTCATCGTAGAAGATTTGTTTGCCGTGCTGATCATGGTCTTCTTTACCACTTTCTTTTCTGCCAAATCGCAGGCCGAGACTTCCGAATTGTTTCTGGTCTTGCTTAAGCTTGGCGGATTCCTGCTTTTCTGGTTTATCACAGGCATCTTTGTGCTACCATCTTTCTTTAAACGGGCCAAGAAACTACTCAATAATGAAACGTTGTTGATTATTGTCATCGGGATGTGTTTGGGGATGGTTATCTTGGCTGCAAAACTAGGGTTTTCATCAGCCTTGGGTGCATTCGTTATGGGATCTATCTTGGCTGAGACTTTAGAAGCCGAGCGTATTGAGCACATAATAAAACCTGTAAAAGATCTTTTTGCTGCGGTATTCTTTGTGTCGGTGGGGATGATGATTAACTTATCTACACTGAGTGCATACGTTTGGCCTATTGTTATCATAACAATTGTGGTGATTATCGGACAGTTTGTTTTTGCCACAGTTGGTATTATTCTTTCGGGGCAAACTTTGAGAGTTGCCGTGAAGTCGGGTTTGTCGTTGGGGCAGATTGGTGAGTTTGCTTTTATCATTGCCGGTTTGGGATATTCCCTTGGAGCAATTGATTACTTTCTGTATCCTGTTGCCGTGGCCGTATCGGTTGTTACCACATTCTTTACTCCTTACTTGATCAAATTATCAGATCCTGTATATTTCTTGCTTGAGAAATACCTGCCAATGCGCTGGAAGATTATGTTATCTCAATATACATCGGGGGTGAATACGAACCGACAAAAAGGTACGTGGAATAAGTTATTAAAGGCTTTGCTTCGAATCGTAGTAGTGTATTCAACAATTGCTATTGGAATTGAATGGATTGCTTTAGATTATATCTGGCCATTGATACACGCAGAGTTTCCGGGTACTTTGGGTGCTGTTATCACAACCTGTATAACGATTCTTGCCATTTCTCCGTTTTTGCGTGCGATTATGATGAAGAAGAATCACTCGGTAGAGTTTCAGAAGTTGTGGAATGATAATAAATACAATAGAGGTCCGCTAATTTCTTTGATTATAGTGCGTATAGCTTTGTGTACGATGATTGTATTGTATTTATTGGTAAAGTTGTTTACGATAAAAACAGGTTTATTGTTTGCTATATCTGTTCCTTTGGTATTGTTGTTTATCTTTTCGGGTCGTTTAAAAAAGCACTCAATCAGCCTGGAAAGACAGTTTATGCGTAATCTCCACGCACGTCAAGATGCAATGGAAAGCAAAACCCCATTTAAGCAAGGATTTGTAAAGAACCTGTTGGCTCGAGATTTGCACATTGCCGAATACGAGGTTTCGCCTAATTCGCCAAGTGTGGGAAAATCGCTTCAGGAGTTAAATTTGCGAAGACATACGGGAGTAAACGTAATATCCATTGTTAGAGGAGCTAAACATATTAATATTCCGGGGGGAGAAGATAAAATTTACCCGTATGATAAATTAGTTGTGGTTGGAACAGACAAAGAACTGGAGCTTTTTGATAAATTTGTACAGGAAAGACATCGAGAAGAGCAAGTAATGCTGAGTCAGGAAGAACCGGTAGATGTAGTTTTGGAGCAAATATTGGTCGATAACTCATCTTTCTTATATGGTAAATCGATTCGACAAAGTGCATTGAGAGACAAGGCTTCTTCGCTGGTTATCGGAGTTGAGCGCGGTGTAACCTCGCTTAAAAATCCCGATCCGGATCTTATCTTCGAGATTGGAGACATTGTATGGATAGCCGGTGAACGCGAAAAGATCGAAGCTTTGTTTGCTGAGAACGAATAGTTGAGTGTCTCTTTTTGCTTTCGGATGCAAAAGAAATCTATTAAATCTACAGATATGAAATTTTTGGGAGTTATTCCTGCGCGATTCGCGTCTACACGTTTTCCGGGAAAACCATTGGTAAAGATCGGGAATAGAACCATGATCGAACGAGTTTACGAACAAGTAAACGGAGTGGTAGACAAGGCAGTTGTTGCTACGGACGATACGCGTATTTTTGATGTGGTAAAAGCTTTTGGCGGAGAGGTGGTTATGACTTCCGAGCATCACAAAAGCGGAACCGATCGCTGTTTTGAAGCATTTACCAATTTGGGCGGCGGATATGATGTCGTTGTAAATATTCAGGGAGACGAACCCTTTATCAAACCCGAACAAATCGAATTGGTAAAATCATGTTTCGACTCGCATGAAATTCAATTAGCCACACTGGTAAAAGCGTTTAAAGAGACTGATTCTTTCGAAGATCTCTTTAATCCCAACTCGCCGAAAGTTGTATTGAACCACAACTCCGAAGCTATTTATTTCAGCCGTTCTATCGTGCCGTATGTGCGCGGTGTAGATCATACCGAATGGTTGAAGAAACATACTTTCTATAAGCATATCGGAATGTATGCTTACCGTGCCGATGTATTGGCAGAAATAACAAAACTACCTCAATCGTCGCTCGAGATTGCCGAGTCGCTCGAACAGTTGAGATGGATTGAAAACGGATATAAAATCAAAGTAGCCAAGACAGAATTCGAAACAATCGGTATCGATACTCCCGAAGATCTGGAAAAGGCATTAAAGTATTTATTGTAAAGATGAAACTAGACAGAACTATAGAACCGGAAATAAAAACAATAGATCATATTGACTTCCCGCAGTTGCAAACGATCGATTTGCCTAATGGCGTTTCGTTGCATTACCTCAACATGGGAGATCAAGACGTGGTGCGCATCGACTTGATGTTTGGTGCCGGACGTTACGATCAGGATGTATTATTTCAGGC
>DLYT01000138.1:23129-26511 GCA_003447595.1 Porphyromonadaceae bacterium
ATGTATTCGCTCAATCGCTTCTTTGCCGAAACAGCGAAACTCCTTGAGATGATGGTGAAAGAGCCGCATTTGCCCGAGCATGAGTTTGAGATCTTGAAAGAGAATCGCAAACAACAGTTTATGGTAGAGCGTGATCGCGTTCAGGTGCTTGCTACCGAAGCGTTCAGTAAAGCCCTTTGGGGAGAGCAACACCCGTATGGTCGCCAAGCTGTGGAGGCCGACTTTGATAAATTATCGCTGGATAATATCAGAGACTTCCATAAGAAGTGCTACTACTCCGACAACATGCGCATCTTCCTTTCGGGTAAGATTACCGAAGAGATGCTTGCCGTGATGACCGAACTATTTGGTCGTGAGAGATGGGGAAGCGACTTGCGCCTTTCGACCAAAGACTTTGCGATCGAACCGTTGGCTTCAAAACAAGTATTTGTAGAGAAGAAAAATGCTTTGCAAGACTCCATTCGTGTAGGTTTACCGATTCCAAACCGCGATCATCCCGACTTCTATGCTTTGAAAGTATTGAATACGGTGCTTGGTGGTTACTTTGGTAGTCGTTTGATGACCAATATCCGCGAAGAGAAAGGATACACCTACGGTATCGGTTCGGCAGTAGCATCGTTCCGTTGTGGAGCTTATATGTACATCACTACGCAGACTGCTTGTGAATATTCGAAGCTTACGATGGAGGAGATCTACCATGAGATCAATAAATTGCACAATGAGTTGATTCCGGACGAAGAATTGGAGATGGTCAAGAACTTCATGATGGGCGAGTTTTCGCGCAATCTTGATGGCCCATTTGCTTTGGCCGATGCTTTTATCTCTTTGTACGCAAATAATTCTACCATCGAATTCTATCAGAAACAGATCGAGGTAACGCGTACCATCACGGCGGAAGAATTGCAAAAGGTGGCTCGCAAGTATTTGAAGAAAGAAGACATGATTGAGGTTGTTGCCGGACTACGTCAGGAATAACGGAAAGCATATAAAACATACGATGTAAGTATTTACATCGAAACTAGTGAAGAGAGAATCGTCAGACCGCCATCTGACAATTCTCTCTTCGTTTGTTTTAAATCGTCAGGTCCCGACCTGACGATTTAATGTCTGCATAGTTTTTATTTCCTCTATATGATGTTTTGAAGGAAAGTCTGCATTCTTTTTTTAGAAGGGGTGATTGAAGCCATTGATTACACGCAACATTTGTAAATCGTTGATGTTTAATAAAAAGATAGACCAAACAATAAACTTTAGATTATGTTTGAAGAGAACCACAAAACTTATTTCGAAACAATAACGGTGTTGGACCAAAACGGAGCGATTGTGAATGAATCGTTAATGCCGGATATTTCCGATGCCGAATTACTGAAGGCCTACAAAGATCTGCTTTTTGCTCGTACTGCCGATTTGCAGATTGTATCGTATCAAAGGCAAGGCCGCATTTATACCTATCCGCCCAATTGGGGGCAAGAGGCTGTTGCGGGTGCTGCCGGAGTTGTAATGACCGATCACGATTGGTTGGTTCCTGCCTTTCGGGAAATGGGTGCCATGCTAGCCAAAGGCGTTACACTCAAAGAGTATTTTCTGTACTTTATGGGCTATGAAGACGGTTCGAGTTTTAAACAAACTTCCCGCGTATTACCTATTTCTGTGCCCATCGCTTCGCAATTGCTACATGCTGCCGGAATCGGATATGCCTTGCAATACAAAAAGGAACCGGGTGTTGTGTTTACATACGTAGGCGACGGGGGAACTTCGGAAGGAGACTTTCACGAAGCACTCAACTTTGCCGGAGTATGGAAAGCTCCGGTCATTTTTACCATCCAAAATAATCAATACGCAATTTCGACATCAACACGTTTGCAAACAGCCTCAGATAGTTTGGCCGTGAAAGCAATGGCTTACGGAATCCGAGCGGCACGGGTAGATGGAAACGACTTCTTGGCTATGCTCAAAGCTTATCAAGAAGCAGTGAAATGTTGCAACGAACACAACGGTCCCGTATTGATCGAGGCTTTTACTTATCGAAGGGGTGCGCACACAACCTCTGATGATCCTACTCGGTATCGCGCGAAAGAGGAGGAAGATGCTTGGGCATTGAAAGATCCGCTTCGCAGACTCAACTTATATCTAACGGCAAAAGGCCTGTGGACTGAAGCTCTCGAAGAGGAGACTGTGGCCGCATTTAAAAGTGAAATAGATGCGATTTTTGCAGAAGCCGAAGGCTATGGTGCTTATCCGAAAGAAGATGTTTTCAAATATATGTATGTAGATAAACCGGACGAACTTGCAAGGCAAGAACAACACTATGATGCTTTTTTGAAATGGAAAGAAGCGAATGAATCGACCGTAAATATGTCTCACTCTTAACAATCAGATCTATGAAAGTAATGACTATGGTAAATGCAATCAATGATGCATTGGATGTGAAACTATCCGAAGACCAACGCATAGTGGTATACGGTGAAGATGTAGGAGTAGAGGGGGGAGTATTCCGAGTAACGGAGGGTTTGCAGCAGAAGTATGGTGCCGAACGCGTCTTTGACTCGCCTTTGGCTGAGTCGGGTATAGTGGGTACGGCCGTGGGAATGGCGATAGCCGGACTGCGCCCTGTTGTGGAGATGCAGTTTTGCGGGTTTGTTTACCCCGCCATGAATCAGCTGATCAGTCACGTTACGCGCATACACAACCGATCGCGGGGCAAATACAGTGTTCCTATGGTGATTCGAATGCCTTATGGAGGTGGAATCAATGCGTTGGAGCATCATAGCGAGAGTATGGAGGCATTGTTTGGCCATATTCCGGGGCTGAAGGTTGTAGTGCCATCTACACCGTACGATGCCAAAGGGTTGTTGATTGCGGCAATTGAAAGCGACGATCCGATCTTGTTTATGGAGCCTAAGCGTATCTACCGAGCAATCAAGCAAGAGGTGGATGAGGGGCGTTATGCCTTGCCATTGGGAAAGGCCAAAGTGGTGCAGGAGGGAACGGATCTTACTGTGGTTGCTTTCGGTGCTATGGTGCGTGAGGTGCAGAAAGCGGCCGAACTAGCCAAGGAGCGGGGTATCAGTATGGAGGTTATTGATCTGCGCTCTATCTACCCGATCGATCGCGAAACGATTGTAAATTCGGTAAAGAAGACGAGTCGCATTATGACTGTATCAGAGGGGCCGTCGAGCTTTGGTATCGGTTCCGAAATCAGTCAGATTGTTCTCGAAGATGCTTTTCTTTATTTGGATGCACCACCTGCTCGGGTGGCCGGTTTTGATACGATTGTGCCTTTGCCTCGCGGCGAATATCATTATATGCAGAATCCGTTGAAGATACTTTTCGAAGCAGAACAGATTGTAAACTATTAGGGTATGAGATATATATTTAAATT
>DLYT01000138.1:26833-29905 GCA_003447595.1 Porphyromonadaceae bacterium
AAGCAAGGCGTGGTGGTGAAGTTGTACGGAGAGCCCGGTGAGGTGATTCATGTAGGACAAGCATTGGTGGAGTTCGACTTGGTCGGTGCTGCCGATGTATCGGCTGCTGCTACAACGGGTATTAATCCTTCTGCCAAACAAGCTGCTGATTCTCAATCGGCCAATGCGGGAGTGGTGGGTACGCTCGAGGTAGCCGGCGACGATGCCATTATGCATGCCGGTGACGAGGCCCGACTTCATACGAATACTCTTGATAAACAGATTCGGGTGTTGGCAACTCCGCTGGTGAAGGCTATTGCTAAGGATAAAGGAATTAATCTGGCTGATGTAGCCGGTACTGGACCCGGTGGGCGTGTCATGAAAGAAGATCTTACGGTGTATGTGCAGATGCGAAATAATGTACATCGGGAAGAGGTGTCTGCATCGAAGATGATACCAACGGAGAATAAGGTACAGATCGTACCACTAAGTCAGATGCGAAAGGCTATTGCCCGCAATATGTTGCGAAGCAAAGAAAAAGCGGCTCATTTGACAATATACGACGAGGTGGAGGTTTCGGTACTGAATCGTATTCGTAAGGAGTATAAAGATCTATATGCCCAACAAGATGTAAAACTTACCTTTTTGCCCTTTATCGTCAAGGCGGTTTGTTTGGCATTGAAGGCTCATCCTGCTTTGAATGCAGAGATCGACCTCGAGCAAGGCAATATGACTTACAAGCAGTATTACAACATTGGCATCGCGATGGATACGCCAAAGGGATTGGTAGTGCCGGTAATTAAGCATGCAGAAGCCATGTCGATCAAAGATATAGCTGCTGCGATTCAGCGCTATACGGTGCTTGCTGAAGCTGAAAAACTTACACTTTCGGATATGAGCGACGGTACGTTTACGATTACCAACTATGGAAGTGTGGGCGGTAAGTTTGGTACTCCGATTATCAACTATCCGCAGTCGGCTATATTGGGAATTGGTAAGATTTCGAAGCAACCGGTTGTAAAGGATGATGCCATTACGGTGGGACTAGTATTGCCTTTGTCGCTTAGCGTAGATCACTGTGTGGTGGATGGAGCCGAAAGTACACGGTTTTTGAACCAAGTGATGCTGTATTTGAATGATCCGATACGTTTAATGATGGAGTAAAGCGGAAGGTTATGTATGACGTTGTAATTATAGGATCGGGACCTGCGGGATATGTTGCCGCGATACGAGCCGGACAATTGGGCATGAAGTGCGCCGTTGTAGAAAGAAATAAGGTAGGAGGGATGTGTCTCAATTGGGGATGTATTCCTTCGAAGGCGATGCTCGAAAGCGCAAAGCTGTATGTGAAGATTGCTAACGAAGCCGATCGGTTTGGAATTGACGGAATCGATAAGAAGCAAGTTGCTTTTAATTGGAACAAGGCTTTGAAGCGAGCTGGCATCATTGTAAAGAAACTCACTACAGGGGTGAGTTTTCTGCTCAAAAAGAACGGGGTTGAGGTGATTTCCGGTGATGCGCGAATAGTTTCTGCTCATCGAATAGAGGTAGGCGACACTAGTTTGGAGACGAAAGCTGTTATTTTGGCTACCGGCTCGCATGCTTCGGAACTTCCAACAAAGCATAAAGGGTTGGTTGTGGAAGCGGCAAACTTATTCGAAGAGCGTGAATGGCCCAATGCGATTACGGTTGTTGGTAATGGGCCGGTTGCAGTCGAATTGGCACAGCTTTTTAATCTGATCGGAAAAGAGGTTACGCTAGTTGTTGAAGGGGAGGGGTTTCTCAGTCAGCTCGATGCGTATCTTTCCGATTATATGCTGAAGCAATTGAAGAAAGATAAGGTACGTGTTGTATTTACCGGCACGTTAGATTTGGATAAGCAATGGGCTGAGCAGCAATTGAAAGTAGGCGAAGATGTGATTGCTTGCGATGTTGTGATCAATGCTCGCTCACGCATTGCAAATACGATCGAAAGTGTAGAGCCTCTTGTATACAATGATGCGTTTATTCATGTGAATGAAAATCTCGAGACTTCAATAAAGGATGTATATGCGATTGGAGACGTAAACGGGTTGAGTATGTTTGCTCATGCTGCATCGGCACAAGGTGTGTATGTGATAAACCGATTGCATGGCGTGAAGAAGCCTTTTGAAGTAAAGAAATATCCGTTTAATATGTATTCGTATCCAGAAGTATCACAGTTGGGAAGTACAGAAGCCGAATTGATATTGAAGGGTATTGATTACAAGATTAGCAGTTTTCCGTTGTCGGCAAACGGGAAAGCCTTAATTGAAGGAGAAGCTGAGGGTTTTGTTCGGGTACTGTCGGAAAAGCAATACGGTGAGATTTTGGGTGTACAGATCATAGCTCCCAATGCAACCGACTTGATCAATGAGGCTGGAGCTTATATGCAGTTGGAGTCGACCATTTACGATATGGCACAAACGATACATGCACATCCAACCATCTCGGAGGTGTTTGTTGAGGCGGGTTTCGAAGCAATCGATCGAGCTATTCATAAATAAGAAGTACGCGATGGAACTTGTGCATGTTGCAACGTATCAATTGCCCGATAAGGATGTGCTTGCTTCTTCGGAACGGTTCAAGCTGCTGATCTGGTTTCCCGAAGAAGTTTGTATTGTGCTGGGGCGCAGTAATAAAGTGGAAGATAGTGTGTTTGAAGAAGTAGTGAGTATGGATAATATTCCTATTTACCAGCGACCAAGCGGAGGCGAGGCTGTAGTGCTTGCGCCCGGCATGTTGGTAGTTTCGTGGGTGATGGAATTGGAGCGAATGGTTCCGCCCGATTCTATATTTCGACAAATGAATGCGTTGTATACTGCATTGTTTGAGCGTGCCGGAATATCAGGTATTTGTAGTAATGGAATTTCCGATCTTTGCATTCATACGAAGAAGATCATGGGTTCTTCAATGTATTTAAATCAAAAACGCTTGTTTTATCATGCCGTAATCAACCTGAGCGGCGATGTAGGCTTGATAAGTCGATACTTGAAACATCCGCAGCGCGAACCAACGTACCGGGAAGGAAGAGCACATGAAAGCTTTGTGACTTCCCTCGCAAAGGAGGGTAAT
>DLYT01000158.1 GCA_003447595.1 Porphyromonadaceae bacterium
GGTACCTTTATTAAAGTCGTCGTTAAGGGTTGTGAAGGTACGAAGTCGTTATTTACTAACACAACAGAAGCTTGTGTTTCATAAATAAAGCTCTCATACTTAGGATTTGCCAAAAACGTAAGAGTCCCCGGTTTACCTTCTTCTATCTTCGAAAAATTACTAACCTTTACCGAAGCGTCTCCTTCGATCACGCCATTCAGAAAAGCTGCAATTTGCTGAGCAGTAAACTCCATTACTATTTGATGTTTATCTTTAAGTCGGTAAATACAATTTACCCCACGGTATTTCCGTGAGGTTGCAAATTTGGCAATAATTTTCAAAAACTCAGTGATATTTCGGGATTAAATAATTAGAAAAGGAGCAAAAACCTCTTGTTTACAACTGATAATCAACAAAATCACTGATATATCAAATATTACAAAAAAACTACAATGGATCCGATTTCGAACAATAATCGAGTAATAAATAACAAAAACAGCCGCCAGTCTCTTACTATACTTTGTAAAAGACTGGCGGCCGAATATTTTGAACACCTCTATATCGAGTTGAGTTTACGAATGATCATGTAAAAAAAACACATCGCAAAACTCGCCACTTTCAAGGTCTTTTCTAATTAGCAAAGACCCTTTTCTGCAAGGTATTTAGCCATTTCTTTTTGAACTTTCTCTGCTTCAACACGAGCAACTTCTGCAAATTTCTCAGTTGTATCAGCATAGATAATCGCACGAGAAGAGTTTACCAACAAACCACAAGTGTCGTTCATTCCATACTCTGCAACCTCTTTCAAGCTACCACCTTGTGCACCTACACCAGGAACAAGCAAGAAGTGATTTGGAGCATGCTTACGGATATCTAAGAACATCTTTCCTTGAGTAGCACCTACTACAAACATCAACTGATCATCAGAAGCCCAAGTTTGTGATGTTTTAAGCACTTTCTCAAACAAACGTTCGCCATCTTTATCTTCCATAAATTGGAAATCTTTAGAACCTTTATTTGAAGTCAAAGCCAATAGAATCACCCATTTTTCAGGATAAATAAGGAAAGGCTTTACGCTATCTTCACCCATATAAGGAGCTACAGTTACCGCATCAAGATCCATGTGATCGAAGAAAGAACGAGCGTACATTTCTGAAGTATTACCAATGTCGCCACGTTTAGCGTCGGCAATGATAAATTGATCAGGATAGTTTGTACGAATATAATCTACAGTCTTTTCGAAAGAGATCATCCCTTTTACACCTAAGCTTTCGTAAAAAGCAAGATTTGGTTTATAAGCCACACAGAAATCGGCAGTAGCATCAATAATTTCTTTATTGAATGCAAAGATTGGATCCTCTTCATTTAGCAAATGCTGTGGAATCTTTTTTACATCTGTGTCTAGTCCTACGCAAAGGAACGATTGTTTCTTTTTAATATTCTCAAATAACTGCTGCTTATTCATTTTATCGTATAATTAAATAGATTCAAAAAATAAAATACATAATCGGGAGCCAATCAAAGGCTTCTATAGTTCCGACTCTTTTAGTCGTTCGGCATTTTCAGCTACAATCAGCTGATCGATAATACCCTGTATCTCGCCGTCCATAATAGCAGACAAGTTATACATCGTTAGATTGATACGGTGATCCGTAACACGTCCTTGCGGATAATTGTAGGTACGAATCTTCGCAGATCTATCACCGGTAGAAACCATTGTTTTACGTTTCGAAGCGATCTCATCCAAATACTTCTGATACTCCATATTATAGATACGAGAGCGAAGTTCGATCATTGCTTTAGCTTTATTCTTAAGCTGCGACTTCTGATCCTGGCATTGTACGGTCACCCCCGTAGGAATGTGCACCAAACGAATTGCCGAATACGTTGTATTTACCGACTGACCACCCGCACCGGACGAACAGAATGTATCTACACGGATATCACTTTCTTTCACTTCAACATCAAATTCGTCAGCCTCTGGCAAAACCGCTACAGTTGCAGCAGATGTATGTACACGACCTTGTGTTTCAGTTTGTGGCACACGTTGTACACGATGCACACCCGACTCATACTTCAAGGTCCCATATACATTGTCACCAGATACTTCAAAAACGACTTCTTTGAAACCACCGGAAGTTCCTTCGTTTACATTCGAAACCGAAACTTTCCATCCTTTTGTTTCGCAATACTTAACGTACATACGATACAAGTCGCCGGCAAATATAGCGGCCTCATCACCTCCGGTACCTCCACGAATCTCGACGATAGCATTTTTACTATCTTGCGGATCGGCAGGAACAAGAAGCAACTTGATTTCCTCCTCCAACTCAGGCACACGAGTTTGACAAGTCTCTAACTCCTCTTTTGCAAGTTCACGAAGATCAGCATCATTTTCTGTATCCAGAATCATTCTAGCCTCTTCAATCCCTTGTAAAATACGCTTATACTCGTCGCGCGCGCCAATAATCAATTCCAAATCGTGATACTCTTTGTTTAGCTTCACAAAGCGTTTCATATCAGAGATCACAGATGGGTCTGTAATCAGCGTTTGCACCTCTTCAAAGCGACTCGAAAGCCCGTCGAGTTTATCAAGTAATTTATTTTCTGCCATTTATCGTAATATTCTCCTCATACCCGCTTAAAAGCGGAATTCTTTATATCAATATTCAAAGCGACCAAACTCGCTTTCAATAACAAGTTCTTTCTTATCAGAAGTTTCTACAAAGCCCACAATCTGAGCGTCAATTCCGAATGACTTCGAAATGGCAATCACTTCCTCTGCATACTCAGCAGGAAGATATACCTCAAGACGGTGTCCCATATTGAATACTTTGTACATTTCTTTCCAGTCGGTACCTGATTGTTCTTGAATGATCTTAAACAATGGAGGCACTGGGAACAGATTATTTTTCGTAATCTTCACGTTTTCTACAAAGTGAAGCACTTTTGTTTGCGCACCACCCGAGCAGTGAACCATACCGTGAATCACAGGACGAAGTTTATCAAGAAGTTGTTTCACCACCGGAGCATAAGTTCTCGTTGGAGAAAGTACCAATTTACCCGCGTCAATACCCAAGCCTTCTACAGCATCCGTAAGCTTCAAGCCACCCGAATACACAAGATCTGAAGGAACCGAAGCATCGTAACTTTCAGGATATTTTTCGGCCAAATATTTTGCAAACACATCGTGACGAGCAGAAGTAAGACCGTTGCTACCCATACCACCGTTGTATTCTTTTTCATAAGTCGCCTGACCATATGAAGAAAGACCTACAATCACATCACCACCTTGAATCTTATGATTCGAGATCACATCGGCACGTTTCATACGGCAAGTAACCGTACTATCTACGATGATTGTTCTCACAAGGTCGCCAACATCGGCAGTTTCACCACCTGTAGCATAAGCATTCACACCCATGCTTCTTAGCTCTTCGAGCAATTCGTCTGTTCCATTGATGATAGCAGAAATCACATCACCCGGAATCAACAACTTGTTACGTCCGATAGTAGAAGAAACAAGAATGTTATCTACCGCACCTACACACAATAGGTCGTCGATGTTCATGATTAACGCATCTTGCGCGATACCTTTCCATACAGAAAGATCTCCGGTTTCTTTCCAGTACATGTAAGCCAATGAAGACTTTGTACCCGCACCATCGGCATGCATGATGTTGCAATACTCGGGATCACCCCCTAGGATATCAGGAATGATTTTACAAAACGCTTGTGGAAAAATTCCTTTGTCAATGTTCTTAATGGCGTTATGAACATCCTCTTTCGACGCAGATACTCCGCGCAGGTTATAACGTTGATCGCTCATTATTTATAGATTTGTTTGAGATGCAAAATTACACAATTTCCCTTGTTAACGCAAACGCAAAACGTCGCCTTCTTCAGGAATATATTCAAGATCTTTCTTATTCATTTTATACAGAGACTTCATCTCTATACCAAAGCGCTGAGATATACTATGCATAGATTCGCCCACTTCGACCACATGTTCGAAATTTGGCTTGTCTGCTTTCTTCTTTTTCTTCTGCAAATACACAATATCACCTTTACTCAACGGGAAATCGGCACCGGGTACTTCATTATACTTACACAAGTCTTTTGCTTTAAAGCCCAATTCGCGTGCAATATCATCATAAGTTTCGCCACGTTGCGCCGCCACGTACAACAAACCTTTCCATTTGTATACTTGACGCATCGGGATATTTACCCCGCCATTATCCATTTTCTTTGGAGGTTCGAGCCCTTTGCCCGAATCTAATTTATATAAATCGTAGTCTTCGATCAGTTTAATCAGCTTATTAGCATAAGCTTTATCAGTAGCATAACCGCACTTTTGCAATCCTCTTGCCCACCCTTTGTAATCGCGAATATGCAAATCAAATAGCACGGCATAACGCGATCGCAATGCAATAAACTTCGAGTGGTCTTCATACGACTCTTCTACATGTCGATACTTTCTAAAGCACTCGTCACGGTAATCATCATCATGATACACGCGTCCGCCTTTCCAGTCGGTATGACATTTTATACCAAAGTGATTATTACTTTTTCGAGCCAACGTACTATTACCCGCACCAGATTCGAGAAGCCCCTGCGCCATTGTGATACTCGCCGGGATCTTATACTTCTTCATGTGCTTTACAGCCAAATATTTGTACTGCTCAATATAGATTACATAGGAAGAGTTTCGGCGTTGAGCTTGCATCCCGCATGCCAACACCAGAAAGGATATTACAATTATTAAAGGTCGAATAGTCTTCATTCTTACAAGGCTATACAATTATACTTACGCAAAGATATAAAAAGAAAGAGATACATCGCACACAGCCATGTATCTCTTTCTTTTTATTATTTTATTTAATACTTATGCATGTAAATAATCATTTCCCGTATAATCTTGTTGCAAAAAGAAACGAGCTATAAAGTCAATATTATTTTGCACCAATGCCTTCGCCGCTTCTTTTCCATGAATCGGATTTAGCATTGCGTCGGGAAGCATCTTGTTTTCAATAATGTAGTGTAGAAGTTCTCTTCCACAATACCCTTTACTTGCAACCACAGACATAGCATTATTCTCGGCAAAGGCTTCATCGTAGAATGGATTATCGGAGCTTTTTAACATACGAGCCAACTGCGGAACAAATGTGATTCCTATCTCCGGAGTTGCATATACCACAAAACAAGCATCGTTGTTTACATCATTCGGAAGCTTTTGCTGAGGTAAATCGGCAAATACTTTCCCTAAGAACTCTTGCAAATCGGCAGCCTCACCAATATAAGCAATTGGCGAATTATCATTTGCTTTCAACATGCGCTCATAAGTCTCTTTGCTTTCAGCTTTAGCTCGCACCTCCTGCGCCATTGGAGATTTTTCTGCTTCATCTTTCGGTATATATGCAACAGAGCCGTTGATATTCCATGTTCCATTAAATCGAACAAGTTGTGTCAATACAAAGTGTTCATCGGTCGCTTTCTCATTCAAGTCGAATGAGTCTACTGCAACATTGAAGATCTCTTCCGAATTCCACAACTTAAACTGATACACTTGCTCGTCTTTGCCAATGTATTCAAACAATGCCGGTTTGTGATAAACCACATCCTTAAGCATTGCTGATTCTGTCGGCATATCCGAAATCAACTCAGCCCAATATTGGTGAGCAAACATCGACAATGGCCCCAACACATTTTCAAAGTGAATGTTCTCAAGCACGCTGTATGCAAACTGTTCCGAAGCATTCGAGCGACGCAACGAATCGAGCGTTGCATATACCATACCCATACCAGCTCCTAAGAACAGATAAGAAGTGCTGAAAAAGATTTTATATACATTTCTGAATTCAAAGAAGTCTTCATAAATATCTGCTTCGCGATAGAATTCGCCCAGCTTTTCATTGACAGGAACTGTTTCAAAAGCGTCGAACAGCACTTCATAAACAACTTCAGACACACCTTCAACCGCAAAACCTCTCGGATGCACAATCGCATTAGGAGCAGCATTGTGTTGAAGTACCATCCAAACTAATACCTGCACATCTTCGGGATTAATCTCATCCTCAATATATTCATTTGTATCAACATCTACAAAAGGAAGTAAACGTCCATACATGGTCTGATGCATACGTCTGAATGCAGCCCAAAGTCCATAATCCGAAACAACGTCTTCAAGATAAGCCGTCATCATAAGCGACAAGGCTTTCATTGTTTCGTATGGCATTTGATCTTCAGGAATCGTTTTAGTTAGCTTTTTATAAATTTGCTGAGCCACGCGCAAGTATTCAAACTCTTCTGCTTCCGGCTTATCAAATGGATGAAACGCCATCCATTCATTCATGGTGATTAGTGTATTTTTTAACGATTTTGCCATAGTACTATTATTCAATACATATTTTGCGCAATTTAATCAAAGAATTCTATTATTTAGCACCATCGTATCCGCTTTGCTGTTAAAACTAACAAAGAATTTTGGCAACTAACAGAAAATCAACTCGCAAAACTGTTTTTGATATATGAAAGAATTGAAAATAATTACAACACTCAAAACCTATACATATCAAGAGTTAGACTCTATTGATATGCAATTGATCGAAGCTGCACGCCAAGCGATGTTAAACGCATACGCACCCTACTCTCGCTTCAGTGTGGGATGCGCCGCTCTGCTTACCAATAATCTAATTATCCAAGCCTCGAATCAAGAAAACATCGCCTTTCCTTCGGGATCTTGCGCCGAAGCCAATACCGTAAACTTTGCCAAAGCTCAATATCCCGACGAAGCAATTACCGCATTGGCAATTATCGCAGCATCGGGCAACAATATCGTTGAATTTATTTCGCCATGTGGCAACTGTCGCCAAATATTGGCCGAGGTAGAACACCGTCAAAAACATCCGTTTCGAATACTACTAGCCGGAAAGCATGAAGTATGCATCCTCAACAGTGCATCAGACTTGCTACCGTTTGGATTCAACGCCAATATCGGGAGCTTACGACCATAAAACCGGAATATCAAAACTGTTTTGTAACTTTGCACATCTAAAGAAAACAGAAACATGAACAATCAAGATACAATTTGTGCCATTTCTACGGCACCGGGTGCAGGAGGTGTAGCCGTAATCCGCGTTTCGGGCCCCGAAGCTTTTGCGATTACCAACAACATCTACCGCCCATTCAAAGAAGGCAAAAGTGTACTCACGCAAAAAGCATATACACTTAGTTATGGCACCATCTTCAACGGTGACATCTCTATTGACGATGTTGTAGTGGCTGTTTTCCGTACTCCGCACTCTTTTACAGGCGAAGACACAGTAGAAATCAGTTGCCACGGATCTGTTTATATCCAACAACAAATCCTTCAACTACTTATCAAGCAAGGATGCCGACTTGCTACAGCCGGAGAGTTTACGCAACGTGCATTCCTAAATGGCAAGATGGACCTTTCGCAAGCAGAAGCGGTAGCCGACTTGATTGCTTCAACTTCGGCAGCTTCTCACAAATTGGCACTAAACCAAATGCGTGGAGGATTTAGCAACGAGCTTACCAAGTTACGTATGCAGTTGCTGGACTTTACTTCATTGGTCGAACTAGAACTTGACTTTAGCGAAGAAGATGTTGAGTTTGCCGATCGCAGCGCACTTAAGAATCTAGCGAATAATATTGAACAAATCATCGGTAAACTTGCAGAGTCCTTTAGCGTAGGAAATGCGATTAAGAATGGTATTCCGGTAGCAATTATCGGCGAAACTAATGCCGGCAAATCTACGTTGCTCAATTTGTTGCTGCAAGAAGACAAAGCCATCGTATCGGATATTCACGGAACTACCCGCGACGTAATCGAAGATACAATGAATATCGGTGGCGTTACCTTCCGCTTTATTGACACGGCCGGTATTCGCGAAACAACAGACACGATCGAAAGCATCGGTATCGAGCGTACGTATCAAAAACTCGACCAGGCCTCTATCATTCTTTGGGTGATGGACATCAATACGCCCGAAGCCGAATTAAATGCTTTGGCACAAACCATCGTACCGAAAGCCGAAGGCAAACAACTCGTATTGGTATTTAATAAAATAGACGAACTTACGCCCGAACAACTGGAAGCGAAGAAACAACTTCTATCTCAGATTGAAGCAGAGCGTGTATTTATATCAGCTCGTAACAACGAAAATACGGCAACGCTGCAAAACGTATTGCTCAAAGCAGCACACATCCCCGAGATCGGCAACAACGATGTCATTGTCACCAACCTTCGTCACTACGAAGCACTAGTCAAAGCACACGAAGCCATTACCCGCGTAATCAACGATATGGAAATGCGCATCAGCGGCGACTTCCTCAGTCAAGACATCCGCGAGTGTATGCATTACCTTGGTGAGATCACCGGGCACATCTCTACAGACGATGTACTCGGCAATATCTTTGCTAAGTTCTGTATCGGCAAATAAGATGCGTATATTGAGATAAGTATATGCGTCATTTTGAAGAATATATCCGACAAGGCGAGCCGCGCAAACTAGAAAAAAGTTATGCGTGGCAAACAGCCATTGGCCTGCAAGAAGTAGACGGACTTAAACCTTCCGAATATTTAATACAAACTGCTTATCG
>DLYT01000150.1:0-8515 GCA_003447595.1 Porphyromonadaceae bacterium
CTATTAACCAAGCTGATTTTTGTGAGGTTATAGTGATTGCTCAGTTCTAGAGTTGCTATAGATGGTTTAGAGATCCCTTAATATGGTAGAGATTTAGGAACTCATTAGATATTGTCAGGCTCGAGAGATAGATGTGCTTCTATTGTTTAAGTTGAATCTAATGAATGTAAGTTAGAGATGCATTTATGCTAGATTGACAATCGACAATCCTAAGAAGATTTATTTGAACGAATTGTCTGACGATAGCCTACCTTCAATAAGCGCATCCTCAATGCTATTTGAAGATTATACAATTATGCTGCGACCATTCTCAATCCCATTGATTAAGTCATATCGTAGTGTACAATATGCATGCACTCCTGTGTCTTTAGTACGAGACTTATTTAATTGCTTTCAGACGCACTAATTGCTTAGGTGTGATTTTACATGTTGGTCAAATGATTTGCGTCTTTTAATGGACACTATTTAGCCTTTCGACTCTTCCTTAATTACCATTATAAGCTTCTGCGATTACATTATTAGTCTAGATGGTGATTGCTGAATTGTACTTATTCTTTTACAAGCAGTATTGTAGCAGTATCGTATCTGTTTTATTTGAATTGACATAAAAAAAGGGAAAGCAACCTGAGTTACTTCCCCTTTTCTATTATAAGGTAATTTGATAATTACTCTTGACTACTAGCTTTTTTGTTTACCAAAATTTCTTTTAGATCAATCGTAAAGATCAATGTTGAATATGCCGGTATATCACTTTTAGCAGTAGAACCATAACCAAGTTTCTGTGGGATCCATACTTCCCAAACATCACCAACTTTCATATGTTGAAGAGCTGTTGAAAAACCGTCAACTAAACCGTCCACTTTGAATTGAGCAGGCTTTTGATCCCAGTTAGAGTCGAAAACCTTGTCATTGATAAGCTGGCCCTTATAGTTCACCTTCACACTGTCGTTGAATAATGGACTCACTGTACCATTCCCTTTCTCGATCACTTTATATAGAATAAATCCATTTTGCGACTGAGAAGTAATTTTTGTATATTCCGGGTTGAAGATTTGCTTATCGAAAGCTTCTTCATTTTCAATTTTCCAAGCCTCGTCAATAACGTTTTCGTTCTTGTCACACGAAGTAGCCAATACGATTGAGGTTAGTATAAAAAACAGATACTTGATTGTCTTCATTGGTTTATTCTCCTAGTTGCTTAAAGAGTGATTTCATACTTACTTTGTCTGCAATAATCTTGTTAAGATCAGCAATTGCAACACGTTCTTGTTCCATTGTGTCGCGGTGTCTGATAGTAACAGTATTATCTTCTAGAGACTGGTGGTCTACAGTTACGCAGAAAGGAGTACCAATTGCGTCCTGACGACGGTAGCGTTTACCGATTGAGTCTTTCTCGTCATATTGACATTTGAAGTCGAACTTCAAGTTGTCGATGATTTCTTGAGCTTTTTCCGGTAGGCCATCTTTCTTAGTCAAAGGCATTACAGCCAATTTAACCGGAGCAAGCGCTGCTGGAAGTCTCAATACAACACGAGTTTCACCGTTTTCAAGTGTTTCTTCGCAATATGAACCAGCCATAACAGTAAGGAACATACGGTCTACACCAATCGAAGTCTCGATTACATAAGGAACGTATGATTTACCTAGTTCTGGATCGAAGTATTGAATCTTTTTACCAGAGAACTTCTCGTGGCTGCTCAAGTCAAAGTCGGTACGAGAGTGGATACCTTCAACTTCTTTGAAACCGAAAGGCATTTCAAACTCGATATCTGTAGCCGCGTTAGCATAGTGAGCCAATTTCTCGTGATCGTGGAAACGATATTTCTTATCGCCAAAACCAAGAGCCTTGTGCCATTTAACGCGTGTATCTTTCCATTTTTTGAACCATTCAAGTTCTTCACCCGGACGAACAAAGAATTGCATTTCCATTTGTTCGAATTCGCGCATACGGAAGATAAACTGACGAGCTACGATTTCGTTACGGAAAGCTTTACCGATTTGAGCGATACCAAAAGGAATCTTCATACGGCCTGTCTTTTGCACGTTTAGGAAGTTTACGAAGATACCCTGAGCAGTTTCAGGACGAAGGTAAACCTTCATAGCTCCGTCGGCAGTAGAACCCATGTCTGTTGCAAACATCAAGTTGAACTGACGCACTTCCGTCCAGTTTTTAGTTCCTGAGATAGGACAAACGATTTCACAATCGATAATGATTTGTCTCAATTCCTCAAGATCTGAGTTGTTCAAAGCATTCGCAAAACGAGTGTGAACATCGTTTTTCTTTGCTTCATATTCTAGAACACGAGGGTTCGTTGCACGGAATTGATCTTCATCAAAAGCTTCTTTGAAGCGCTTTGCTGCTTTCTCAACTTCCTTGTTAACCTTCTCGTCAATCTTTGCCAAATAATCTTCGATCAATACATCGGCACGATAACGTTTTTTTGAGTCTTTGTTGTCAATCAACGGATCATTGAATGCATCAACGTGTCCTGATGCTTTCCAAATAGTTGGGTGCATAAAGATTGCAGAATCGATACCCACAACGTTATCGTTAAGAAGTACCATGCTATCCCACCAATATTTCTTGATGTTGTTTTTCAACTCAACTCCCATCTGACCGTAATCATATACAGCTCCTAGTCCATCATAGATTTCTGATGATGGAAACACGAAACCGTACTCCTTACAGTGCGATACTAACTTCTTAAATACATCTTCTTGTGCCATATTTTCGAGAACTAATAATATTATCTTTTATACTAGCACACAAAGTAAATCATTTTTTTCGATTTAGTTTGTATATTTGTCTTTGCATGAATCATTTTTTAATGGTTTTCACTCTGATAAATACATCTTTAGTCTGCTTATGGTACCCGAAAATATTATCGATCAAAACGAAAACGACGAAACTCCGGATATGAATCCTGAGAATGCGCATTCTGACTACAAAGCACCAGCTAAGTTGGCCGACAATGCTTCTCAGCAATTATCAGGAATGTATCAAAATTGGTTTCTGGATTATGCCTCTTATGTGATCTTGGAACGTGCTGTTCCGAACATCTTCGACGGTCTGAAACCGGTACAACGACGCATTCTGCATTCGATGAAAAGGCTCGACGACGGTCGCTACAACAAAGTGGCCAATATTGTAGGTCATACCATGCAGTTTCACCCCCACGGTGACGCTTCTATCGGCGACGCGTTGGTGCAACTCGGGCAAAAAGATCTGTTGATCGATTGTCAGGGAAACTGGGGTAACATCCTTACGGGCGACGGAGCCGCAGCTTCGCGTTACATCGAAGCACGTCTTTCAAAGTTCGCGCTCGAAGTACTGTTTAATCCCAAAACCACCCATTGGAAACAATCTTACGATGGACGTAACAAAGAACCGATAGCCTTACCGGTAAAATTCCCATTGCTACTTGCGCAAGGAGTAGAAGGTATTGCCGTAGGTTTGTCGTCGAAGATTCTTCCGCACAACTTCAACGAGCTACTCGATGCCTCAATCGCCTACCTTCGTAAAGAAGACTTCGTGCTGTATCCTGACTTCCTTACCGGTGGATACATCGACGTAACCAAATACAACGACGGCGAGCGTGGTGGATCGGTTAAGATTAGAGCAAAAATCAATAAGCTAGATAACAAGACCCTTGTCATTACGGAAATACCTTACGGAAAAACAACCTCTTCCGTAATCGAATCCATCATCAAAGCAAACGACAAAGGCAAGATTAAAATCAAGAAGATTGATGATAATACGGCTCAGAACGTTGAGATCCTAGTGCATCTAGCACCGGGAGTATCTTCCGACAAAACGATCGACGCATTGTATGCATTTACCGATTGTGAAATCAGTCTTTCGCCAAACTGCTGTATCATCAAGAACAACAAGCCTTACTTCCTTGGAGTAAGCGAAGTGTTGCGCCATTCGGTCGATCAAACGGTTCTGTTGCTTAAAACCGAACTTCTTATCGAAAAGTCCGAATTGCACGAATCGTTGTTGTACGCATCTTTGGAGAAAATCTTCATCGAAGAGCGCATCTACAAAGACAAACAATTCGAGAACGCACCATCGGTCGACGCAGCCATTGCGCACGTTGACGACCGACTTACACCTTATAAGCCTTCGTTTGTTCGCGAGATCACCAAAGAAGACATTCTTCGACTTCTCGAGATCAAGATGGGACGTATCTTGAAGTTCAATTCCGACAAAGCAGAAGAAAATATTCTTCAAATCAACGCTTCGATCGAAGTCGTAAATAAACATCTCGACAACCTTATCGGTTATGCAATTAACTGGTTTGAAACACTCAAGCGAAAATACGGCGCAAGTCACAAGCGACTTACCGAAGTACGCAGCTTCGATACCATTGAAGCAACCAAGGTGGTAGAGGCAAACGAAAAGCTATATATCAACCGCGAGGAAGGCTTCATCGGTACATCCTTGAAGAAAGACGAGTACATCTGCAACTGTTCCGACATCGACGATGTGATTATCTTCTATAAAGACGGTAAATACAAAATCGTGAAAGTAAGTGAGAAGATGTTTGTGGGCAAGAATATCCTTTACGTAAACGTATTTAAGCGCAACGACAACCGCACGATCTACAACATGATCTACCGCGACGGCAAAATGGGAGCGATGTACATCAAACGCTTTGCCGTAACCGGAATCACGCGTGATAAGGAATACGATTCTACACAAGGAAAACCCGGCACCCGCGTCGTTTACTTCAGTGCCAACCCGAATGGTGAGGCCGAAACGGTAAAAGTAATTCTGAAGCCAAAGCCACGTCAGAAAGTATTGACGTTCGAAAAAGACTTCAGCTCCATTGCCATCAAAGGCAAGCAGTCGATGGGGAATATCCTGACCAAAGCAGAGGTACACAAAGTCTCTTTGAAGCAAAAAGGAACATCCACGTTGGGAGGTCGCGAAGTATGGTTCGATTGGGACGTACTTCGTATCAACTACGACGGGCGCGGCGAATACTTGGGCGAGTTTCAAAGCAAAGACCAGATTCTGGTGGTGTTGAAAAACGGAGAGTTTTACGTTACGACGTTCGATTTGAGCAATCACTTCGAAACCAATATCCTGCGCATACAGAAGTTCAATGCAAATAAAGTTTGGACCTGCGCCTTTTACGACGGAGATCAAGACTATTATTACATCAAACGCTTCCAGATGGATGCGTCGAACAAAAAGCAAAGCTTCATAGGCGAAAACGAGAAGTCGAGAACCATCATTCTCACCACTCAATACTACGCGCGCTTTGAAGTAATCTTCGGAGGAAACGATTCGTTCCGTGAGGCACTCGATATCGATGCCGATGAGTTTATCGGAGTAAAAAGCTTCAAAGCTCGAGGCAAACGAATCTCAACCTATCAGATTGCCGAGATAAAAGAACTAGAGCCGCTTCGTTTCCCTGATCCTGAAGAGGAAGAAGCCGATGACGACTTTGAGAATGAAGTAGATTTATCTGACGAAAACGAAGAGCCGATCAGCGATTCGGATCTAATAGCAGAGATCACCGGACAAATGAAACTGTTCGACAATTGATAGTATTATGAATAAACTGACTGTTTTTATTTTCGTATTCCTGGGGATTACGCAAGCCTTGTTTTCAAGCAACAAAGACTCGTTGAGCCTGTTTGAAAATGAAGCAGAGCCTATTCCGTATTCGACCAACGAAGCTACCATGTTCGGGGTTGGAGGATATCAAATTCTCGATACCTATCTTTCGCCTTACACCTACAAGGGGTGGGGCTTAAGCGTAGCAAATGAGAAACTTAAAACAGTCAGTTTGTTCAATCATCACGGCGTAAGGCAACAAAACTTCGGGATCGAATTCTCTTCGACCGAAAACGATGCCAAGACGGCTTCTTATCTATCAGGAATGATTTCCTATGGCATTGGTTACGGATACCGATTTGAGCCCTGCAAAAACTTACGCCTCATACCCGGCGTATCGGCTCGCGCGCTTGCCGGTTTCATCTACAATACGCGAAACGGAAACAATCCGGCTTCGATGAAACTCGATGTAGCAGCCAATCTTACCGGTATGGCCATTTACAATTTTAAAATACGTGAGTTTCCGCTTACGTTGCGCTTTCAAACCGAGATCCCTTTCTTCTCGGTATTCTTTTCTCCCAACTACATGCAATCTTATTACGAGATATTTAGCCTGGGCAATTACAAAGGAGTGGTCAAGGCCGGTTCCTTGCACAACTATTTTACCATGCGCAATTATCTCACCCTGGATATCCCTATCTACAACTACACCGTACGCTTAGGGTATCAGAACAACATTTATAAAACCGACGTCAACAACTTAACAACGCACCTCTATTCCAACAGCTTTATGATTGGGATCGTAAAGGAAATTGTTTCCTATTCGGGCAGAAAACTCAAAAACAAGCGCGGATTCAACAGTGCTTATTATTAATCATGGTATGAAAAATACGCTTTATCTACTTATAGGCATTCTTTTGTGCACCTTGAGCGCATGCGAGAAAGAAGATCAATATACACGAGATCCGTATCGAAACTTCGAGGCTTTGTGGCAGATACTCGACAAGAATTATTGCTTTTTCGAGTACAAAGACGTCGACTGGAATGAGGTATACGCTAAGTATGCCGTGCAAATGAGCGACACGATGAGCAACGATTCCCTTTTTAATAAGTTAGGAGATATGCTTTCGGAGTTAAAAGACGGGCACACCAATCTTTACTCTTCGTTCAATGTGGCACGGTATTGGAAATGGTACGAAGATTACCCCGATAATTTCAATGAAATGGTACATCGCCATTACATGGGAACCGACTATCGAATTGCCGGAGGTATCAAGTATATGAAGCTAACCCCCGACATCGGATACATCTATTATGGTAGTTTTATGTCGCCGGTTGGAGATAGCAACCTTGATTACATTTTGATGTACTTCGCCGACTGCAAAGGGCTCATCATTGATGTGCGCAACAACGGCGGCGGCAACCTCACCATGTCGGATCGTATTGCTTCGCGCTTTGCAAAAGAGAAACTTGTTTGCGGTTATATGAAACACAAGTCGGGACCCGGGCACAATGATTTTTCCAATCCCTATCCAATTGAGCTTACACCCTCTGATCGTGTAAGGTGGTTTAGGCCGGTAGCGGTCTTGACCAACCGTCGTTGCTATAGCGCGACAAACGACTTCGTAAACAAAATGCGACTATTCCCGCAAGTGATACAAATAGGCGATAAAACCGGAGGCGGTAGCGGCTTTCCGTTTAGCTCGGAGCTGCCCAACGGCTGGAGCGTGCGCTTCTCGTCGTCACCTATCCTCGATGCGAAGATGCGCATTACGGAATTTGGTATCGATCCCGATATTTCGGTAACCATGACACAGGTCGATGTGATGTCGATGACCGATCCTATCATTGATAGAGCCGTAAGATACATTACAGAAAATGCGCCGGAAATAGAAAAACCAAACATTCTTAACAATACACTCTTAGATTCTTTGCTGATACAGTAAATTTTTTTTCAAGAGTTTATCTTGCAGATATTAAATAGGTTACTTGCTTTTTGCGCGATTGAAGTGAAAATTGTTTCAAAAAAAATGTGCCTAATGTTTGGAGGGAATGAAATTATATCTATCTTTGCACACGTAAACGTCATGCGGATGTGGCGTAATTGGTAGCCGCGCTAGACTTAGGATCTAGTGCCGAGAGGCGTGGGGGTTCGAGTCCCTTCATCCGCACGATAAAAGCTTCGAGAGTAATCTCGGAGCTTTTTTTATTTCGGCCTGTTGGTGCATCCTCCGCATCGAATGGGGTTATTGTAAAAAGTATTTTCATCTTCACCCGGTAGCCAATCGGCCTATTTCTCTCATTCTTTTCGTTTTATCCCCTTTTTCTGTCTATTTATTACCCAAATATTCTCTTTTTAAAACTGACGATCTGCTTGCGAAAACGCCGTATTGCTTTCGAGCCATCCATCTTCTTTGTAAACAACTTTGATATGAACTGATAAAAAGAAGCGTTCGCCCGTGATATAAGCGACAAGTTGTAAAAGCTAAACGCGCTCACAGTGGCATCGAGTGCATGAAGTAAGGTGTTGGTAGGGTTGATGCCATTCTAAGGCATTTAAGCCCTCGAGAATTGGTGATAATGCGATTTATTCTCCGTGAAGATTCCAACTAGTATTCGTGGTGAGTGTTTACACTCTTCGTGGTGAATGAATTTACTCTTCACGGTGAGTGAAAAAACTCTTCGTGAAGACTGAAAACGGCTTCAATGAAAACGATTTTCCATTCTCGTAAGAACTAAATTAGGTTCTCATAAGAACCAAACAGCCTTTTTATGCAAACCAAACTAGGTTTTTGGAAGAACCAAGCATGGTTTTTTATTGAAAAACCGGTCGATTTGATGGATTTGCGCACGAGTCGACGTTTATAAATGCTTTTCGTGTGCAAAAGACTAAAAAGGAGTGTAACGAAAAGGCTGTTTTCTGAAGTGCAAAATCCGGTTGTTTTT
>DLYT01000150.1:8820-19125 GCA_003447595.1 Porphyromonadaceae bacterium
ACGAGTATTTGAATCGAATATGCGGCAAGTAGCGACAAAAAAAAGAGGCATCCTTGCGAATGCCTCTTGAGTTGAAATATCATTTAATTAGATCTTCTTTTCTATTTCTGCCTGATCAATGTTCAAAACATAGTCTGCTAGTTTCTCACATTCGGCAATGATATCCATGTAATATACACCTTCCTGATATTCGTATTTCATTTCTTTCACGTTGGTGATATTTTGAGTCTTAAGCTGGTTACGAAGGTTGTTGATTTCGTTTTCGATATTATACGCTTCGTTCATCTTGTTTTGACCGTCTTTCTTTTCCAAGATGTTTACCATGTGTTTAAGTGAACGTTCGGTTACTTCAAACATGTTTTCAACATTCTCGTTAAGCTCAGTTGGGAATGCAGCCTTACCTTCGTTGCGACGTTTAATGGCGCGCGCCAGGTTGTAACAAGAGTCTGCCACACTTTCGATCTCGGTAATTACGCGAAGCATAATGCGGATCTCGCTTTTACCTGCATGGCTAAGGTCGCCGTTAGATACTTGCGTCAAGTAATTGGCGATTTCTACCTCCATACGGTCGCAAATGCTTTCGTACTTTTCGATACGAGTATAGGTCTTGATGAACTTCTTCTCGTCAGTTTCGTAGTATAGTTCACGTACCATTCCGAACATGCGGTGTGCTCTTTCGCCATAAACAGCGATCTCTTTGCTTGCTTGAATCAAAGAAAGTTCGGAAGTTGAAAGCATGGTTGAAGAGATGTACTTCAATTGGAATTCTTCGTCCGTAGCTTTTTGTTTGTATATAGAAGAGCAGATACGTACATAAACGTTGACAAACCAAATCATCACCGATACGTTGATGATGTTGAAGATGGTGTGGAACAAAGACAACGAATACGAAACAGATACCTGTAATGAGATCAGTTGTGCTTGCAATGCCGCTAGTTGCGGATCGGTAGGAGTAGTGCCCGAAGTGATGGCATTTACCGTAGCCGGATCTAATGAATTAAGGAATTGTCCTAGTTCGTAAGGGTTGCCCGGGCCGTAGTTTGTTACAATCCATGCCACCATTTTGGTGAATGGGAAGAATACGATAAGCATCCAGAATACGCCAAACACGTTGAACATAAAGTGCCCAAATGCAGCACGTTTTGCTGAGATGTTTGCATTCAGAGCCGCAATGTTTGCAGTGATGGTAGTACCAATGTTTTCACCAAGTACCATTGCCGCAGCAATCTCGAAAGAGATCCATCCTTTGCTACACATAATCAGTGTAATTGCCATTGTTGCACTAGAAGACTGTACGATAATGGTAAGAACGGTACCAATCAAAAGGAATAGCAAAACAGATGCAAAACCCATTGAGGTGTAATCTTGTAAGAAGGCAAGGATTTCGGGATTACTCTTAAGGTCAGGAACGGCTCCCTTTAGGAAGTCAAGACCCATAAACAACAATGCAAAACCAATAAGGAATTCACCCCACGACTTGCGTGTACTGTTGCTGGAGAAAATAAATGGAAGAGAGATACCAATGAGAGGGAGAGAAAACATGCTAATGTTTACCTTAAACCCAAACAGCGAGATGATCCAGGCTGTAACGGTGGTACCCACATTAGCACCCATAATAACGCTGATCGATTGTGCAAGTGAAAGAAGACCGGCGTTAACAAAGCTCACAACCATCACGGTTGTTGCTGAAGATGACTGTATAAGTGCAGTAATCAAAACTCCGGTTAATACACCCGTGACACGATTGGTTGTCATAACGGAGAGAATATTTCTCAATCTCTCTCCAGCTACCTTTTGTAACCCTTCGCTCATGATCTTCATCCCATACAGGAAGATACCAAGAGAGCCGATCAGGGTAAGGAAGTCGAATAATGAATAGCTCATCGAATTTTCTTTTAATTTGGCTTGATTATACAGATTTAGTTAATACTTTTAACCAGACAAAAATAAAAAAATGGTCATAATAGTATGAAGGAAAGAATCACAATTTATTGTAAAAATACAGATTCGTTTAAAGATTTTGAGATTGGTACCAGCTTGTTAGAGATTTATACCGCTTTCGGATCCCCTCTAAAATGGCCGGTAATGAACGCCCGTGTAAATAACAAAGTAGAAGGCCTTTCGTATCGTTGTTATTTCCCAAAAGATGTTGAATTTGTCGATATTACTGATTCATCGGGAATGCGCACTTACGTAAGATCCGCATGTATGCTGCTTTCTAAGGCAGTTTACGATGTGTTGCCATGCGCCAAACTTTATCTCGAACACCCTGTAGCCAATGGCTATTATTGCAAAGTAGTAAACGGAAAAACACTGGATGAAGAAACTATTCTGAAGATTAAAAGCAGAATGAAAGAGCTTGTGGCTATGGATTTGCCATTCAAGCTGCGCATGTGTCAAACCACCGAAGCCGTAAAGATATTTGAAGAAAGAGGTCTTTACGATAAGGCAAATTTGTTAAAAACCTCTGGTCCTGTATATACTTCTTATCAAGAACTCGATGGACATGTCGACTATTACTATGGATCGTTGGCTGCTTCTACCGGATTTATCAATCTTTTCGACTTAGTTCCGTATGCCGATGGACTGTTGATGCTTACGCCTTGTAAGCACAATCCGGCCGAACTCAAAAGGGAAGTAAATCAGGATAAAATGTTCGACGTGTTTAAAGAGCACCTGTTGTTGCAACGCACCTTGGGCATGAATTATGTAGGGGATCTAAACCTTGCCATTCAAAAAGGGTACACCTCTGAGGTGGTAAAAGTAGCCGAAGCAATGCAAGAAAAGCAGATTGCACGAATTGCGTCTGAAATAGCGACACGTTATAAAGAAGGTGTGCGCATGGTGTTGATTTCGGGTCCGTCTTCTTCCGGTAAAACCACTCTTTGTAAGCGACTCGAAATACAGTTACTTACCAATTTACTTCATCCGGTAAGCATTTCGCTCGACGATTATTTCTTAAATAGAGAGGATACACCACGCGATGAGGATGGAGATTATGACTTCGAATCGCTTTACGCGCTCGATATACCTTACTTCAATAATGACTTGAATCGTATCATTGCCGGCGAAGAGGTGGAGTTGCCTACGTTCAACTTCGAAACCGGGCAACGGATGTATAAAGGGAAAAAGATCAAACTAAAGGCAAACTCGATTCTGGTAATCGAAGGGATACACGCGTTGAATCCCGAACTTACGGCTATGATCGACAATAGCTACAAGTATAAGATCTATGTTTCGGCGCTTACTACGATCTCATTGGATAGTCATAACTGGATTCCGACAACAGACAATCGACTAATTCGCCGTATTGTGCGCGACTATCGCTTCCGTTCGTATTCTGCTAAAGACACCATTGCTCGTTGGCGTAGCGTGAGACAAGGAGAAGAAAAATGGATTTTCCCATATCAGGAAAATGCCGACGCGATGTTTAACTCGGCAATGATTTACGAACTTGCCGCGTTGCGCAAGTATGCCGAACCGATTTTGATGGAGATCTTAGAATCGGACAAAGAGTATGCAGAGGCTTTTCGCTTGTTGCGCTTTTTGAGGTATTTCAACTATATCATGGATTCAGAGCTTCCGAGTACTTCGCTCTTGCGCGAGTTTTTGGGAGGTAGTAGTTTCGAATATTAACGAATAAACTATATTTGCATCTAGAAGAAACCGTTTTCATGTAAAAATGCTTATATATAATAATCGCATACTGCATAAAAACGGTTTCTAATATGTTTGAAAGGTTCTAATAGTTATGTTGAAGCAGCATTTACAACAGAAGTTACTGCAAAAATTATCTCCGCAACAGATTCAGGTAATACGTTTGCTGGAACTTCCTACCATGGAGTTGGAAGAACGGATCAAGCACGAACTTGAAGATAATCCGGCTCTGGAAGAAGGTCGAGAAGAAACAGATTCTGACGACTCTGTCGGTATGGGCGATGATGATTTCAATGCAGATGACAATACTGATTATTCTTTGGGCGATTATTTGACCGAAGATGATATTCCCGATTATAAGTTAAAAGAAAAAGAAGGTAAAATCGAAAAGAAAGAAGATGTTCCCTTCTCGATAGAAGAGTCTCTGATTGAGTCTCTCATCGAGCAATTGGGTCTTCTCGAACTTTCGGAAGAAGATAATCAAATTGCACAATACATTGTAGGAAATCTCGATGACGACGGATATTTACGTCGCGATCTGGAGTCGATCTCCGACGACTTGCTTTTTCAAGTGGGCATTGATGCTCCCATCGAAAAGTTAGCACATTTACTGACGCTGATTCAAGACCTTGAGCCTGCGGGTGTAGGGGCGCGAGATTTGCGCGAGTGCTTGTTGTTGCAATTGAAGAAAAGAGAACAAACGAAAACGACGCAGCTGGCAATTCGATTACTCGATTCGTACTTCGATGAGTTTTCGAAGAAACACTACGACCGTATTATAAAGGGGCTTGATATTTCGGAAGAGGAGCTTAAAAAGATTCTCAAAGAAATCACAACGCTCAATCCCAAGCCCGGAAGTGTGTGGGGCGATGCAATGGAGAGCACACTGAATATTGTAATTCCCGACTTTATTGTAGAATCGAGCAACGGAGAGTTGTACCTTTCGATGAATAATCAGAATATTCCCGACTTGAAAGTAAACCGAGAGTATCGTGAAATGTTAGAAGATTATACATCGACCAAAGAGAATCAGCACAGCGAAATGAAAGATGCTGTTTCTTTTGTGAAGCAAAAGCTCGACTCGGCCAAGTGGTTTATCGATGCAATCAAGCAACGACAAGAAACGCTACAGCGTACCATGGAGGCAATCATTCAAATGCAGCAGGAGTTTTTCCTTACCGGAAACGAGGCGGCATTGAAACCGATGATTCTTAAAGATGTGGCCGAACGTACCGGTTACGACATCTCCACAATCTCGCGAGTGAGTAATAGCAAGTATGTACAAACCAACTTTGGAGTGTATCCGTTGAAGTATTTCTTTTCCGAATCGATGCAAAATGAGGAAGGAGAAGAAGTCTCTACTCGCGAAATAAAAGCTATATTGCGGGAACAAATTGATGCCGAAGACAAGCAACATCCGCTTACCGACGAGGAGTTGGCTGCTATCCTGAAACAAAAAGGATATCCAATCGCCCGCCGTACGGTGTCAAAATACCGTGAGCAACTAGGTATATCTGTTGCCCGACTAAGAAAAGAAATCTAAATTTGCAGAAAATGAAAATACTGGCAACTGCAATATCCATTATATTGCATCCGTTGTTGATGATCACCTACGGAATCGGGTTGGCTTTGTCAACTACTTATCTGGCAGTTTTGCCTCTTAATATAAAGATAATGATAATGGTTCTGGTCTTTACCGTAACGGCTGTACTTCCGGCTGTTGTGATAGGGCTGATGATTAAATACGGAATGGCCGGTGATTATGAACTGGAAAGAAAAGAGGAGCGCCGCTATCCTTACATGATTACGATGCTCTGCAATACTGCTTGTATCTACTTCCTGGTACGATGGGGCATGCCCGGCTGGATGCTGTCTATGCTGATAGCCTCTGTTGTAACGCTGGGTTTGGCTTTAATTGTCAATTCATTTTGGAAGATCAGTGCCCACTTGATGGGGATTGGTGGTGTTACCGGTGGTGTTTTTGGTCTCTCATATCTTTGGGGACTCAATCCTTTTCCGTTGTTCATTATCGTACTATTACTTTCGGCAGCTGTAGCTTCTTCCCGCATTTCATTGGGGCGCCATACGCCTTTGCAAACGTATGCAGGATTTAGTCTCGGCTTTTTACTCACCTTTATAGGTGCTACTTGGTATTTGTTTGTTTAACCATAAAATAGAAAATTATGAATTTCCCTGCTGACTTAAAGTACACTAAAGATCATGAATGGATTCGTCTTGATGGCGATATGGCTTACGTAGGTATCACAGACTTTGCTCAAGGAGAATTGGGCGAGATTGTATATGTTGATGTTACTACTGTTGGCGAACGTATCGGTCGGGATGAAGTGTTCGGTTCTATCGAAGCGGTAAAAACAGTATCAGATCTATTGATGCCGGTTACCAGCGATGTTCTTGAAATCAATGAAGAGCTAGAAGATAAGCCCGAATTAGTAAATGAAGATCCTTATGGTAAAGGCTGGATTGTGAAAGTAAGCATCGCTGAACCGGAGGAGTTGGAATCGCTAATGACGGCCGACGAATATAAACAGTTGATTGGAAAATAAAAAAAGACAATGAATCCTATTGTAAGCATTATCATGGGTAGCACATCAGACCTACCTGTAATGGAAAAAGCTGCTAAGTTTTTTGATGAGATGGAAATTCCGTTCGAAATGAACGCCCTTTCTGCTCACCGTACACCAGCAGAAGTTGAGACATTTGCAAAAGAAGCACAAGGTCGTGGTATTAAAGTGATTATTGCCGCTGCCGGAATGGCTGCTCACCTTCCAGGTGTGATTGCGTCAATGACTACACTACCGGTGATTGGTGTGCCTATCAATTCAAGTCTCGACGGTATGGATGCACTTCTTGCAATCGTACAAATGCCTCCGGGAATTCCTGTGGCAACTGTTGGAATCAATGGTGCGCTTAACGCAGCGATTCTTGCTGTACAAATGATGTCTACAGGTGATGAAGCTTTGCAGGCAAAGCTTGCTGCTTACAAAGAAGATCTAAAAAGTAAAATCGTACAAGCAAACGAAGACTTGGCAAAGTTGTCTTATAAATTTAAGACAAATTAATCTTGCACTTTCTTGAATTTGCTTAACTTGATGTGCCAATAGTCGAAGGGTTTTCTTTCGATTTATTGGCACATTAATTTAATAGGATTCGTAAGAATAAATAGATAACAATGAGTTACTTCAATTATAGTCGCAGAAAGTCTTCTGAAGTTGAAATAGGAGATACTCCCCTGGGAGGAGAAAATCCCATTCGTATTCAGTCGATGGCAAATGTATCAACAATGGATACAGAAGCAGCGATCGAACAATGTATTCGCATTATTAAAGCCGGCGCAGCGTATGTGCGTTTTACGGCACAAGGTGTAAGAGAGGCTGAAAACCTTGCATTGATCAAAGAAGGCATACGCAAGCGTGGATACAATACCCCACTTGTTGCCGATATTCACTTTAACCCGAAAGCAGCCGAAGTTGCGGCGCAGTATGTAGAAAAAGTGCGTGTAAACCCCGGAAACTTTGTAGATAAAGTAAAAACCTTTGCGCAACTTGAATATACAGACGAAGAATATGCAGCCGAACTAAATAAGATTCGTGAGCGCTTTATTCCGCTGATTGATATTTGCAAAGCTCATCATACCGCCCTGCGTATTGGGGTAAACCACGGTTCACTTTCAGACCGTATTATGAGTAGATACGGAGATACGCCCGAGGGAATGGTAGAGTCGTGTCTCGAATTCTTGCGTGTATGCGTAGAGCAGAACTTTTACAACGTAGCCATTTCCATTAAAGCTTCCAATACGGTTGTTATGGTGAAGACGGTTCGTTTGTTGGTGCAACGCATGGACCAGGAAGGGATGCATTTTCCACTACACTTAGGAGTTACCGAAGCCGGCGACGGAGAAGACGGACGCATCAAATCGGCTGTAGGTATCGGAACCTTGCTATGCGAAGGCGTGGGGGATACCATCCGTGTTTCACTGAGTGAAGATCCGGAGGCTGAAGTTCCGGTAGCTAAGAAGTTGGTCGATTACATCGAACAGCGAAGAGAGCATCAACCGATTGAGAGCGAATTGGCCGAGGAGTTTTTGGCTTCAGACTATGTGCGTCGCCAAAGCAGCGAGGTTCAAAACATTGGTGGGCATCATTTGCCTGTTGTAGTATCGGACCGATCGCACGGAAACTTTGAGTTTACCTACGACTTGATGCCCGACTATATTTACATTGGTTCTGAAGATCCCGACAACTTGCCCGATACTTTTCAACTGCTTGTAGATGCGCATGCTTGGAAGCCGGGCAAAGCAAATGCCTATCCGGTATTTATTCCATCCGATATGGAGATCTTATCTCAATACGATTCTGCAATTAAGTTTGTGCGTATGCAGTTGAGCGACTTGACAGATGCGCGTATCGAACAACTCAAAACAGCTTCAAATGTAGTGGTATTGCTCGGTAGCTTACATGCAAATCCGGTGGGTGAGATTAGAGCTTTTATGCATCGATTGATGCGTGCCAATTGCAAGGTGCCGGTTGTTATTTGCCGTACTTATCGCGACGAAAAGTTGGAAGATCTTCAGATCAAAGCAGCTGCCGACATGGGAGCTCTTTTGCTCGATGGTTTTGCCGATGGAATCATGATTTCAAATCAAGGTTGCGAGCAAAAGGCGATCGACTCTGCTATGTTTGGCATTCTACAAGCAACACGTTTGCGCGTAAGTAAGACCGAATACATATCTTGTCCTAGCTGCGGACGTACCTTGTTTGATCTGCAACATACGATCGCAAAAGTAAAAGAAGCAACGTCGCATCTCAAAGGTTTGAAGATCGGTATCATGGGTTGTATTGTAAACGGACCCGGTGAAATGGCCGATGCAGACTATGGTTATGTAGGTGCGGGACGAGGCAAAGTTTCACTTTATAAAGGCAAAAGCTGTATCGCAATGAATATTCCTGAAGATGAAGCTGTAGATCGTTTGGTTGCCTTGATTAAAGAAAACGGCGATTGGCACGATGCCTGATAGCTTAGCGTCTAAAACAGACATTCTTAAATAGTACTAATTCGTGCGGAAGTCCGCACGAATTTATTGTATCTTCGGTTTTTTAAAAGAAATATTATAACGTTACATGGAAGTTAAGATTGTAAATAAATCAAAGCATGCTCTTCCCGAGTATGCGACTATACACTCGGCCGGAATGGATATCCGTGCCAATATTGAAGAATCAATTACATTAAAACCGCTAGAGCGCAGACTGATTCCTACAGGTCTTTTTATTGAATTGCCCGAAGGTTATGAGGCGCAAATCAGACCGCGTAGTGGCCTTGCCTTTAAGCATGGGATTACGGTATTGAATTCTCCGGGTACGATCGATGCCGACTATAGAGGCGAGATTGGTGTTATTCTTGTGAATCTTTCAACGGACGAGTTCGTGATTCACGATGGAGAGCGTATCTGTCAGATGGTTATCGCACAACACGCCCACATCAAATGGAGCGAAGTAGAGGCACTAACCGATACAGTACGTGGTGAAGGCGGATTCGGACATACAGGAAAGAAATAATCTTTCGTTCCTGTTGTGTAGAGAAGGAGAATAACGAAGCACGAATTGTTTTAGACTCATAAAGCATGAACAAATTGAAACCATACAAAAGCATCTTAGATAAAGGCTTATTTTTAGTCTTGAGTTTCCTATTGTTTTCTTTTGTCGCAAAGGCAGAAGACAAAACCGATAAAAAGGAGCAGGCAACCATACAACCGAACAAGCTTTCGGTCAAAGACCAGCGAAAGTTTGATTACATCTTTTTGGAGGGGATTAAGCTAAAGAACTCGAGCAACTACGATGCGGCTTTCGATGCGTTCAACTACTGTTTATCGATCGACTCTGCTTCGGCTCCTTTGTTATATGAATTGTCTACTTTTTATTTGCAACTAGGACGTCCTGAGGTTGCGATCGACTATCTCAAGAAAGCTGTTACACACGACAGTACAAACTTTACATATGGCTTTGCCCTTGGTGGCTTGTCTCGCCAGATGGGGATGTTTGATGAAGCTGCAACGGAGTTTGAGTTGTTGGCAAAACGTAATCCGCAAAAACCGGAAATCAACTACTACTTAGCCGAAATCTATGCACAGAAAGGAGATGCGGAGAAAGCGGTTAAAGCACTGAACGTAGTAGAGAATGATTTGGGTATGAGTGAGGCTCTTTCGATGCAAAAGTTTCGACTTTATAACAGCATCAACAAGCCCGACTCAGCATTTGCAGAGATCGAAAAGTTGGCCAATAAATATCCGATGGAAGCACGCTATCGCCTGGTGTTAGGAGACTTGTACCTTGAGAAAAAAGATACAACGAATGCATTCATCGAGTATACAAAGGCGCATGATATTGATCCGTCGGATCCATACTATATTGTGGCAATGGCAAATTATTACGAGGAAACAAATAATAAGGAGAAAGCCGAAGCACAAATTCGCAGTGCGCTACTCAACGAAAAGCTTGATGCCGAAACTAAAGTAGGCATTCTTTCTCGTTACATCTTGTCGTTGCATCAATCCAAGAAAGAGACAGAGGGAGCAGATGCTTTGTTTAAAACCCTTTTAGAGCAGAACCCTCATGAGCCGGAAATCATCCTGAT
>DLYT01000150.1:19358-23173 GCA_003447595.1 Porphyromonadaceae bacterium
GCTAAATATCAATACAAGCTCGTAACCGAGTTGAAGCCGGATGATCAAAAGGCTTGGGTGCAATTGTTGGCCCTTACGCTTAAAAGCGAGAATCCGGATGAGATCATCGCCATTTGTAACGATGCGATTCAGATATTTCCCCAAGCACCGGAGTTTTACTTCTACTTAGGGATTGCTTACTATCAGAAAGAAGATTACCAAAAAGCTCTTGAAACCTATCAAAAGGGAATCAAGGATATGGATCAGAAGAACTATCCGGTTTTGTCTGACTTCTATGGGCAGATTGGTGATATCTATTACCAAATGGGTAATATGGATTCAACCTTTGCAGCCTACGACAATGCCTTGAAGTATAACGAGAATAATGTGGTTGTGCTTAACAACTACAGCTATTTCCTTACATTGGATAATCGTGATCTTGCTCGTGCAGAACGTATGAGCGGGCAATGTATCAAGCTGGAGCCTGATAACAGTACCTATCTGGATACCTATGCTTGGGTGTTTTTCAAATTGAAGAAATACACGTTGGCTAAATTATACATTCAGCAAGCCCTTGAAAAAGGAGGCGAAAGCAGCAGTGAGATCGTTGAGCATTATGGAGACATCTTGTTTATGCTAGGCGATAAAGAAGCTGCGGTGAAGCAATGGGAAAAAGCAAAAGAGTTAGGTAAAGAATCGAAAACGCTCGATGAAAAGATCGCCAAAGGCGAATACATTGAAGAGCCTAAAGAAACGCCCGAAACAAAATAATGAAACGTAGCCTGCATATCTCGATATTTCTGATTTTGGTATTACTTTTTGGTGGTTGCAAAAGCCGCAAAGGAAGTAATAAGGAGACGTATTTGCCCAAAATGGAGAAAGCCGAACTAATTGCCGAAATTCAGCAACGAGAATTGCAATACGAAACATTCTCGGCACGTATACAAGCCGATATTGAATTGGGAAAGACGAAGCTCTCGTCTAAAGTGCAGTTGAAGTTGCAAAAGGATCAATGCATCCAATTCTCCATTCAACCCATGCTGGGCATAGAAGCTGCTCGCATCGAAATTACTCCCGATTCGATACGTATGCTCGACCGCATCAATAAGGTATATGCGAAATCAGGCATCGAATACTTGCGTACGGTGTTTGCCGTGCCTTTCGAATTTGACTTCTACAACTTGCAATCGTTACTAACCAATACACTTTTCTATCCCGGAAAAACTCAGATCACTAAGCGAGAACTCGAGCAGATGCGATTTGTGCAAGACGAAAGAAAAGCATTATTGCGAATGGATGACAACAGCGGAGCACGCTATCAGTTTTCGGTAGATCGCTCGGGGTATTTAACCTCTGCACGCATCAGTGATGAGCAAGAGAAAAGCTCGTTGTTTTGGCGTTACGACAAGTTTGAGGCTTTGTCGGTAACGACCTTTCCATATCAAATGCAAGCAACAATAACCCAATGCGAAGCACAAAAAGGCGAATTTCGCTTTAACTTTGCAAAGATAGAGATCGACAAAGAGCAATCGATGCAATTTTCGATACCTAAAAGCTACAAAGAGATTTCATTTATTCTTTTAATAAAATCATTATCGGTTCAATGAAGCGCATAGTTTTTCTAATCCTGTGTATTCTGGTTTCTGTAGTCACCTATTCGCAATCGAATAGAAAGATTAGAGAGCTGGAACGTATACGTAAAGCGACCCTTGAAGAAATTGAAAACACGAATCAATTACTAAAAGAGACGAAGAACAGTGCACGTTCTATGCTGAGTCGCATCAGCTTAATCACCAATCAGATTGCATCGCGAAAGAAAGTGATCAATGTATTGGGCGAGGAGATTTCGGCTATCGACGAGCAAATCGCCGATATGAACCGAGATATTGCCCGCTTGAACAAAGAGCACGAAGAGAAGAAAGGCAACTATGGCAAATCGATGCGCTCGATGTATCAAAAAAGAACCACGCAAGATAAACTCCTCTTTATTTTATCGGCCGATAACTTCGCGCAATCGTATCGTCGTTTGCGTTATTTAAAAGAATATGCTGACTGGCAAAAACGCCAAGCATTACTGATCATTGAAAGTAGAGAGCAGGTAGCGCGAAAAAAGCAAGAGCTTGAAAAGGTGAAAGATGAAAAGCGCAGCCTCTTGAAGAATCGCGAGGTTGAAAGTCAGAAACTCCAAACCGAAGAAAACAATAAGCGCGAAGAGGTACAAGAGCTTAAGAAAAAAGAGAAAGAGCTCAACGAAGAGTTGAAGAAGAAACGACGCGAGGCTCAAGGTCTTAACAACCAAATCGAACGCTTGATCGCTGAGGAGATTGCACGTGCCGAAGCTGAAGCACGTCGCGAAGCTGAAGCCGAAGCACGTCGCGAAGCCGAACGAAAAAGAAAGAATGCTGCCGAAAATAAACAAGAAAAAGTAGAAGTAGCAGCACCTACGCGACAAGCTGAGTCGAAAGGTGGTTATGCCATGACAGTAGATGAGCGTAGACTATCGGGAGACTTTGCAAAGAATCGCGGACAATTACCTTTCCCTGTTTCGAGCCGATATACGGTAATCAGTTACTTTGGAGAGCAACGCCACCAAGAATTGAAACACGTGGTAACCAACAACAACGGTATCGACATTCGGGTATCGCCGGGAGCAGAAGCCCGTTCGGTATTCAAAGGCGAAGTTACCAGCGTATTCGTAGTGCCGGGTTATAACAACTCCATCATTGTACGTCACGGTAATTACCTTACTGTATATGCAAACTTGAGTTCGGTGTATGTGAAGAAAGGAGATCGAGTATCTACCGGACAAGCGTTGGGTAAGATCTTCACCGATTCGGAAGATGGCAACAGTACGGTACTTCACTTTGAAGTGCGCAAAGAAAAAGACAAACTCAACCCACTCAACTGGGTAAAACGATAAACGTAAAAAGGGAACAACGATCACTCGGAGTTCCCTTTTTTTATACGGATAGATGTTGTTCCTATTTAATAATCAGTCCGTCGAGCAGTTTAATGTATAAATCGATGGCTTCTCTGATTTCTGATGGTTTGATGTATTCGTCGGCCGTATGAGAACGAGACGAATCGCCCGGGCCAATCTTAACAGAAGGGAAAGGCATCAAAGCTTGATCGGAAAGAGTAGGCGATCCGAAAGGAACAAGTCCCAACATTTCGGCTCTTTCTACAAACGGATGTTCGTCGGGTGTACGAGAAGAATTGAGACGGAAAGAACGCGCTTTGAGCTCGGCCTTTACATGTTTGCCAATGATGTTGTACAGTTCTTGGTTCGAATAGTATTCGTTGCTACGAATGTCTACCGTAAATTCGCAACGATCGGGAATTACATTGTGTTGTGTGCCCGCATGAATCATGGTTACCGTCATCTTTACAGGTCCTAGAAGCGGACTTGTTTCGGCAAACTGATACGAATTGAACCATTCGATATCTTTGATTGCTTCTGAGATAGCATTGATTCCTTCGTTTCGAGCAGCATGTCCCGACTTGCCTTTTGCGGTACAGTCAAGTACCATCAATCCTTTTTCGGCAACGGCCGGTTGCATCTTGGTGGGTTCGCCCACTACCGCAAAACGTACATGCGCCAAATCGGGGATCACACTTTCAATCCCATTTGCCCCCGATACTTCTTCTTCGGCCGAAGCCAAGAAGATCAAGTTGAAAGGTTGCTTGCGTTCCTTTAGATATAAGAAGGTATGTAGCAAAGACAGCACACTAGCCCCGGCATCGTTGCTGCCCAATCCATACAATTTATCATCCTCTTCAATGGGAGTATACGGATCTTTGGTCCAACTAGCTGCCGGTTTTACCGTATCGATATG
>DLYT01000017.1:0-188 GCA_003447595.1 Porphyromonadaceae bacterium
CTCTTTCAACGTATCCACCTCACACAAAGAGCAGTTGACCGGATTATAGAGAATGCAAACTGTGCAAAGCAAAACACAATCAAAATGTTATTAGGTGAATTAGTGTGAAAAGGTTTGGATAAGTCAAACCGCTACCCTATCTTTGTATTGTAATCGAAAGGTTATTGGTTAAACATCGCGGGGTGGAG
>DLYT01000017.1:466-1298 GCA_003447595.1 Porphyromonadaceae bacterium
TTATTGACGACCTCTTTTTTTATATACTTTCAATTCGAGCAATGCAAACACGAAAGATTATACATGTAGACATGGACGCCTTCTATGCTTCTGTAGAACAGCGTGATAATCCAGAGTTCCGCGGCAAACCATTAGCTGTGGGACACGCAGGACCGCGTGGCGTGGTTGCGGCTGCCAGCTACGAAGCTCGAAAGTATGGCGTGCGCTCGGCCATGTCATCGCAAGCCGCACTCAAGAAGTGCCCCAACTTGATTTTTACCCGTCCTCGCTTCGAGGTTTACAAGTCGGTATCTATGCAGATACGATCCATTTTCCTCGAATATACTCCCCTAGTAGAACCGCTTTCGCTCGACGAGGCTTTTCTCGACGTTACCGTCAATCTAGCAAACAATCCTTCCGCAACACTGATCGCCAAAGAAATAAAGGAGAAGATCAAAGATCAAACCGGACTCACGGCTTCGGCTGGTGTTTCGATCAATAAGTTCTTGGCCAAGATTGCTTCTGATTACCGAAAGCCCGACGGGTTGTTTGTGATTCCGCCCAAGAAAGCCTACGACTTCGTTGCCCAGCTAGACATTGAGCGGTTTTACGGAATAGGCAAGGTTACGGCCGAACGCATGCATAAGCTAGGGATTTATACCGGCGCGCAACTACGCGAGTTTAGCATGCAACACCTCGAGTCGCTCTTCGGGAAAGCCGGACAACGCTATTACCAATTTGCCAGAGCTATTGACGACAGACCCGTCTGCCCCGATCGTGAATACAAATCGGTGGGCACGGAAAATACGTTTGCCGAGGATCTCGACAAGCGGGAAGACTTGCTTGCCGAACT
>DLYT01000017.1:1547-2407 GCA_003447595.1 Porphyromonadaceae bacterium
AAAACACTGACGCTAAAGGTTAAGTTTAGTGACTTTAAGCAGATAACCCGATCGCGTACGGTGGCGGAAGATATTCATACATTGGAGCAAATCAAGGAGTTGTCGGAGAGTTTATTAAACGGTGTAGACCTAACGGAAAAGAAAGTGCGCCTGATCGGTATCTCTATCAATAACAATGCACGACCGAAGCCTATAGAGCCGCTGCAATTACGCATCGAATTTGAAGAGTTTATATAAAACGCTGCATGAGCGAATTCAGCCATGCAGCGTGATGTTCTTTCATACAATTCATAATTTGTTACTTACTATGCCATCCTTATGCATGTGCCTGATGGCGTACTACCTCTACTACATTTCCTAAATGATAAATAATGTGCCATGCTGCCAATCGTCCGTTGTCGGCATCGAGGATGTAGCCATTGACTTCATCCCAATCATAGCGTAAGTCTTTACCTTCTTTGTCTTTCGCAACTTCAAAAGTAATATCCGTTACAACGATAAGAGCTGTATCGGCAAGATCTGATTCGCCCACAGCCAACTCTAAGTAATCGTAATCTTTTGGCAAATAGGGAAAGTATCCGTTATTATAAGCCAATACATTCATGGGATCCACAAAGCGTGTCTGCGGATCAAGATAAAAGAAACCGTCTTTATCGGTTGCAAGGAACTGTTTCCATGTATTCTCCCTCACTTCCCGACTTTCCTCTTTTTTCACACCTTTTACTATCAGATCAAAGCATGTCGACTTGGTGGTAAGGAAAAGTGTATTTTCCTTCGTTGATTTAAACATATCCTTCACAAATTTAGAGATTACACAACATGTTGCCACAATCGTGCAGATTTCCAGAAATCATGCATCC
>DLYT01000017.1:2789-11401 GCA_003447595.1 Porphyromonadaceae bacterium
GAGGAAGCTGTTGCCGCCTACAAAACATTGCGCGACACGGCTGTCGTTACAAACAAAAGACTAATCATTGCCGACAAGCAAGGCATTACAGGCAAGAAGGTTGAGCTGTACACGATACCGTTCAAAAACATCGAAATGTATTCGACCGAGAATGCCGGTTTTCTCGATTTTAGTTCCGAACTCGAATTATGGACACGCTCGGGGAAGATTAAAATCAAGCTTAACCGCGGGGTAGACATTCGCAAGCTAGACAAACTCATCGCACAGTATATTCTGTAGTCAATTCCTTTATACAACAAACGGTTACTGCTGATAAGGTAGTAACCGTTTCTTTTATAATAGCAAGCAAATTCATTTACTCCTTCAATTATACAAGCTTTCAAAAGTGCTTGATGTAATCGTCGAGGGTTTGATCTGTTACGCCCAACTTATCGCGTAGACGGCCTTTGCGTTTTGATATGCTGTTTTTCTCGATGTGATAGATTGCCGAAAGCAGATCGAGCGGTAGCTCCATCTTGATCAAACAACAGAAACGAATCTCTTCGTCCGACATTTGCGGATATTTCTCTCTCAATCGCTTCGTGAAATGATCGAAACATGCATTGGTATTGTTCTCGATCACATCCCACTCTTTTTTCCCTAAGAAAATAAAACCTTGCTTGTCTTTCGGAGCAGAAAGAATAGGTATGGAAATCATATTCAGACGCTTGTAATACTCTGCTTTCATGATCATATCGCGCGCCAAGAGCTGCTCCTTCTCGGTTTGTTCACGCAGCAATTGATTCTCCATGCTTTGACGCTCGAGCTCCAACTCGGCCAACTTTATTTTCTTTTCGCGCACCGACGACTCGAGCTTGATCTTTCTGTTTCGATAAAACATAAGAATAAGCAACATAAAAACCCCTACGAGCAAGAACACAGTCGATATTTTGTAGGTGAGCGTACGCGTGCGATAAATTTCGAATTTATCCTTTATATATTGTTCGCGTTGCTTTTTGTAAGCCTGAATACTTTGCATGCGTTCGGTGGTTTCATCTCGTTCACCGCGATTCATGGAATCTTGCAACACAATCATATTCTCCACGTTTTGCAAGGCTTTATTGGCTTGATGTGTCGCGCTATTGATACGGTACATTCCTAGATTTTGCTGCAATCGAGCGGTGATGTCGGAACTATCAGATACCAACTGATAATACTTCTCGGCTTCCGCATAATTCTTTCGTTTCAATAACGCTCGTGCCTTGAGCAAATAAAAAGCAGAAAGCTCAGCTTTATCTGGCTTTAATGCGATTGATTTGTCGATGTAAGACATGGCAGAGTCTTCTTCTCCGATCAAAGAGTATGCGGATGCCATATTCTTATATATAGCAGCTAGGGTTTGTCGGTTACCGAAAGTGGTATAATCTAGCGCTTCATGCAACAGCAATAATGAGGAGTCGGGATACTGCCTGCGTGTCGTAAAAAGATAAGCTAAACCAATCAAGTCATTCGCTATACGCGACGAGTCGGCTAGAAGTCGGGAACTTATCAATGCCTCACTGCGCGTTTTCTGTTCTTCTTCATACAACTTATTATACCGATATACATCGGCTAGAGATACCAAGATATCGTGTTTGAGTTGTAAACTCTCCCCTTGTGGAAAGTATTCATTGGCATGCATGTAACTACTTACTGCTTCGAGGGAGTGACTGGCTTTATGCAAAATGCGTCCGCGCAAAAAGAGTGCTCGGGAGGTTATCGCTGAGTCGCTGCCGTTGAGAAAGTAAAGTAACGATACGTTTATTAATGAATCATTAGCCGGAATCTGCCCGTTTAGAATAGAAGCCTGTGTAACAAGCAAGTTATAATAAGCACGATCTTTTTGCGACATCTTCATTTCCTTCAAATGCCCTAACTCATGAAGAGCTTCTGCCGGATGAGATATAATCAAAGAGTCTACTTGTTGTAAAGCTATGGCAGTCTTATTTTCTCGCCCAAACCAAACCATCAATGCGGCAAGCGTAAATATAACAGCAACAAGTCCTATCTTAATATATGATTTTTTGTTCATTACGGTCGTTACAAATAATAATGGAAACCACAAACATACAATATTTCTAATAAAAAAACCACCCAAAACCAACGAATCAGTTTTGGGTGGTTTAAGAAACGCTTTATAACAATTCAAATCTCGAAATAAATAAAGTGATGTATATTCCTTCTATTTCGAACTATTTAAATGTGTGGTTTTTCATAATGGCATCAGACAAGGTTCTTGAAGGCTGATATTCTATCCGTCTAAAGTAGAATACCATGGTTTCATAATAGCATGATTGGCGAGTTTGAATTATTTATCTTAAGAATCTGTCTAAATTAACTTATTCGATGTCTTTTAGTTGGATAACTATTTCGACATTCTTACCGGGGTTGAACGTGCGTCCTACCGCCCAAATCTCATAGTTTGTATCTCCTACTCCGTTTTGCACAACAAACGTAATTTGTCGAGATCGTGAAGAAGTAAACCAACTTGCATATTGAACATCATAAACAGCTGCTCCATTTTTGTCAGTTCTTACATAACTTAATGGTTCTGTTCTGTTGTCTTTTTCGAACAATTCATATGTTTTCTCATCAAACACTTGTACCGGAATTCCAGACAATACTGCACCGGAAGCATCTACAACTTTAATAAAAGCTTTACTGTCGGCTATTTTATCCTCATTCTCACAAGCAGAGAAAAAAGCAATTAACATTGCCCATACTGCGATGAACTTAAACTTACTTGTCATTTGCGTTGTTTTTAATTCATTAGTTTCGGTCATTACTAAAAAACAACTTCGAGAAAAAGAACATTCCAATCAATAGCCATCTCTCATTCAAGAGCTAGTCGTCATTGGGGTATTCGTATGCACGAACTCGGACTAATGACTACCGATACGGAATGTCCTTTTCTTGTTACAACTGATAAGAGAGTGGATTTTAAACCAATTGAAACCATTCTCTATACTGTACCCAATTCAATCGTAACCATATCCTTGATAATGCAAGATGACATGAATATCATCGAAAAAAACACAAATAATCCTTATTGCATCTCTATGAATATTTCACTCGAAGTTGAAAAAAATAGAAACACTACAAACAATACAACTCAATACTTACACTAAATGTATAGCACGATAACTCGTTGTATGATTTGGAGTGTCTCTCAACTCACACTGCAAAAGTAGGCATGATCTGAATACGAAACATCAAAATACAATGACACTTCCGTCACACACTAAAAACCTAAACCACAGGTGTATAAAAAAGAATTGTCCACCTAAAATGACGTATTTAGATGGACAATTGCATGAAAAGCTCTTTTTATTTTGAGCTAAACGTGTAAATATTTTATTGAATTGCAGGTTTTATCGTAATGGCAAAACCACCTCCGGCAGCCATCGGCAAGGTTAGTTTCGAAGCTTTTGTAATCTTCTCTTGTGTGATTTCGAAAGCTGTAGGATTCGAAACCCAATCGGCATCGGCAGCATCCTTATAAATGGTTGCGATGTATTCGCCATCGGATAAGAAGTCGAACGCTACATCAATGGTGCGTTTCTGCTCGTTGGTTGTAGCTCCGACAAACCAGTTGTCTCCCGCGCGACGGGCAATGGTGATGTATTGCCCTATTTCGCCATTCACCACAACAGACTCATCGCAATCGGCATTGTAATCTTTGATAAACTGAAAGGCCGGATGCCCTTGGTAATTCTCTGGCAAGTCGGACGCCATTTGCAGCGGACTGTAAATCGTAACCAACAAAGCCAGCTGGTGACAAAGCGTACTGTGCACGCGCGTTTGAGAAATGTCTTTCAACTGATCGTTCCATTGCGTGCGTTGTTCCTTCTTGCCAAGCAACAGTACATCTATAATCCCCGGCGTATAATCGGTAGGACCCGCCAAGCCTCGCGTATAAGGAATCGTTGTGGTGTGTGAAGGCGAATTGCCCACACTCCAAGCCTCCCATTCCATACCACGCACCCCTTCGCGCGTCATTAGGTTGGGCCATGTACGTTCTAAGCCCGAACCTTTGCTCGGCTCATGTACATCGAGCATAATATTATATTGAGCAGCTTTCTCTACAATGTGTTGATAATGCTCTACCATTTGCTGTCCGTGATGGTTTTCGCCTGTAGATACTCCACCTGCATAACCGGTTTTCACGGCATGAATACCCAACTCTTGGCATAGAGCAAACGCAGAATCAACCAACGCTTCATAACCATGAATATCAGCGCCCGTTTCGTGGTGCATAATCAACCAAACTCCTTTTTCTTTGGCATAGGCAGCAACCTCACGAAGATCGTATCCTTTGGCAGAAGTAATATAGTCGAAAGCATCTTCCTCTCCCCACTTATCCCAGCCGGTATTCCAGCCTTCGATCACAACGCCCGGAATATCATTCGCCGCAGCAAAGTCAATGTAGCGTTTAGCCTCTTCGGTCGTAGCCGCTTGCATCTTACCTTCTTTCCACTGCTTACTACCCAAGTGCATTTCCCACCAAATACCCATGTAAGTCATTGGTTTGATCCACTCCGATTGAGCAAGCTTCGACGGCTCGTTCAAGTTGACCATCATTGCCGACGCAACAAGCCCCTTTGCATCCGGTGATACCACTACCATGCGCCACGGTGTATGAAAAGGTGCCTTTACGTAAGCCTTTACCCCATTTTTCCAAGGAGTCAATTCGCATTTCATAGTACCATCGCCCATATTCTTAATGGTCATATCAGGATACTTTACAATTGCTGCTTCGTGAATAAATAGATGCGTTCCGTTATCTTTGCGCATCGACATCGGTGTTGCTGCCCACGACACGCTATCGAGGCGGTTATTCATAAACAGTTTCTCGTAGGTGTTAAAGTCGGCATAACTCCACCACGTTTCGGGGTTACCGCTTACTTTAAACTCGGTAACCTCGTCCATGATCACAATAGAATCGTTGGCAAAAGCATCGGGAAACTCATATCGCAGTGCAACTCCATCGTCAAACAGTCTAAAGTTGACACGATACAATCGGTTGGTCGGTACATGCTTCACCGACACCAAAGCTTGATTGTACTGATTGCGTACCGACTTGTTTTCGCCCCATTGGCGGTGCCAAACTTCATCAAACGAAGAAAGAGCAACATCCTCTATCTGCAAATCGCGACAAATAGAGTCGCCATCTTGCAATACAAAGCCCAAACGGGAAGGAGCAAGCACTGTATCAGTACCATTTATTAATGTATAGGATAGAAATCCATCTTGTGAAGTTTCGAAACTCAAGTTGAGTTGTTTATCGGGAGAAGTGATGTGCTGCTGTGAAACAGATGTACACGACACGGCGCCCATTATAGAAAGGGCGAATAATACTTCCTTCATAGGGTTCATTAGTAGTTTAGTTAGTTCGTTCAGTTTTATTGAAATGCAAATATTTACAAATATAAAAAGAGATAAGGCTATATACAGTACGCAAAGCTTGTGTTTAAAAACAACTTTTTTAATCTTTGTGTTATACCCGCCATCTTAAACTACAAAAACAAAGACGGCAGCTATTAAAACCATACTAAATCATTTATTTAATTCGAAACGTAGTATTATGAAACGAATGTATCTATCATTGATCGCTTGCGCTTGTATCGCAGGCGTTAGTTGCACATCAAAACCAGCCGACAAATCGGGAAGTACAACAGAAGCACAACCTGCCGCTACAGAAACAGTAGACATGCACACGGCCGAGAACTCACTTGATTACCCGGGCGTATATGAAGGAACCATACCGGCAGCATCGGGTCCAGGCATTAAAATGACCCTTACATTAAATAAAGACAAAACCTTCAAACTCCGATCGGAATACATCGACGAGAAAGATGGGATCTTTAATGAGCAAGGAAAGTATGTAGTAAACGGCAATATTGCTACGCTCGAACTTCCACAAAACGAAAAGAAATACTTTAAAGTGGAAGAGGGCCGCGTGCGCATGCTCGATCAAGATCAAAAAGTTATAGAAGGAGCTTTAGCTGAACATTATGTACTGAAGCAAACAGCCGTATTTTAAGATTACGCTTCCATAAAAAAGCGCTTGCCGGAATTGAAGCCGACAAGCGCTTTTCTGCTTATTTACAAATTTCAGACATCTTACTTATGCTTCACCTTCATTGCCGAAGGATGTTTAAACAACCGCCTCAACAATAAAATAGAAACCACAAAGGTACACACCTCTGCTAAAGGCACAGCCGCCCAAATCCCATCCATTCCTACGAGCGAAGGCAAAACGGTAATCCAAAGCGCCACAAAGACCAACCCGCGCAGCATCGATATGATCATCGAAACTTTAGCATTTGCCAAGGCTGTAAAGAAACTAGCCGTCAAGATATTCAGTCCGTTTAGTAAAAATGCAAACGCATAAATCGAAGCCCCTTTTTCGGCAAGCTCTACCACCGCGGCATTGCCCTCGCGACGGAAAAACAATGCAATGATTTCACCGCCAAACAATAATAGAATCGTAAAGAGCGTAATGCCGATAATCACGTTTGTCTTAGCAGCCAACTTGACCACCTCTACTATGCGCGACCACTTTCGGGCTCCCAAGTTGTAACTGACAATGGGAATAATCCCATCGGAGATACCCAAAAACACCGTCGTTCCTACAAAGAAGATGTAATTAATCACCGTGAAAGCCGCCACACCCGTCTCGCCGCTATACTTCATCAATGCAATATTAAAAAGCAAAACACTAATACCGGCCGCTAGTTCGGACATCCCTTCCGACGAACCATTGTAGGCCATTGGCCAAATGAGTTTGCGATCGAACCGCCCTGCCAAAATAGAAATCTTGCGACGACGATTGAGTGTGATGCAGAACGAACAAAGCGCTCCTACCGAAAAAGCAATCCCCGTAGCCAATCCGGCACCAAAGATTCCCATGGGCCACACCACCACCAATAATATATCCAATAGGATATTCAAGAGAACGGTACCCCCCATGATCAGCATCGAAAAGGTAGGATGCCCTGTTGCCTTGAGCATGTAATCGCTAAAAAACATCCCAACGATCAGCGGGAAGAAAGGAAACAATCCCTTTATATAATCCCAGGCATACGGCAACAGTACATCATTTGCCCCCAATGCCCGTGCAAGATCTTTACCAAATAGCGTAAGAAAAAACGTAACTACGACAGAAAAGACCATCAACGTAGTAAAAGCTGTAGTCATTGCATCCTTGGCACGCTCATAGTTCTTCTCTCCCATATTGATGCTCACCAATGTTTGACAGCCTACCCCGATAACCACCGCGATGGCCGCAAAAAAGCTATAGCAAGGAAGCACCAAACTGACACTTGCCAAGGCATTTGCTCCGAGAAAATTCCCCACAACCACTCCGTCGATAATTGTTTGCAGTCCTAAGAATAGCAAACCAATCACGCCCGGAATGGCAAAACGACGAAACAGTTTGCTTATCTTTCCGTGCTCCAATTGGTGCTCACTTTGTGAGAGAACCCTATCTTCAGCCTGCTTCATTCCTACCTCCGATTGTGTTGATTGCATGTTGTGTATATCCATAACTCATTCACCTCCTTCGATCATCTCTTTTAAAGAAAACAGATCTACCTCATCTTATTTATATATTTCACATTCAAGGCTTACGAAGATTGAACAATTGTTCAACAAGCAAGCCTAAAAAAGGCTCTACCAAAATAGAGCCACAATCTAATTATCGTTTGCATCGCTGCTCGCGACAACAAACATCTTAATGATTCGTCTTCCTCCTATCGCTGAAGCAATTCGTAAAACCCCGAGAGCATCATCTCAAAGTCTTTGATCAAATCGCTCGAGTCTCCCTTATTTACAGCATTGAGCCAAACACCATCGAGCAAGCACACAAAATACTGAGCCATCTTTGCGGCATCAGTCTCTGCATGAATAGCTCCCGACTGCATCGATGCTTCAATTGCAAGAGCCCAAATACGGATTTCTTTTTCGCGTATCAACGCAAAGCGATCGCTGAGAGCTTTGTATTGCTGCGTGAAGCGAAAGATAAGAAAGTCGTAGTTGGCAATCGAAATCTTATACGTACCAGGATAGTCGCCTAGCGCAACTTGTATCGCTTGGCTATATTTGCTTACAATGTACGCGATCAACTGCGGAATATCCATACCCACTACAGCCCCCTCATCCATTTCGAGCAATCCTACCAAATATTTATCGGCAACAGCCAAAAACAGTTCCTCTTTATTGCCAAAGTAATGATACAATAATCCGCGCGACATTGCAGTTGCTTTCTGAATATCGGTTATCGATACTGCGTCATAACCTTTGGTAAGCAGCAATAGAAATGTCTGCTTAAGGATAAAATCTTTCGTGTCGTTTGTTTCCATTTCTCACTATTGAACGATCGTTCAGCAAAGATAATGCTCTTTTTCGGCCACACAATACGGAAACTCCACCTATTAACCTATTTTATAATACATACATATATGACTTTCACGCAACACATTACAGCCACTCAACTCTTATTATAACGCAAAAAGGAGCCTGCGAAGCATAAAAGGGGTTGCAGGAATGAATAACTTGCCTTATCTTTGCATTGTAATCGAAAGGTTACTGGT
>DLYT01000161.1 GCA_003447595.1 Porphyromonadaceae bacterium
TCATGCTCGGAAGATATAATAGAAAACAAACCTGGTGGTTTAAATAATAATAATTACTTTGTTTCTGTTGTACTCAATGCAACAATTGACAATGCGATAGAGCCTTCGTGCCTTCAACCTTCGATGCAAAATGCTGAAATCGAGGTTTTGCAAAACACAGATAAATTTCAACAAACTTATTCTACTAAATCATCTGTAGATATACGTAATCTTATGTTATTCCAGTATGATAACACAGGACTACTTATACATACTCAGGTTATTGGTGATTTATCGTCGTTGACGAATATCCCCATTAGGTTGATGAAAGGTTCTGATCACAAAATCATTTTCATATCGAATGCTAAAGAGATCGACTGGACGGATAGAAGCCTGATCTACAGCTTAGATCAAATACAAAAGTTACAATATAATTATACATCAATTACCAATGATGAAGAAGTTCCTTTAATTGGTAGTGTTGATATCCCTTTTGTTTCTGAAAACACCCGTATCCCAGAGGTTAAGCTGAAAAGAATTGCAGCCAAAATAATATTTAATTACTCAGATACGGATGCAAAATATAAGGTAAAGCATGTGTCTTTGATGAATATACCTTCATCGATGCGTTTCTTCAATACAGACGAAGATAACATCTATCCACAAGGAAGTACCTCTTCTCATACCATGCACCCTATTATGAAGTATGCTGAAGATGCTTCTACTGAAATGATCTGGTTTATGCCCATCAATCGTAGAGGCAATAATGGCACTGCTTCATCGCTGAAAGACAAAACGGACAAAACTGCACCTTCGGGTCAAGGGCAATATGCGAGTTATCTTTCTGTCTATTGCGAAAATAATACACCGGGAGCTATTATTAAAGATGGTGTATGCTCTATATACTTGGGTTCGAACGATCCGAGAAATTACAACATACATGCTAACAACAGATATAATATCAAAACTCGATTTAGCGGAAGTGAAATTCCGACTGAAGATCCGCGAGTAGATGGTAATATCGGAAACTTTACGTTTGAATTTGATATAATAGATGATGAGGTATTTCAATCTCAGAAAATTGCAAGGCTGGTGATGGATGTAAACGGGCTCCAACTAACCCCAAGCATAAAAGTGGTTCATGTACACGGTAATAAATACCGCGTAGAGGGTAGTGCTAAAATAGAGCATCGCCACAACACACTCAACCACCTCTCATTTCGAGACAGCGACAACAAGGTGCTTTCGGCACCTAGGGGCTCAAAAACGTTCAACCTGGAAGGCGACGTGTATCGAAAAATCGAAAACACGCTAATGTCTGCTTCTTTCAGCGGACTATTTTGCGGACTGGGCAACGGATCGGCTACACAACCCTATGAAGTCTGCTCATCAAATACATTGAGCAATGTGCATGATTTATCGCTTTTGAATCAGCAATCGAACCGATATGTAAAACAGGTAAAAGATGTAGATCTTCAAAACAGGGCATGGACTCCGCTCCCACCCTTATCTCTAAACTTCGATGGCAACTATCATCAGATCGCGAATCTAAACATACAGACTAATACCGACGATACCGGCTTGTTTGCCAGTATATCAAAACACAATACCATTGTAAAAAATGTAACCATCAGTTCAGGGTATGTGCGCGGAAGAAACTATGTGGGCAGTATTGCCGGACGTATCCTCGAAGGTGCTACTGTTGAGAATTGCAACAACTATGCAACCGTACTTGGCACTGATAATGTGGGTGGTATTTGTGGCGAATTCCAGAGCTACAAAGAACTATCGGATTGTGAGAATCATGGCGATGTAACAGGTGTGAGATACATCGGAGGGATTGCAGGGATTTACCGCTGGTCTGTGCTCCAAAAGTGCAGAAACTTTGGAGATATAACTGCATTATCAAATGGAGCCGGAGGGATTGCCGGTGCCGCTGATTATGACCATCAAGTCATTGAATGCTCTAACCGCGGGAAAATAACAGGTCAATCGCAGGTAGGTGGCATCGAGGGCTACTCGAAAGCCAACAAAGTAATACAATCGTACAATTGCGGCAACATCCGAGCATCGGTAACTCATGCGGGCGGACTGATCGGAGAATCTACAGCAGGTGGACCGGAGTTTCATATTTGCTACAACCATGCCTCTATCAATGCCCGAGGTGTGAGCGGCGGAATAGCCGGCAAAGTAAACGGCACAATGAAACTATACAACGTATATCATATTGGCGAAATTCACCTCCAAGGGGATGATATCGCAGGCGGTATCTGCGGAGAAGCTGCGGGACTTGAAGCATACCATGGAAACTATGCGGCGTGCTATACCTCTATCAATGAAACATTCAGAGGCACTTTTGGTCATTTTGCGGGGATTACCCCAAATCACAATCTTCTGCCCAATACATACTTTCTCAAGGATACGAATGAGTATGGAGCCGTAGGAAAAGGAAATCAATGGCACGAACCGTTGACTATAGACATTACCGATGAACAGCTAAGAGGCCGGCACTCAATTACAGCTGACGGGAAATCTGAGTTTATTCTAAAACGACTGAATACATCACAAAACGCATGGCAACAACATGCAAACTACTTCCCTCATCTAAAGGATTTGTAGTAAAAAAGGAGGATATTGCTATCTAATGATGCATATCCTCCTTTTTTCTATCAATTTAAGGATATAAATTTT
>DLYT01000016.1:0-15029 GCA_003447595.1 Porphyromonadaceae bacterium
AGTTGCAATCTGCGCAACGAAAGCAAAACTGTGTTGGCGGAAAAGAAAGAGTATCTTGCAAAATGCAGCCCCAACGGAATGGAGCTGTACAGTTACGCTCACGACCTCAACCTTATGGATGATCTCATTTTAGTTACATCTCATCGAGACACCATTTGCAGAGTCTTTTCGATCGAAGACAATTTCGCTTTCGTGACCTCTTATGGTCGCATCGGCCAAGGTCCCGGCGAATTTATTCAACCGCTCAAAACCCATCATTACAACAACGAATTTGCGCTGAACGATGTAAATAAAGATCAACTCACAATCCTTGCAATAGATCCCAATCTTGATGAAATAAAAATCAAAGAATTAAAGCAATTAAAGGTTGATAAACAAGCTGCGAATAAGAAAGAAATGCTTCAGCACGAAGTTTTTATATCTCGTTTGGATAAAAAGCATTATGTCTCCCTTTGTCGAGGTGCAAACGGTAGGTTCTTTTCATTAAGAGACAGTGCACTGAGGCTTTGTAATTTCTTTGGAGCGTCTCCCATCGGAGAGATACATGACAAGGATAGCGGAATTGGCGTTTCGGGAAAGCTATTCGGGAAGTTAGCAACAAATGGCAATGGCTCTATGTGTTTTGCCGCATTCAACTTACCTTATTTATCTTGTTATACGCTCGAGAATGAGATGATGCGTGAACGATGTAGTTTTTATTTCGACACAACATCTTTCGACATCCGTAATGGCAATCTTCTTTTTAGCAAAGACAAAGCTAAGGGCAGAACACTAGACCTTAAAATAGATGATCTGTATATTTATATTCTCTATTCTAATAGGCTACTGAGTGAAGAGTCTACGTCTCTTATCGAAACATCTATGGCCAACAATATTCGTATTTTTGATTATGACGGCAACGCTATCGCTTCGATCAAACTCGACAACTATATCTCTAGCTTTGACATTTCTCATTCAAAAAAGAAACTCTTTGCCATAGCATACATGCCGGAGCAAACACTGGTTGAATTCGACTTACCTGCTGAGTTCTGGAAAGAGTTATTCATGTAACTGATCTGCATCAAGTATTTTCCTTTTCGATATAAGGAATAGTTTGTATTTTTATAAGTTGGGCGATCCCAATTATTATGATTAATTTTAGATGCGATTGCTAATGTAACGCTTGACTTTTGATTTAAGAGGTATGAGAAATATAATAGAAAGCATTCGAAAGTTTTATCCTGTATCGGACGAAGCGATCAACGAACTTGCCAATCACTTTACGCTTTGCGAACTTCCTCGTAAGCACCTACTTATTGAAGGGGGCAAACGTAATAGGAATGTCTATTTTATCGAAAAAGGATTTTGCCGCTCGTATTGCATTATAAATGGCGAAGAGGTTACAACTTGGTTTTCACGCGAGGGTGATATTACGTTTGCTTTGAATGATTTATATCACAACACTGCCGGTTTTGAATATGTAGAGCTGCTCGAGGATTGTATCTTTTATGTGATTCCAATTGTACAGCTCAATAAACTATATACTACAAATATTGAAATTGCAAATTGGTCACGTGTATGTCATCAAGAATGTTTACTGCAACTTCAACTTACCCGAATCGATAGGCTTACACTAACTGCTTCTGAGCGTTATGAAAAACTGATTGCCGAACAACCGGACTTGATTAAACGGGCAAACCTCGGACATCTTGCTTCGTACCTTGGTATGACGCAACAAAACCTAAGTCGTCTCAGAAATAAAGCCACCACTAAATAACCGTTTTTCAAATAGGTTAAAAAAACTAGAAGTACTCTTTCATATCTTTGGCTTATCAAACTAACAATTGGATTTAGCTTTTAAAGCTACCCTTTTGCTTAAAACATCACAGATATGAAGAACAATAGAATCGAAGTTATTGATGCTTTGCGTGGCTTTGCCATTGCTACACTGATGCTGCTCCATGCCACACAGCACTTCTTATATTCGGTATTTCCCGAAAACAGTCCTTTATGGCTTTCTTCAGCAAATAACGCAGTACGATCAATGCTTGTTTTTCTTTTCAGCGGCAAATCGTATCTTATTTTTGCTCTACTCTTTGGCTTTACCTTCTCATTGATGTATCGCAAACAATGCCAAGAGGGTAAAGATTTTGTAGGTCGGTTTGTATGGCGACAACTACTACTCCTTTGTTTCGGCCTTGTCAATGTGGCCTTTTTCCCGGGCGATGTGTTGGTAAGTTATGCCCTAGCCGGACTTATATTAATCCCATTCAGACATCTATCTAATAAGATTATCCTAATTGCCGCTCTAGTACTTGCTTTATTACCAGGCGAAATCTATATGATGATGCGCTCTATTGCCAATCCGGATTATATTCCGTTCGATAATGGATATACGCTAAATTATGTACATATCAAAGAGGGAATCGCTACGGGTTCATGGCTAACAACATGGAGTAGCAACCTTAAATATGCAATGCTAGCCGGTTTGGGATGGTTGTGGGATGTAGGCCGTATTGCACAAACATCATCACTGTTTATGGTTGGCTTTGTAGTAGGAAAGACAAATCTATTTGCCGAAAATGATGCAAACAAAAAGTTCTGGATCAAACTTGCAATTGGTGCTTTTACAGCAATACTGATCTTATACCCTACAAGTGAAAGCTTGAAAAGCGTCTTCGAGTCTGCTCCTTGGATAGAACCTTTGCACACCATCGCCACTTCGTGGTATGATATTGCTTTTACTGCAATACTAGTTTCTTTGTTTGTGTTATTATATAACTTCGAGACTTTTAAAAAATTATGTATTCCGTTGAGCACCTACGGCAAAGCGAGTCTTTCTAATTATATCGGACAATCTGTAATCGGAGCTTTTCTTTTCTATCCTTCCGGACTAAACCTTGCACCATATACAGGGATGATTACAAGTGCTCTCATTGCAGTCTTTATAATCGTATTACAAATACAATTCACTTCCTTTTACCTAAAAACACATCGCCGTGGCATTTTGGAAGAGATTTGGCACAAACTAACTTGGATTAATCGTTAATATCCTTCCTTAATATAAACGAAGCCCTGTTGCACAACTCATCTTTTCGATGGGCAATAGCAACAGGGCTTTTGTGTGTATAAAACACATCACTTAATCGTAACCGATGGTGTACAACGTTGGTTTACACCATCTTTTCAATATTCCATGAATAGGCATGAATGCCTTGTGCTTCGGTTTTCATGTCTAGTTCGCGAATAGCATTCATCAATTCATCCACTTTGTCTTCGGGTACCATCGTAATAATAGCCGAGTTCATCGTAGGCCATGCATGCGAGCCATAGTGAGGTTCGCCGCGTTTGGTGCCGCGTCCTTGGACTTCTTCCCAAAAAGTAAAGCCGCGGATATTCATTTTGTCCATCATCTCGATCAAGCGGTCTTTGTAGGCTTGATTGAAGGGTATAAATATTGCTTTCATATTCTGCTGTTTCTATTTTGTATATACATATCCGGCTGCCATGAAGACAACCGGATTTTATAATTTAAGCCTTTACTTTGTCGCGTTTCGCATACATTTTATGGAGTTTTCTACGCGCTAGAACAACACCGTTGCGACCAAACACGGCATACAATACCGGTACGATAATCAGTGTAATGATGGTAGAGAAACTCAAACCGCCGATAATCGCGATACCCATATTGCGCCACATTTCGGAACCTTGACCGGTACCTATTGCCAACGGAATCATACCGAGTACGGTTGTTGCCGTAGTCATCAATACCGGACGCAAACGCGAGCGACCGCCATTTACTACAGCCGTGATAATAGACATACCGCGCTCGCGATTCAGATTCACATAATCGATAAGTACGATACCGTTTTTCACCACAATACCTACAAGCATTACGGCCCCGATAAGTCCCATCAGGTCGAGCGGTTGCTTAGCAATAAGCAATGCCAACACAACGCCCGAGAATCCGAACGGCAATGAAGTCATGATGATAAACGGATAACTAAACGACTCGAACTGTGCTGCCATTACAATGTATACCAACATGATACAAAGCATCAACAACAGGAACATATCGTTGAATGATTCTTGTTGATCTTCGTAAGAACCTGCTATCGATAAGCTGACACCCGAAGGAACATCGAGCTTCTTGATTTGCATCTTCAACTGATCTACCACTTCACTCAATGCAGCACCGTAGACTTCGCCTTTCACAGTAACGACACGTTCGCGGTCTTGACGCTCGATAACCGGAAGGTTGAAGCGCTCAACGATGGTTCCTAATTCGCGCACGCGAATCGGATTACCTGCCGGCGTGTACACAAGTATGTTTTCAATGTCGTCGAGCGATTGGCGGTGTGCATCGTCGTAACGCACTACAATATCGTATTCGTCGCCATCTTCGCGGTATTTGGAAGTATAAGCACCATTGATACGATTGCGTACATAGTTGGCTACAGTTGCGGAATTGAGTCCGTTCAATGCCAGCTTCTCGCGGTCGAAATCAATCTGATATTCTACTTTGTAGTCTTCACGACTGATTTGGATATCGCGAAGTCCTTTTACATTTGCTTCGATCAATCGCTTCAAGTCATTAGCTACTTTGTCGGTCTTTTCAAGGTCGTAACCATAGATCTCTACATCGACCGTACTAGCTCCTGTACCCATTCCGCCTCCACCACCGGGCTTCACTTCGAAACGTTTCAGTTCCGGAATGTTCGCCAAGTCATGACGCAGCTCGTCGGAGATAAGGAAGATTGATCGATCACGTTCGTTTGCAGGAGTAGCTTTCATTCGGAAAGAAATGAGATTATTCCCATTATTTTGAATTGCCTGATAGGCATCATCGTCATCAGCTTGTCCTACCGTATACGTGATGGTTTCCAATTCAGGATACTTCTGCTTCATGATTTCGGTAATGTTGAATGCTACTTTTCGCGACAATTCGACACGTGCACCTGCCGGAAGTTCTACCGTCATCGCAATCTGGTCATTATCCGCAGATGCAAGAAACTCTGTTTTTACGTCTTTAGCTAGAAATAATGTTCCCAAAAAGATAAACAGACAGAACAACATAGACGAAATACGATGACGCACTGCAAAGTTGAGCAATCGAGTATACGTTGTATCCATCCAGTCGAGGAACTTCTCGATCGGGGCATATAATATTCGGAATAGTTTCCCTTGCTTTGGATCTTCTTTCAGCAACTGAGAACACAACATCGGAGTCAGCGTCAAGGCTACTAGTGTAGACAACGAAACCACAATGGTAACGGTCCATCCCAACTGCTTAAACATAACACCGGCAAGTCCGGTAACCAATGTAAGCGGGAAGAACACGGCTACAATGGTAAGTGTAGATGCCACTACCGCCACAGCCACCTCATTGGTTGCATAGATCGCGGCTTCTTTCGGCGTACTACCTCGTTCGATGTGTTTCGTTATATTCTCGAGTACTACGATGGCATCGTCTACAACCATACCAATAGCGATCGACAAGGAACTCAAGGAGATGATATTCAATGTTCCGCCCGTTGCCATCAGATAGATGAAGGAACCAATCAACGACATCGGCACGGTAAGGATGATAATAAACGTAGCTCTCCAACGACCAAGGAAGAAGATTACGACAACGATAACGAATAGTCCGGCATACATTACCGAGTCTACAAGACTGGTAATAGAAGCTTGGATAAATTCGGAAGTATCCATCACTACACTCAACTGAATATCGGGTGGAAGCGATGCTTGAAGTTCGGGAATCTTTTTACGCACTTGCTCGGCAATATCTACCGTATTAGAGCCCGATTGTTTTTGTACCACAATACTGGCTCCTTGAATACCATTGGTAAACGATTCTTGCGCTTTCTCTTCTGTAGCGTCGATTACCTTTGCTACATCTTTCAAGTAAACGTTACGTCCTTGGTCACTGCCTACAACAATATTATTAAGTTGATCGCTGTCTTTGAACTCTCCCTCTACACGAAGTGAATAGGTCTCGGTACCAATATCGAAGCTACCCGCAGGGATATTCATGTTTTCCTTTGCGATTACATCGGCAATCTTCTCGATGGTCAAATGATAAGCTTCTAACTTATCGGGCGAAACATATACTTGTATTTGTCGTTTCGGCGCACCGGAAATGGAAACAGCCCCTACTCCGTTGATACGATTGAGTGGACTCACCACCTTCTCATCAAGGATCTTATAAAGTGCATTCACGCTTTCTGTTGCCGTGGCCGAAAGTATGATTACCGGAATCATATCGGTACTCAACTTGAAAATGATAGGTTGGTCTACACCGTCGGGCAATGCTCCTTTTACCATATCTATTTTATCGCGAACGTCGCTGGTAGCAACGTTGATGTCGGTGCCATACTCAAACTCGAGCGTTACGAGCGAAATATTTTCTTTCGACTTCGAGGTGAGCTTTTTTAAATCATCCACCGTATTGAGCATGTTCTCGAGCGGACGAGTCACGTTTGTTTCAACGTCGGATGCACTCGCCCCACGGTAATTCGTGATTACCGTAATTTGGTTCATCTCAATATCCGGATAGAGGTCTACCGCCAGACGCGTGTAGGAAAACAACCCTACTACCATGATTCCGATAAAGATCAGAAGCGTGGAGATGGGTTTCTTTACCGCGGTTTCGTATATTCTCATAGATTATCTTACGCTTTTATTTATTGATTGAATCACTAATTTGCAGATCAATTATTTGATCATTACTGATTAAACTCTTTGGTCATTGCTTCTTCGCCTACTACTTCTACTTTTGTTCCGCTTACAAGACGCGACTGACCGGCGATAACTACTTCTGCTCCCGGTTGTACCCCTGATATCAATTCATAAGTACCTCCCAGGCGCTGTCCCAATTCTACTTTCGTATAAATTGCTTTACCATTTTCTACGATGTAAACAAAGCGATCGTTTGATCCCGGTTGTTTTACAATGGCATTATCGGGCAATACAACACGGTTTTCTTTTCCGAAGTTGAATGTAACGCGGGCAAACATTCCCGGACGCACACGCAAGTTTTTGTTCGCAATTGTAATCTCTACGGTAAATGTATGTGTTGCCGCATCGATAACCGGATAGATCTTACTTACTTTTCCTTCAAATACTTCGTTGCCATATACATCAAGCTTAATCTCTACCGTCATGCCTGTTTTCACTTTCGAATAGTATGATTCGGATACGTTTACCAATGCTTTCACCGGATTCATTTGTTGCACGGTAAGTACCGGCTGTTGTGCGTACACGTCACCTTCGTCATAGTTTTTCGCCGTAACAATTCCGCTGATCGGACTCACAAGTTGTGTGTCGTCTTTGATTCGTTGTACGGTTTGTTTAGCCACGTCGTATTGCAGTTTTATTTGATCAAGTTGTTGTTGTGATGCTCCGCCTACTTCAAACAAGTCTTTGATTCTTTGATAGTCTTTCTGGTAGTTGAGCAATTGTGCTTCTTGTTGCGCCAAGTTGGTCGCATCCATGTCTACCAGCTTTTGTCCTTTCGATACATTACTACCTACATCAACGTATATTTTCTTGATACGCATCGGTGTAGACGGAGAGATGTGATTCACAACATCTGCTTCGATAGTAGCCGTAAAGGTAGATAGCTGATCTACTTCTTGCTCTGAAGCTTTCTCTACTTTCACCTTTACAATTTCTTCAGCTGCTTCTTCTTTTGCTTGTGCTTCTTTTTGTTCTTTCGAACCGCATGATGCAAAAAGAATAAGTGAAGCTAGCATGATTTGAGATAAAAACCCTTTCGTTCTCATATTGAATTGATTCGCGTTGTTTCTTTTATTTCTGTTGATTTATTTCGTTTTGCCTTTGTACTCCATTTGTTGTTGGTAGGTTTCAGAGGCTTTGCCCAAAGTCTTTTCCAATCCTGCTTTTGCAACCAAGTAATCGTAGATCGACTGATTGTATTGCAAGCGCGATTGTGTAAGAGCTAGGTCTGCATCGTTCAATTCCAATAACGTTGCCATCCCTGTATTGTATCTTTTCTCTGCGATCAAATAACCTTTTTCGGCCTGAGCAACCGCTTGCTGATTGGATTGTACTTGCTCTACACTCTTGATCATGTTGTCGCGGTAATTGCGGATCGCTACACTGAGATTACGATACAAGTCTTCCCGTTGCAGTTTCAATTGATTCATCGATACCTTTGTTTGCTTGGCCGAATAATAACGGCTACCTCCTGTGAAAATAGGAATGCTTAAAGATAATCCGACCATTGAATAGGGATTCCATTGGTATTGACTGAATTTAAAGTCGTTGTTCATGGCAGACCATTGATATAATGCCGTAGCCGCAAGCGTTGGTGAGTATTGAAGTTTTTGCATCTTGAGTGTTTCTTTCAGCTGCTTTGACTGAATATCTAGCTTTTTCAAGTCGATATTTTCTTTCAAAGAGGTATCTGAAAGCATTAACTCATCAAACATTTCTTTCTGATAATCACTCAACAGTCCATTGCATGCGATGGGTTGCTCTAGGTCGATACCCAACAGTGCTTTGAGTTGCAACTCGGCTAGTGTTACTGCATTCTTCGACTGCACTACATTGGGAAAAATATTACGTTTCTGCACATCGGCACGAATGAGGTCAAACTCTGCTACCAACCCTTTTTCATACTTACGCTTGATATCGTTGTAATTAAAGTCGGCATTGTCGTAACTCTGCTGAAATACTTGATAAGAATCTTTTGCTAATAGGATTGCATAAAATGCTTTGCGCACTTCTTCTACCATCGCGATCTTCGAACCTTTGGCAGATTCTAGAGCCATCTCTACATCTAGGCTTGAAAGTGTAATTGTCTTCCAGAGTGCAGGTGCAATAATAGGTAGTGATGCTGTAAAGCCGGCTGTCCAGTTATTGCTACGACCTACGGGAATACCTGTTTTACTTTCCGGAACACTTGCTTGTGTGGTATCGCCCGGTGCTCCAAATGCTCCGTCGAAATACATCATTTGCTTTTTCAGTGTTCTGTTGTACTGAGCCGAGGCATCGATCGTAGGTAAGAGTGCTCCGATCGACTTGCGTTTCTCGTATACCTTCTTTTCAATCTCCATATCGGCAACTTGCACCGTCGGATTCTCTGACAACGCAATTGCAATCGCATCATCTACGTCTAGTCGTAATGTATCGGTCTGCGCCTGTGTCGACTGTGCAATGATCAGTCCGCCAAGACAAAGTACCGATAACCAAAAGCTTTGAAAAATCTTTTGTCTTATCATATTACTAATTATTTGTCTCTATTAAAATTAAAGCTATCTATTAATTCAATTCCTTTCTTTGTGGAAATGCCGCGAAGGAAATTGATAATGATGGCTCGCATGTAATCTAATATTGTGTATTTATCTAATTGGAAATGGTCGGTCTCGAAAAGAAGCATAAACTGAGCTTGCAGCAATCCAACCACAATCTCAAGATTGACATCCTCTCTAATCAGGCCATCTTTTTGTCCCTCGGCAAGCAATTCATTGTATCGTATCGAACATGACTTCGAATGATTCTCGAATAACACATAGGCTTTGGGATAGAACTTCTTTATTTCATTAATCGCATTCCTGTTTACACCCTTGAACTCTTGAAACTGCTGACGGTACAATAGCAACAGGCCTTCGAGTACATTCTCAGCCGAAGCAAAGTGAGCTTCTGACCTTACACTCCCATCCTCGAGCGCTTTCTCTACACATTTACTAACCAACTCGTCTTTATCCTTGAATTGTTCATAAAGTGTCCGTTTCGAGATACCCAGATGTTTGGCTACATCTGTCATCGTCACGCTTTTAACGCCTTCTTGAAAAAACAATTCGGCTGCCTTGTCTAATATTCGATCTCTTAGCTCCATTCGTATGAATTATGAGCTGCAAATGTAAATAGAAAACCCAAAAAACCAAATTGGTTTTTATGTTCTATTGTTAACATAGTTGAAAACTATAAATAGATAGGTAATATCAATTCTAGTTTTTCACAGTCACAAGGTATCTAATTAATAAAATTTACTACATTTGCCCCATCTTTTAAACTAAGTACAAATATATTTTGACTTAAAACTATTATAAAATGGCAAAAATAACGCGCGAAGAAGCTTTACTTTACCACTCTCAAGGAAAGCCTGGCAAAATAGAAGTAATCCCAACTAAACCTCATAGCACACAAACTGATTTATCGCTAGCTTATTCTCCAGGCGTAGCGGAGCCTTGTCTCGAAATCGAGAAGGATCCCGAAACTGCATACGATTATACAGCAAAAGGTAATTTAGTGGCAGTTATTTCAAATGGTACTGCCGTACTTGGACTTGGAGATATCGGCACATTGGCAGGTAAGCCTGTAATGGAAGGAAAAGGTTTATTATTTAAGATCTTTGCCGGAATCGATGTATTCGACATCGAAGTAGATGAAAAGAATCCGGAGAAGTTCATCGAAACAGTGAAGGCTATTGCTCCTACTTTTGGCGGTATCAACTTAGAGGATATTAAAGCTCCTGAATGCTTTGAAATAGAAGCTCGACTGAAAGAGGAACTTGATATTCCGGTAATGCATGATGACCAACATGGTACTGCTATTATTTCAGGTGCGGGACTTTTAAACGCACTCGAACTTGCGGGTAAAAAGATTGAAGAAGTAAAGATTGTTGTGAATGGAGCCGGTGCTTCTGCAATTTCATGTACGAGACTTTACACAATGCTTGGCGCGAAACGTGAAAATATCGTAATGTGTGATAGCAAAGGTCCTATTACAATATATCGTTCCGACCTTAACGAACAAAAGAAATTCTTTGCAACAGAACGCAAACTAGATACACTTGCAGAAGCATTGAAAGGTGCAGATGTATTCCTTGGTTTATCAGTTGCTAATGTATTGAAGCCGGAGATGGTTCAAAGTATGAACCACGATCCAATTGTGTTTGCATTGGCTAATCCAAACCCGGAAATCAGCTATCCTGATGCTAAAGCATCTAGAGAAGATTTGATCTTTGCAACCGGTAGATCTGACTATCCAAACCAGATTAATAACGTGCTTGGTTTCCCATATATCTTCCGCGGAGCATTGGACGTAAGAGCAAAAGCGATCAACGAAGAAATGAAACTTGCAGCAGTAAAAGCAATTGCAGAGCTGGCTAAAGAACCTGTTCCGGATGTAGTAAACGCAGCGTATAAATTAAAGAACCTTACATTTGGTCGTGAATACATCATTCCAAAACCACTTGATCCACGTTTGCTTACTCGTGTATCCGTAGCTGTGGCAAAAGCAGCAATCGAATCAGGTGTTGCTCGCAAAACAATCACGGATTGGAATGGTTATGAAAACCACCTACGTGAAATGATGGGCTATGACAACAAACTTATCAGACAGTTTGTCGATATGGCCAAACAAAGTCCAAAACGTGTTGTGTTTGCAGAAGCAAATCATGTAAACATGATGAAAGCTGCTGCTCAAGCAAAAGCCGAAGGCATCTGCCAACCGGTTCTTCTTGGTAATGAAGAACGTTTTGCAAAGATTGCACAACTAAACGATATCAGTCTGGAAGGAATCGAAATTGTAAACCTTCGTCACGACCGTGAAGAAGATCGCCGAGTACGTTACGCTACAATCCTTTCTACAAAGAATGGCCGCGAAGGTATGACTTTTGCCGAAGCATACGAAAAGATGTTTGACCGCAATTGCTTTGGTATGATGATGGTTGAGACAGGTGATGCAGATGCATTTATCACTGGAATCTATAGCCGTTATACCGAAACAATCAGCACAGCCAAACAAGTTATTGGTATTCGTGAAGGTTTTGATCACTTCGGAGCAATGCATATCGTAACCAATCCAAAAGGAACATTCTTCCTTGCAGATACATTAATCAACCGTCATCCCGACACGAATGTATTGGTCGATATTGCTCGCCTAACACATGATGCTGTAAAATTCTTTGCACACGACCCTGTAATGGCTATGGTTTCTTACTCAAACTTTGGCGCAGACCAAATTGGAAGTCCTGCTCATGTACACGATGCCGTAAACTATTTACACGACATTCATCCAGAAATGGTGGTAGACGGAGAGATGCAAGTAAACTTTGCACTAAACAGAGAGTTGCGCGATATGATGTATCCGTTTAGCAAACTCAATGGGAAAGATGTAAACACCCTTGTATTCCCTAATCTAAGTTCGGCCAACAGTGCATACAAGTTGTTGCAAGAAATGGGTGGCAGTGAAATCATCGGCCCTATCCAAATGGGATTGAAAAAACCTATTCACTTTACAGACATCGAAAGCTCAGTGCGAGATATATTTAATCTTACAGCAGTGGCTGTTGTAGATGCCATTGTACAAGCACAAATAGAAAACAAAAAGGCATAAAAAATAGTCCTTTTATTATATGGGCAACCGCAGCAATCTTCGCAAGAATGAATGTTGCGGTTGTTTTTTGTTAAACCATTCTATATTAAAATCTGTTTACTAAGATAAACCAATCAAATCGTACATTAAGATGAATACGTACAGTAAATCCTTTTCACAGGCCTTCTCGCTTCCACGCACTTACCTTACGGCGGCGGGATTTGTTTTGTTAAGCGTTGTTGTTCCGCAAATAATGCACCAGTTTTCAATGGCAGGAACGATCTTCCTTCCTATTTTGTTTTTCACCTTTTTTGCTACAGTACGCTATGGTACAGCTGTAGGTTTATTATCAGCATTTGCATCGCCACTTGTAAGTAATCTCCTTACAGGTATGCCTCCCGGAGGTGTACTGTATGTAATGTTGGCACAATGTATTACAATCAGTCTTATTGGTGGATACTTTGTATACAAAACCGGCAAAATCAATCTATATCAGATTGCGGCCGTTATTGTTGCTTATCAGCTTGTAGGTTGCGCGTTGGATGTTGCATTCCTTAGCAACTTTACCGATACTCTTTCATCATTAAAGACTACCATTCCGGGAATGCTAATTCAATTAGGCTTCTTTACAGTATATAGTCGCTATTTCTTGAAAAAATAAATAGAACAAAAAAAGGACGATCTCAACTTCGCGTTAAGATCGTCCTTTTTCTTTGTCACCATCACATACCAGCTTTAATGCCAGTTTTCACTAATATCCAATTGACCGGATATGCAGTAATAAATCCCGCACACATAGCAAGCTGCATCATAAACCAAAACTCCCATGATGTCTTTGGCAAATCACCATGATAGATTCCAAACAATGCAATTGCCATCCAGCCGTACATCCCTACTTGCCATGAACTAAGTGAGAAAAAGTCAATCTTCAATGCTCGCATGATTCCTTTCCCTACAGATAAATGCAACATCGGTTGTATGGCTACATATTGAAAAAAGATACCGATGGCCAATGCTAATATATAGTCGAGCACCCATTGTCCGGTTATGCCTGTTCCTAAAATAATAGCCGGGAAAAAGAAAACCAGCCATTCCCCAATCAAATCGGCCAAAGTACAACCGGCTCCGCAGTGCAATGTTGACAAAGCTACCTTTTCCCAAAAAGGTTTTGCCGGCATTGATTTCATATCCATTCCAGGCATTTTCATACCTTTCATATCCTTGCTCATGTCCATCTTCATATCACCCATCTTCATCTCATCATGATGCGCAGACATATCCATTCCTTTCATGTCATGAGACATACTCATCAACATTGAATGATCCATTTTCATTTCCGGCATATCCATTCCTTTCATGTCCATACCACTCATGTCCATTGGTTTATTTCCGAGCTTAAAATAGGCAACCAAGCCAATCACGCCAGACCATAAAGCCGTAAGTGGCCACACTGCTTCCATTATTTTCATCTCCTGTGGATGCCCATTCTTTATATGCAAAAACACAATTATCGCGCAAAGGATACTAGATATAATCCAGCAAGCCGCAAAAATAGAGAAGTACTCATTCATAGTTTTTTCATTTAGTCGTGTTATACTGTATAAAACAAGAAGGCAAAGTCAATGTTCGATCTAACAAAGACCTTATATAAAAAAAAAGCGGGCCTTTTCTTCGGTTTCACAAATTACCAAAGAAAAGACCCGCAGCTTATTCGCTAAACTAGAGTTCTACAACAGTACATTCTGTCATAAAAATATCGTAAGCATCAGCTGAGCCGTAATCACACGCAAGAACATAACCACCGGATAAACCGTTGCATATGCTACTGCCGGATGCGGACCGCCAATGTTTGTATTTGCATACGTCAATGCCATCGGATTCGACATACTACCACAAAGCATACCCGAAACATGAGGCAAATCCATTTTCATAAACTTCACAGCATAAGTACCAACAATAAGTACCGGAATCACTGTAAGCAAGAAACCGGCAAGAATCCAAAGTGCACCTTCAGCTCTAAACACAGTTTCGAAAAACTTACCTCCCGAGTCGATACCCAAGCCCGCGAGATAAAGAACAATCCCAATCTGACGAAGCATTAAGTTTGCACTCTGTGTAGTATAAGTTACAATAGAGAAACGCGGACCAAAAGCCCCCATAAGAATCCCCACGATAATAGGCCCACCGGCTATACCAAGTTGCACAGGAACCGTTACGCCCGGAACCTTAATTGGCAACGATCCTATCACAAGTCCTAACAAGATACCGATAAAAATGGCAATCAAGTTAGGCTCTTTCAATCGAGCAAGAGAGTTACCCAGTAATCGTTCTACGTTTTTTGTCGAAGCACGCTCTCCTACTACAGTAACTTTATCACCAATTTGAAGTAACAAATCGCGATTAGGCTGCAAGTCAATCCCCGCACGATTTACACGCGTAATATTCACACCATAATGATTACGAATACGAAGCGATCCCAGTGTTTTACCATTCACCTTACTTTGTGTAATAATAATCTGGCGAGAAACGAGCTCACTGTCAATATCATTCCAGTCGATACCCTCTTCGTTCCAGTCTAGATCTTCTTTAGCACCAAACAACAATTCGAGCCATTTCGCATCACTCTCAGTAGTCATAATCAGCACCACATCGTCTAAATCAAAGACTGTACTCGATGTAGGAATTGTAACTTTACCTTTCTT
>DLYT01000016.1:15187-15549 GCA_003447595.1 Porphyromonadaceae bacterium
ACAGTACTCGAAGTTGGAATTGTAACTTTACCTTTCTTCCAAATACGCGAAATCACAAAGTTTTTGTGCGAAAGAGCTACTACATCCCTTACACATTTACCTACAATTTGCTTGTTCGAAACTTTGAAGCTCACAATATACGTCGATTTGAAATCTTTACGATCATTGACTGCTTCATCGGGAATGCTCTTAGGAAAGACATTTTTAAGAAGAGCTAACGCCATAATTACCCCAACCACACCAAGCGGATAAGTAACTGCACAACCCAGTGCAATTTCCGACAATGGAATATCGGGATTCACAATGTGCAGATAGTTTAACGTCTGTTGTGCCGCACCTAGTGCAGGTGTATTTGTCACAGC
>DLYT01000085.1:0-2203 GCA_003447595.1 Porphyromonadaceae bacterium
GCAATCGTATATTCTTAAACACATACTAAATAAATATTTAAAACTAAAAATATTATTATCTTTGACATTGCATTTTTACAATAAGAACACGAATTACTAACGTTTCATATACACGAAAACTAACACAACGCATGAAAAACTTTCTAGTGTCAGGGTTGCTTTGGTGCTCGGCTTTCTCTAGTATTGCCGGAGTTGCTCAAACAAAGACCAAAGAAGCTAAACCCTATTGGCAAGACATCGACGTGGTTGCGGTAAACAAAGAATACCCGCGCTCCTCGTTTATGACTTACGATAACAAGGCCGATGCTTTAACTCAAAAGTTTGAAAACAGTAAGTATTATAAGTTGCTAAACGGAACTTGGAAGTTCTATTATGTAGACGGCTACAAGATGCTTCCTGCAAATATTACAGATCCTACTACTTCGACAGACAACTGGAGCGACATTAAAGTTCCGGGCAACTGGGAAGTACAAGGTTTCGGTACCGCAATCTATACCAATCACGGTTATGAATTCAAACCGAAAAACCCAAATCCACCTGAATTGCCAGAATCGAACCCGGTTGGTGTATACCGCCGCGACTTCGAAGTTCCGGCAGACTGGATGGATCGCGAAATCTACCTTCATGTAGCAGGTGCTAAGTCGGGACTTTACGTTTACATCAACGGACAAGAAGTTGGTTATAGCGAAGACTCTAAAAACCCGGCCGAATTTGTAATCAACGACTACGTAAAACCGGGAAAGAACGTTCTTACGTTTAAAATCTTCCGTTGGTCTACCGGCTCATATATGGAGTGCCAAGACTTTTGGCGCATAAGCGGTATCGAGCGCGACGTATTCGTGTACTCACAACCTCGTGCTGCTTTGAAAGATTTCCGCGTAGTATCTTCTCTTGACGACACCTACAAGAATGGTGTATTCAAGCTAGGTATGGATATCAAGAACACGTCGAATGCCGCGAAGAATGTAACGGTTTCGTACGAACTTCTCGATCACAAAGGCAACGTAGTAAGTACGGAAGAAAAAACCGTAAACGTAACGTCGAAACATCCTACTATCGTAGACTTTGAAAAGACGCTTCCAAACGTAAACACATGGACTTCGGAAAGTCCGTATCTATATAAGATGCTGATGACGGTGAAGGAAAACAACCAAGTGGTAGAAGTAGTACCATTCAACGTTGGTTTCCGTCGTATCGAAATCAAGGAAATAGACCAGCTTGCCGAAAACGGTAAACCTTATACTTGTTTCCTTGTAAACGGTCAGCCAATCAAACTAAAAGGGGTAAACATCCACGAGCATAATCCGCTTACAGGTCACTACGTAACGGAAGACATCATGCGCAAAGACTTTGAGTTGATGAAGCAAAACAACCTCAACTCGGTTCGTTTGTGTCACTATCCGCAAGACCGTAAGTTTTACGAACTTTGCGACGAATACGGTTTGTACGTTTACGACGAAGCAAACATCGAATCGCACGGTATGTATTACGACTTGGCTACATCGCTGGGAAACAACTACCGCTGGTTGATTCCACACATGGATCGTACCATCAACATGTTTGAACGTAACAAAAACTATCCGTCACTAACGATCTGGTCTTTGGGTAACGAAGCCGGCAATGGTTACAACTTCTTCCAAACGTATCTTTGGTTGAAACGTGCCGACAAGAATTTGATGGATCGCCCTGTATGTTACGAACGTGCGCAATGGGATCCGAACACCGACATGTATGTACCGCAATATCCGGGTGCTGAATGGTTGGAAAGTATTGGTAAAAAAGGTAGCGACCGCCCTATTGTTCCGTCAGAATATTCGCACGCAATGGGTAACTCATCGGGTAACCTTTGGGATCAATGGCAAGCGATCAATAAATATCCGAACCTACAAGGCGGATACATCTGGGACTGGGTAGACCAAGGTATTTGGGTGCCTGCAACAAAAACAGAAGGTGGCTTCTACGCATACGGAGGTGACTTCGGCGTAAACACTCCGAGCGACGGAAACTTTGTGTGTAACGGTATCGTTGGTCCCGATCGCACACCACATCCGGCAATGGCAGAGGTGAAATATTGCCATCAGAATGTAGGTTTTGAAGCAGTAGACTTGTCGAAAGGTGAAATTCGTATCATCAACCGCAACTACTTCACACCGCTTACAGGTTATGACTTTACCTATACAATTACTGAAAACGGTAAGGTAAT
>DLYT01000085.1:2464-6415 GCA_003447595.1 Porphyromonadaceae bacterium
GCTAAACCGGGCGTTGAGTATTTTGTAAACTTCGACGTACGCACTACAAACGAAGTATTGGGTATCCCTGCAAACCACAACGTGGCATACGATCAATTTAAACTTCCGTTTGAAGCGGATAAACTTGCTTACGCAGAACAAGGTCCGGCTCTTAAGTTTGAAACAAAAGGCAACGACGTTGTAGTCTCTTCTTCGAAAGTGAAGTTCGTATTTGACAAGAAGTCAGGTATCGCTACATCCTATAAAGTAAACGGAACAGAATACTTCGACAAAGGCTTTGGTATTCAACCAAACTTCTGGAGAGCACCAAACGACAACGACTACGGAAACGGCGGTCCTAAGCGTATGCAGATCTGGAAGCAATCGAGCAAAGACTTCAATGTTGTAGACACGAAGATTGCGAATGAAGGCGAAAACGTAGTACTTACTGCGAGCTATCAATTGGCAGCGGGCAACTTCTACATCATGACTTACACTGTATATCCTTCGGGTATTGTAAATGTAGATGCTAAGTTTACATCGTGCGATATGGAAGCAAAAGACGTGAAAGTTTCGATCGCGGCATTGCAAAACGCAACCTTCTCTCCTGGTAGCGAAGAGGCGCGCCAAGCATCTAAAAACGTAGAAGTACCACGTATTGGTGTTCGTTTCCGCATGCCTTTGAAGATGAATCAAGTGACTTACTTTGGTCGTGGTCCAGAAGAGAACTACATCGACCGTAAGTACGGAACAATGGTTGGCTTGTACCAAACAACTGCCGATGATATGTATTTCCCATACGTTCGTCCGCAAGAGAATGGTCACCACACCGACACACGCTGGTTTGCCGTAACTGCTAAGAATGGCAAAGGTTTGTTGATTGAAGCAACTGAAACCGTAGGATTCAATGCACTTCGTAACTCCATCGAAGATTTCGATGCGCAAGAGTCGAATCGTGAATACCAATGGAACAACTTCACTGCCGAAGAGATTGCCGGTCGCAATTACGAGGCTGCTAAAGACAGTAAACCTAAACAAACTCACATCAACGACGTTACCCCTCGTAACTTTGTAGAAGTATGTGTAGACATGAAGCAACAAGGTGTAGCCGGTTACAACAGCTGGGGTGCGCGTCCGGAACCGGGCTATAACATTCCTGCAAACCAAAACTACGATTGGAACTTCACCATGATTCCTGTGGATAATGCTGCGCAAGCACAAACCAAAACAGGCAAATCATACAAAAAGTAATTGGAATAATCGAGTGATCTTTTCGAAGTAAGCTTGATTTGATATAAATCCCTTTGCAAAAAGCATGTCGTTCGGGCATGGCTTTGGCAAAGGGATTTTCTTTTTTCGAGATAAAAGAGATACCTTTACGGCTCAACTTTAACAAGACGCCAACGCCCCACTATGAATACTTCTATTTATTTACTCATTTTAGTTCCTGTTATTTTATTCCTGACTATTCGTCTTCTGCTCAACATATACAAGCCAAAGATAAGAGGCGTAATGGGTGAAAAGAAAGTAGCCTTTATCCTTCGTTTCTTATCCGGAAAGAATTATAAAACACTGAACAACGTATTATTAAAGACGAGTTTTGGTACTACACAGATAGACCATATCGTGGTTTCGAAACGTGGCATCTTTGTGATTGAAACCAAGAATTACATGGGTTTGATTACGGGGAGTGAGCACTGTGAAATGTGGAAGCAAACGGTGTATGACAAGAAGCGCGTGTTTCAGAATCCCATACAACAAAACAAGGGACATATCAGTGCTTTGAAAAAGACACTACTGGGACTAGGTCCGCTATACTTCTTCTCTATTATTGCTTTCTCTAACGAAGCCAGATTAAATGTAAAGGCCGAAAGTGCATACGTAATTCGATGGAAACGTTTGTTCTGGACAGTTTGGAAACACCGCAAACGACGCCTGTCGGATGAACAAGTAACGCAAATCACGGCATGCCTGCAAGCAGCCAATATCAATACGTACACCAATCGCCGGATTCATGTAAAAACGACCAAAGAAAATGTAGTGCGCAAGAAAGCAGCTCTTGCAGCCGGACTTTGCCCCTACTGTGGCGGCAAGCTCGTGAAGCGCAAAGGTAAGTACGGAAAGTTTTTAGGGTGTTCCAATTTCCCTTCGTGTCGGTTTATGAAACGATATGAACCCAAACGAGGTTTCTTTGCCCGTTTATTTTTCGGAAGTTAAGCGTAGTAGACTATTCTTCTGCGTAATGATTGTACACTTCGCGTGCAATCTGCGCAATGATCTCTTCGTTTACTTCGTTGGGTTCTGTCGAGTCTTTTACAAACACTGCAACCACAACCAGCGGACCATCATTGGGCATTACAATTACACCGGCATCGTTTGTTGCACCGGCTATGCCTTTTTCATTAAAGCCCGAAGTACCTGTTTTATTTACCAGCAATGCTTCTTCGGGCAGATACTTACGTAGACGGCCGCTCCCTGTTGTGAGATTAGACATTGCGTTCCACAAATAAAAACGGGTATTATTAGCAAGTACTTTGCGCTCGGCAAAGAGCGTAAGCAGATCTGCCATGGCACGCGGAGTGGTATAGTTTTCGTATTGATTGTCCCACGCTTGATGCATGGTTGCTTCATCGTACACAATATTCACCGAGTCGATACCCAACGAATGAATGTAGTTGTTCAATGCAACGGGACCTCCGGTTTGTCGCAGCAAAATATCGCAAGCATTGTTATCACTACGCTTTACCGAAAGATCGAGAAGTGTTACAATATTGATCTTCTCCCCTGCTTTGTAGGCATCACGCATGGGGCTCCATGTATCCTCAAGCAAGTCGGTCGGTTGCAACACAATCATGTCATTCAAATCAAGATTTCCCTTATCCACCTCGTTTAGCACCTGCAAAGCCAAATGAAACTTAAAGACACTTTGCATCGGAAAACGCTCATCCAGGTGCAGACCTAGTGTTTCTCCCGTATCCAGATTGCGAATAGCAACGCCTATCTCGGCTTGTTTTCCGACAACGATCGAGTCTATTTTTTGCTGTAAATTCTGAGCTGTTGCAAGCGTATTAAAAGCAATGCTCAAGATGAGCACTACGAAAAGTTTTGTTTTCATTGAAGGAGTCTTGTATTGAGTGTGTAAAGATAATAGGACTATTGCAATTTATTGCGCGTTTGCAGCCAAACAAAAAACAGTCCGGGTATACCGATAACAACGGCAGTAAGCAGTAACGCGATCTTGAGTGAATAAGCATCGCTAAGCCAACCGATAAACGGTGCAACTGCCGCAAATATGATACGGATCACAAAGTTACGGATCGACAATACGGTGGTGCGCATCTCCGACATCGTCATCTGGTTGATATATCCTTTCAAGATAGGTGTAGCAAAACCACGCACCACAAAAAAGATCAACAAAACAAGCAATGCTGCCCAAGTAAGATTGAATGCCAACGCTACATAACCTCCGGCAATAAAGAAAAGGATAAGCCATGCCATTCGTGTAGGTCCCATGGCTCGCTCTACACGGTCGGAGTATAACGCAGAGAAGCCAACGGTTAGGTTGAGTACCGTCCAAATAACTCCAAAGTAGGATGTGGGCGTTTTCAGATCAATCAATACCGGTTGTACAAACCAAGCCATTGTCAACGTGGCCGCACCTATAATACCCGAAAACATGATGTTGTAAAATAACGGTTTGTTCGTTACGAGCGAATAACGCACGATACGAACAATCTCTTTCATGGGGTTCTTGATATCGAGTTTCGACGTGTATTCCTTTAAAAATAATGCTGCCGGAATGCCGCTAAATGCGACAACTGCTTGCAAGTAAAACGGCATACGAATCGAATAAGCAGCAAGCAAACCTCCGGCAATTCCGGCCAAGGCTTCGGCAAAGTTCCCGATCATCATGATGCGTCCTTCATAGCGTAGGTACAAATCTTGCTTCTTAAAGTGAAGCGTCGTATCATA
>DLYT01000085.1:6742-7174 GCA_003447595.1 Porphyromonadaceae bacterium
TTCTTCTTCCCCCATACATCGGCCAGATAGCCCGAAGGAATCTCCAATGCCACAGCGGCAATAGAGTATACACTTTTAAGCATAAAAATATCTTGCAAGGTGAGTCCGTTTTTCTCATAAAACAGTACAATTACCGGCATTACAAGCGAAAACCACTTGGATAGTTTGATGGCGTAAAGAGCTAATATATTTTGCTTCATTTAAAATAGGAGGTTGACTTGGATTGATGTTGCAAAGATAAGAAAATGCCACACGATTATCTCGGTTGATAAAGCGTGTGGCAAAATTATATTATTGTTATTTCTTTTTATCCGGTGAGTAAATAAGTCCGTCTACAGCTTGTTGCCCGTCGGGAGTTACAAATACTGCCGAAAACATCCACTTGGTTAGTCTCACTTGCGGCGCGGAGAACTTCCCAATAGGTAGTTTGAT
>DLYT01000104.1:0-912 GCA_003447595.1 Porphyromonadaceae bacterium
AGCATCAACACATGACCTTTCTCGTTAGACGAATGCGAGAACAAGGTATTATCCAAAATATCGGGTTGCATCTCATAAGCCGTAATAAAGGCCGATGTGGCGATAAATCCGTCTGCAAGAATAAGCATATTGTTTTTCTTTGCTTCCAAGATACCACCTACCATCATCGCGATCTCAATACCGCCGAAGGTAGCAAGGGTTTCGAGTGGAGTTTGAGGGTTGTACTTTGCGGCAACCTCACTCAAGATTTGGTATTTGCGCTCTACTCCTTCGGGATTAAGTCCGGCTCCTCGACCTACACAGTCGGCTAGTGAAACACCGGCAAACTTATGCAGCAACAATGAAGCAGGAGATGTATTGCCAATTCCCATCTCTCCAAAACCAATCACATTGCAACCGTTTTCGAACTCGCGACGTACGTATTCAGCTCCTTTTTGCATCGCCAAACGACACAGATCTAAATCCATAGCTGGTTGGTGAAGCATGTTGTTGGTTCCTCGAGCCAACTTGCAACTCTCTACACCACAACCTTCGGGAAAGTCATAGTCTACACCTCCATCGATTACGCGCAGGTTAATACCATGCTGACGGGTAAATACATTAATCCCCGCTCCGCCGTTTACAAAGTTAAGAACCATCTGGTGCGTGATCTCTTTCGGGCACGGACTTACGCCAGCATCTGCAATGCCGTGATCGGCAGCAAATACCAAGATACAGGGATTGCGTAGTTCCGGTGTAAGGGTATTTTGGATCTTTCCGATCTTTAGAGCTATCGCTTCCAGTTTACCTAGCGAGCCCATTGGTTTGGTTCGGGTGTTGATTTTATGAATGAGTTGTTGTTCTATCATGTCGTTGTTATTTTAATTGTAAAGGGATACCTGAGATCATTGCTACTACTTTGTCGGCATGGGT
>DLYT01000104.1:1199-4424 GCA_003447595.1 Porphyromonadaceae bacterium
ACTACAATGAGGCGAAAGTCTTGATCGGCAAACTTGCTCCACTCTACCTTTGCTTCTTCGACCGACTTGTTGAGGTCGTACCCATTGTCGTGAAAGATATTGGTAAGCCAAAGGGTAATGCAATCGAGCAAAACCGTCTTGCCCGAAAGGTCGAGCGAACTGATGTCTTTGTCTTTCTCAATGGTTTCCCATTGCTCTCCACGATCGGCCTGATGACGACGAATGCGATTTTCAAAGTCTTCGTCCCATCTGCGAGCCGTAGCCAAATAAACAGGTTTGTCAGACATGCTTTCGGCCAAACTTTGCGCATATCGGCTTTTGCCCGAGCGCTGACCACCTGTTACGAATATGATCTCTTTCATTGTATCTTGTTTTTATTTCTTCGAACAAATATCATCTTTTGTCTCATCAGTTCAATATCTTATTACGGAATTTATTAACTCTTGACAGGCACCTTTTGGCACCCTCTTAAATGCTTTGTTTTTTATGAGAGCATTAGCTTCGCATTTTATTTAAATTCGCCTAGTATTGAAAGGCGTAAAGAAAAGTGCAGCTCGAAGGGAAAAAGCAAGAGGCCGAAGCGCAGCGGCTAGCCTCTTGCTTCCCGTAGAGCTGTACTTTTTAGCCTTGAAATACAAGCGACGGGATTCTTTGTTTACTTTCTTTTCCTGAAGAAAGAAAGTAAAAAGAAAAGCTATTACCCCAATTTTGGAGCATCAAAATTGATAACTCACATGTCCCATAAAGCTACGTCCAGGCATGTTGTAACCATCTTTCTCGGTATAGTTTTCGTCGAACAAGTTTGCGATTGAGAATCCAACCTTGAAGTGCGAATTGATCATATAGCTCGAAGAAAGGTCAAACACCATATGAGCCGGATGTTGCAAAATCTTATCAGCAGCAGTGTAGCCATCTTTTGCATAATAATTCTCAGGTTTGATATCCGGACGTAAGTCTCCCATCCAGTCATTCTCGAGACGCTTACCAATGTAGCGTGCATTCAAGCGAGCCAAAAAACCGTTGTTGTTATCAAAAGCAACCCCGAAGTTACCCGAAGCCTTGCGAATGTAAAGCATCTCTTTCGTAACCGTAATCTCCTTACCATCGGCATCTTTACCTTTGTCCTTAAACTCGTTGTTGAAGTAGTAGGTAATACCTCCGTACAGGTTGATTTTATAGTTTGTAGTCCAGAACGAGGCAATGTTTGACGAAAGCATCAACTCCAGACCATTCATCATACCATCTTGCGCATTCTTATACGAAGTTGTGTCTTTGCGACTGTTATCGTTTACAATCTTATGCTTGTAGAAGTTTTGGAAATACGTAGCGTCTACACTGATGTAATCTTTGTATTCGTAGCGCAAACCAAGATCATAGGAAGTAGATGTTTCCGGTTTCAAATCGGGATTTCCGACGTAAATCTTTTTCCCAACTTTGTACAGACCGGCTGTTTTGTAAGCATCGGGTACGTAGAACGCATTACCAACACTAGCATGCCCAGAGAGCTCTTTCGTAAACTTGTAGGTAAGACCCAATGACGGATTCACATTTGAATAGTTTGTACTTTTCTTATCACTCTTCAGCATCTCATTTGCTTCAAGTGTGTAACGGATAAAGTTATAACGCAACCCGGCATTTACAAACAAGTTGTTGTATGTGTAGGCTAACTGCGTAAAGGCAGACACGGCATTACGATGATGATCGGGACGAAGCGGTGTAGAGGGTACCGTTTTCTCTGAGAACTTCTCAGATGCCACTTTATAACCTTCGAAGTCGGCACCTACAAGCCATCTGAAATCTCCCCAAGTATGCGAGTTGCCCATTTTTACACCGTACTGCTTGATCTTCTCTTTCGATTTGATAAACGCAGAGTCGGTATTGTTATCGTAGTTCGATTCGTTTTGAGACGTATAATACGGAGAAATGGTCAACTGGTTATTAGCTGTAGTGCGTGTTACATCTACGTAGTTTGAGATACGGTCGATGTCTTTTTTAGACATACCGTTGCTATGCCAGTAATTGCCCGGAGTCTCGATATCGTTAGACAACGTAAGTGTAGAGAACCACGAAGCACTCCATTTATCGTCTATTTGATATTGCAACTTACCATTGAATTGATTGATTTCGAATTGCGTATTCGTCATTTGATCGCCATACGATTTCTTATCCAATATGTTTTCTCCGGTTTCCGAAATATGAAGCAAGTTGTTGGAACCGATGCGATAATCTTTGTTTTGCTGCTTGCGAGAGAAGCCAAATGCGAAACGTAGCTTGTTGCTAATGCTGGCAGAGACATCACCCATCAAGTTGGTTTGTCCGAAGTTACCAACGCTCACTCCCACTTTGCCCGAAGCCTTTGCCGTAGGAGCTTTGGTAATCACATTGATAACGCCACCCATGGCATCGGATCCGTAAAGCACCGAATAAGGACCTTTTACCACTTCGATGCGCTCAATAAAATCTGCGGGAATTGTAGCAAGGTTGTTAGAGCCGGCCGGTTTGCCGTCTATCAATAGCAACGTATAACTTCTACTATGTGCCGTAGCCGGAAACCCTCGCATCCCCACGGTAACCAAAGCTCCCGGATATTGAATGATATCAAGACTTGTAGAGCGTTTTAGGATTTCACCTAAGTTTTCGGAAGGATTGGCTTGAATCTGTGCCTGATCAATCACCTCAACCTTTTGAGGGATCGACTTCAACGGCAATTGCATACGCGAAGCCGTGACCAAGACCTCGTTGAGATCAATCGTTTTGGGTTTTTCCTGTGAAAAAACAACTGAAGAAGAAAGAATGGCCATCGTTCCGGCCAGTGTTTTGATTTTCATTTTTAATAAAGTCAATAGTTAAACGAAATGCTTAACCAATAACCTTCGAGGGGAATTCAAGGGAGGAAGTTTAAGGAATCGATGCGAAAGGATATGCGCATCAACGCAATAAGTCCGCCATGTTGCTCTTAGTCCCGAAAGCAATGGTTTGTGCCTATTGGTAGGTCTTCCGGCTCGTTCTGCATACTGATGCCTTCCCGTTGTTACACAGTGGCTGCTATCAGTGCTTGATTTAGAACATACGGCTGCGGGTACAGCTTTGGCTTATCCTCTGCGAGGAGTACCAAATTCCATTTTACCAATGAAGCGATAAATAAAAAAGTAGTGTTTCTGTTTTCTCTGAGAACCGACAACTGCTGCCGTTTCTCGTTCGTCTTATTTTATTCTACTGTTTCTT
>DLYT01000104.1:4671-7986 GCA_003447595.1 Porphyromonadaceae bacterium
AGTTCACTTACCGAGCAGTTGCTCACGATAGGTAATGTATCGTACAACTTGACATCCTCGAGCAAGTGTGCCAGAAGTGCTTTGATCGTAACACCGTGACTTACCACCAATACATGCTGGTAGGGCAACGCAATTAAGGATGCTGCCATGCTTTGCGTACGCTGCAACAAGGACTGCTCTGTTTCTGCATCGGAAGGCAAATGAAACTCTGACTCCTCGTCGGGAAACACACAGCCTTGAAATGATCCGAAACCTCGTTCACGCAATCGTTCGTCTGTTTGCAATTGCAACTTAGGTGCAATCACCTCACGAAGAATCTCTGCCGTATCAATGGCTCGTTGGAGATCACTGGTGATAATCGCATCGGCAACTACGTTTTTCGCTAAGGATGCCGCAAGTTGTTGCGCTTGCAAAATACCTTGCTCAGATAATGTACCGGGCAACTGTCCTTGGCAGATACGTCTACTATTCTCGATGGTTTCACCGTGTCGTACAATTGTAATGATCATCCTTTATTTCAGTTCTGCTTGTGGCTGCATATTCTTCTTGCATTCGTCGAGCCGACGCTTTGCAATGGGAAACACAACCGGATTGTTAGAAATCGGATTGCTGTTTACCACAACAACCGTTTCGTAAACAGCTTCTATATTTTGATAGGTCAACACTTCTTTCGGTGTTCCCTGATCATATACTTTTCCTTTTTTCATCATCACCAGGTTACTGCAAAACTCGCCGGCCAAACTCAAATCGTGTATGATCATCGCAATGGTAAGTCCGCGCGTTTCGTTTAGCTCCTGCAACAAATTCATGATGCGTATCTGATGCGTAATATCGAGATGCGAAGTAGCTTCGTCAAGTAAAAGCAACTTGGGTTCTTGTGCCAAAGCCGAGGCAATGGATGCCATTTGTTGTTCTCCACCGCTAAGTTCGGTAATGCGCTTATGACGAAGATGCTTAATCCCCGTGAGCTCGATAAAGTAATTCACAATCTGATAATCTTCACGCGAGTTGAAGAACTGAAAGTTTCCTCTGTATGGAGTACGTCCCATCAGTACGAACTCTTCTACCGTAATGGGTGACAACTCCTGAAACTGCGTTACGACCGAAAGCATACGTGCTCGTTCTTTGAGCGAAAGAGCCGTTGTGTCTTTTCCGGCCAAACGTACCGATCCGCTTCGAATCGGAATATCAGATGCGATCGCCTTGAAGAGTGTACTCTTCCCCGATCCGTTGGGACCGATGATTCCTGTAAATGCACCTCCCTCAATGGTGATATTTACCTGATCCAAGCAAAAATCATTGCCATAGCCACACACAAGATCTGTAATCTCTAACATGCTCATCTTACATTATTTTTGAATTAGAACTCGGTCTGCTCAAAATAGCAATAAAGGCTATACCTCCCACAATACCGGTAATTACACCGATAGGAAGTTCGTTTGGAGCAATGATGGTGCGAGCAACAATATCACACAACAACAGGAAAATCCCTCCTGAAAAGAAAGAAGCAAACAACAGTGATCGGTAATCGGTACCAATCCAAAGACGGGTTACATGCGGTATAATCAATCCCACAAAACCGATCACTCCTCCTACCGCGATACAAGTTCCGGTAAGTAGCGAGGTAAGCAAAAACAAAAAACGAATCGTAGTTTGCGTGTTTATCCCCAAGTGTTTTGCTTTGGTCTCGCCCAAGCGCAATACATTGAGCGGCCCAACAAACAAATACGAAAGCAGCAGTACTGCCAACGATATAATAACCATCCCGTATATCAGAGCTGTATTTGTTTCATTCAGCGAGCCCATCGTCCAGAACACAATCCCATGAATATTCTCAACTGCCGTAATCGACATCAAAAACATCACAACTGCCGATGAAATAAAGCTAATCATTACCCCTATCAAAAGCATGCGACTGATGCTCACCATTCCTTTACGTACACTGAGTGTATAAACCAAAAAGATGGTTGCAAAGGCTCCGATAAAACCGGCTACTGGCAATGCAACCGCATTCATGGCAAACAAACCTGAAATAATGGCAAAGGTAATACCCAATGATGCACCTCCCGAAATACCGAGTGTATAGGGCTCAACGAGCGGATTGCGGTAGATCCCCTGAAGAATTACCCCCGAAAGGCTCAAACTTCCACCAATAGTTATTGCCAGTAAAGTGCGTGGTACACGGATATACTTCAATACCGCATATTCCATCGAATCGGGGTTATTGAATGTATCAAGGATATTTCCGAAAGGAATCTCTACTTCTCCGATACTCAACGACAACATCGATGCAATCAAAAGCATCAATGGTAGAAGTATAAGAGCCGAGAGGGTTTTGGACGACAGTTGTTTCATGTTGATTGTATAATGCTACTTGTACGAACCTGATTCGAATGCGTTGCTTCGAGCAAACAGCTTGTACGAATTAGTATTCGATTCCTTTTCTACTGGTTATTGCTTTATCGAAAGGATGCTTTATTTTCTGAATGTTGCTTACATAGTCGGCTATTTCTATCAAGCCGGGTGTAGCACCGCGACCGGTAATGACCAATTCAAGATCGGCAGGTTTATTCTTGATAAACTCAATAACACGCTCTTCGGGAATGAAGTTATCGCGCACCGAAATCACCAACTCATCCAAGATAAGCAAATCGAAGTGTTCTTCATTGATCAGTTTCTCTACGTGAGCAAGACCTTCAGGAACTTCCTTTACCATCGTTTCCACCGGAATAGAACGATCTAAAAAAGGATGTCCTTTTGCAAAGTGAAGCACAGTAGCTCCAAGCTTCTTCAAGCTATCCTTCTCGGCATAACCGTAGATTTCGGGACGTTTGTGAAATGATACGTAACAAACCTTGAAGTCGTTACCTAAGGCACGTGTAGCGAGTCCGACCGCAGCAGTGGTTTTACCCTTGCCATCGCCGGTATAAATGTGTATTAATCCAGTTTCTTTCATTTCTTATTGATGCAATTGGTTATAAGATCAAGTGTTTCGATAAAGGTGATCGGCGTAGGCTGACAAGCAATATTCGAGTCGAGAATAAAGATGTTGTCATTCTTCGAAGCCGGAATGTTTTTAAAGACACTCCACATTGCTTTTTCTTCGTCGCCGGTGATACCCATCGTAACTACAAATATATAATCTGGTTTGCGTGCAATCACAAGCTCTTTTCCGATTGTTCCCGCAGTGAGATCGTGTGCAATATTTTCACCACCGCAATAAGTGATGTAATCGTTCATAAACGTATTGGGCAATACCGTAAAGATAGGTGAAGCTCCGATCTGAATAAAGAAGCGAGGTTTTGGATTGCGGTT
>DLYT01000090.1:0-665 GCA_003447595.1 Porphyromonadaceae bacterium
TCCAACCATTTGATGCTGATCAAGTCTTGCTTGTAGATGATGTAAAAGAAGTAAACAGACGAACCCAGTTGCGAGATCACCGTGGCCCATGCGGCACCGGCTACGCCTCCGTCGAGTACAATGATAAAGAGCGGATCGAGAATGATATTGATGATGTTGCCGTAAAGAACCGAACGAAAAGAGAGTTTCGTCTTACCGTGGGCATTGAGAATCGAGGTAAAAAGCAGGTTAAGAAAAGACAAGATTACCGAAACCGAACTGATCTTTAAATAAGTCTCGGCCAAGGTATTTACCTGCATGCTCTCTATTTTGAAGAATCCGATCAGATACTGCGGCAAGAAAAGCATCACCAGGGAATAGAGGGCTCCCATTGCGATAATGGCATTGACCGAAGTGGATATATAGGTTTGCAGTGCCCGCTTGTCGTTAGACCCTACATTGTGCGATACCAATACCATCGCTCCCATCGTAATGACACTCGATATGGCCCAGCCTAATTTGATATAAAAGCCCGCCGTTCCTACCGCGGCGATCTCGGCGCTTCCCAAATGTCCCACCCAGATCATGTCGATGATGTTGTAGGTCATTTGCAGTAAAGAAGATAGGATAATAGGGAGCGCTAATCGGATCAGCTGCTCGGTTTCTTTCTTGACAGGAAGCGTTAT
>DLYT01000090.1:909-3939 GCA_003447595.1 Porphyromonadaceae bacterium
TTCTGTAAACAAATATAATGCACTACTTTTGCAAAATACAGTCTAATACGATTTTTTACATTTAACTTTAAATATATATCCATGAAACAATTATTGCTAACAGTTTCTCTCTTTATGATGCTTATGAGTTGTTCGCGAACGCTTACGCCCGGCGAAGCAATCTCGAGCGACATGCAGTACTTTACCGATGCTTCGTGTGGCGCACTAAAAGACAATGTGGACGCAGCGACGCTGGCCGACTTTAAAAGTCCGCTGATGAAAGAGGTGGCCGAAAAGCTTCTCAACAACAGTTATGAGACCGAATATCGCTGCACCAGCTACGAAGCTTATCCTTCGCCTGCCGCTTTAGGTAAAACCCTTAAATTCGGCGACGGGTTTAGCCGATACGAAAATATTACCGGTATGTATCTCGATGCCGGAGAGCATACCGTGATTGTGGGCCCTACCAACGGCAAACAAATCGGATTGCTTGTTCCGAATTGGATGCGCAAACCTGCCGAGGGTGTCAAACCCACCGAAGACCCGGATGGTTGGGGGCTATTCAAACAAGAGATCCCACTGAGCGAAGGTGTCAATATCATCCAAGTGGAAAAAGGCGGCAATGTATATGTGGATTATTTTGACGATAACGCTGATGCGGCTCCACGCATTGCGGTGCACTTCCCTACCGGTAAGGTAAACGGATACTTCGATATTGCAAAGCACAACAACGACGACTGGAACAAACTATTGGATAATGCCGTAAGCCCCGTAATGGACGCGCGCGGAAAACACATTCAAGTGGCGTATCCGGTAGAATGGTTCAACCAATATACACGCAGCAAAGGGGTAGATTTGATCAGCAATTACGATACGATGCTGAATCACATGTACGTTTTGAACGGATTGGTGAAGTACAACAAAGTGCCGAAGAACAGAATCTTGGCGCGTGTAAACTTCAATTATTATATGTTTCGCGATGGTGACGGCGTGGCGTATCTGGGCGATGCGGGCACCATGCGCATGGTAGCCGATCCGAGTGTGGTAATTTCGGGCGACCCTTGCTGGGGCTTTAGCCATGAGGTTGGTCACGTATTGCAAATGTCGCCACAAATGACGTGGGGTGGTATGACCGAAGTAAGTAATAATATCTTCTCGCTTTATACTAGTGCGATGATGGGTAACGAAAGCCGTATCAAGAACCAAAAGAATTATGCTTCGGCACGTAAGAACATCATCGAGGCGAATCCGAAGAAGTCGCTGCTTGACGGCACGGATGTATTCGACCGCTTGGTTCCGTTCTGGCAGTTACAGCTTTATTTCTCGCAAAACAACAAGCCTGATTTCTATGCCGACGTGATGGAGGAAATGCGTAATCGCCCCGATGCCGGCACCGGTAACGACGCAATCAAAAATCAGTTTGAATTTGTAGAGATCTGTTGCGACGTGGCAAAGCTAGACCTTACCGACTTCTTCGATAAGTGGGGCTTCTTCTGGACAGGCGATATCGCCCTCAATGATTATGCAGAGTACAACTACTCGATTTCGCAAGAGATGGTGGATGCAACCAAAGCATATATTAAGAGTAAAGGTTATCCGAAACCAACAACAGATATTACACGTATTGTAGAATAAGCACAAGGCTTTCATGATAGATCCCTCCTGAAGTATTCGTTTTCAGGAGGGATTTTTTGTGTCTATACGGATGAATTAATATTTTAAGCTTTCATAAAATATACAACTTTGAACTATTTATTGTGTTTCACTCACAGGTAAGTTTCAACTTATATAGAGAGAAAACAAATTTGGTTATTTAAACTGATTTTATGATTTAAACTAATGCGTTATGAGAGTACAAACTGGGCAGGGTTCTATACCGTTGATGACCCTTATTGCAATTTGGTCTATTTCGGCCATTACATCGCTTCCGGGATTGGCTGTGTCTCCTATTTTGGGCGACTTAGATAAAATATTTCCGCATGTATCAGACCTCGAGATACAGATGCTTACATCATTGCCTTCGTTACTGATTATCCCGTTTGTATTGCTTTCGGGTAAGCTGAGTGAGAGTAAGGACAAAACCACCATATTAATTATCGGTCTTGCGATTTTCCTTGCCAGTGGTATTCTTTATTTCTTCGCGAATAGTATGCTGGAACTGATTTTTATCAGTTGTTTGCTCGGTGTGGGGGCCGGTATGGTAATACCGCTTTCGACCGGATTGATTGCCGACTTTTTCGTGGGTGAATACCGAACCAAACAGCTTGGGTTGAGTTCGTCGATTACCAACCTGACGTTGGTGCTCGCGACATTCCTTACCGGTTGGTTGGCAAACTACAACTGGCATTATCCTTTCGTTGTGTACTTGATTCCTGCATTTGCCATTCTGCTTTCTTATTACCTTAGAAATAGCGTTTTGGCCAAGAATGACGCACATTATATTGGTGAGCAACAAGCCGGAACAAAGACTGCAACCGCAATCAAAGAGTCGCCTCTGCTTAAACCCGGACAAGCAATCAATTGGAACATACTTGGCGGATTGATGCTTGTTTATTTTATGGCGACGTATCTCGTTCTCGTGGTTTCATTCAATCTCCCTTTTGTAATTCAGGATTATAAATTGAGCAGTTCGTATTCCGGTTCAATGATCTCATTGTTCTTCCTCGCAATGATGCTGCCCGGACTATTTATCAATAAAATCATCAAGGTGCTTGAAAATAAGGTGCTGGCATTTAGCTTTGCTGAAATTGCGATCGGCCTTTTCTTGATCGTTATTTTCAAATCAATCTTTATCATTGCACTAGGTGTATTTATGGTAGGTAGCGGATATGGTATTTTGCAACCGCTTATTTATGATAAAACAACGCTGGCCGCGCGTCATGATAAGGCTGTTTTGGCCTTGGCATTTGTGATGTCGACAAACTATTTGGCGATCTTGCTTTGTCCGTTTATTGTAGATGCATTCCAGTTCATTCTACATCAACACAGCGAACTATTTCCATTTATCCTAAATGGTATTATCTCTATTGGGATTGCTGTACTGGCTTATTT